>NZ_QFLS01000021.1:0-28035 GCF_004136695.1 Enterobacter cloacae complex sp. 677-3DZ2D5B | reverse complement strand
GAGCGACATCACGTTTGCGGGGAAAAAGCGCATCACGCTCATCGGGGGCGGGAGTTATCTGCGGCTGGAGGCGGGGAAAATCGAGTACGGCACGACGGCGACCTACCTGCGCCGGGTGAAAAGGACGATGGTGGCGGGAAGTAATGCTCAGTCTCCAGAACTCCCATTCTTACCTGGGCCAGGAGATGTTTTCCGTAGGAGTTTTATTCTTGTAGATAATAGAACCCAAGAGCCAATATCAAATATTGGATATGAATTGACCTCACCTACAGGCTCGGTCGTTAAAGGGACTACATGCAAGAAGGGCTTCACAAGTTTCGTTAGTCATCCCGATGAGGCTGAAGTGGAATTAAATGTTCTAGAACAAGATTCATTATTTATAGGGTGATTTTGTGGCGAATGTAAAAATTAAATCAAAGTTAACAAATGAAAGTGAAAGTAAACAAACAGTCCCGGTCAAAATCTTCAAAATAACTGACATCCCGGATGTGATGGAGAAAAAAGGTTGGTCAGTGTCAGCACGTTTCATGCGAAAATGGTTCAATGATCCATATTACGAAATGTCACGTGAAGAGAAGCTAAATAAAGTTGATGTGAATACTGTGGACAAAAGTCACATCATTGAAGATTTGGACTTTGACTGGTTACTAACGTCTTCGTTACGAATCAAGCCAATTTACGATGCTTTTGTGGAGCAAGTATCGAATGTCATTGAGTATAATGACTATTTGGGGCGAAAAAAAACAAATCTCACAACAGTTGTCTAATGGCCTTTGTTATATCATTAACAGATTGGATGAATTAGGTCTTTTTATTGATAATGAAATAAAGGACTGTTATTTAAATAATGGCAATCTGTCAGCAATAGAGCTTGATAAAACAAGTCAATTTAACTTTATAAAAATTGGTAGTACATTGTGGGAAAAAGCAACAGATACCCTGGATGATGTGTATGGTGCTCTTGGTTCTTTCATAATCAAAATTGCGTTTACAGAACTTAATGTCACGAAAGATACTGATGGTTTTATGAGGTTAGAAATTAAAGAGCTTGGATTGTACGTTAGGGATACCTACGAGTTTATGAATGATGGTGATGATCAACCGTTAGGCTATTGGGGAGAGAATGGTGTCATCAAACCAGGGATTATAAGTGAACTATTGAAAAAAGAATATATTGATGAAGGTGACTGTAGATACTTTAGAGTTACTAACTCATCTTTTGTGAGATACCGGGAAAAATATAAGGGCGAAAATAAAACTGGAGATTTTTTCGTATACTCGACGGTGAAAAAAATCCCTACGAACATTATCATTCATTTGAATAAGGTAGATATGGAGGAATATATTTACTGGAAAGAGGTGAATATAAATGCATAGCTTTATAAAAAAAACGTGCTGCTTCATGTTGATATCAGTTTTCTTCTTTTGCGTTTTGCTAATGGTGATTAAGACCATGGCTTATCAAAACGCAATCAAGAATGATACTATATGGAGTCGAGATAATAAATGCGAACTGACTACTTATATTCCTGACTATCGACCATATGGTGGTATCGGGAGAGTGTTACGGTTGTTTTCCAACCAATCTTTTTTTGTTGTATATGATTCCAATGGGAATAAAATAAAAAGCTCTGCATGGCACTTTTGGCAAGCTCAGTTCTCTGATTCGGTTGCACCAGAATGGCACGGGCAATATGCAATGTATCCAACAAGTGAAGGGTGGGCTGGATGGAAAATTCCAGAGTGTGCTTAACGTTTAAAATGCCAATCCCCTCCGCCCCCTTGGTCAGAATTGACCTGGAAACGCGATTAAGGCAATGAAATAGGATGGGCTATAGCGACTTATTACCATAAGTACGGTAAGGATCATATCAGTATCCGGTCATACTAATCGCTGATACGGATGAATATAAACTCTTAACAAATGGGTGAATACTGAAAGGTTGCTCTGGCGGCCAGTGTAATGACAAAGACAGGTAAGACCAGGACTCACTACACCTGAATCAGTCACTGGGCTTAAAGCCGCAAAGGAAATAAGGGGGGAGTCAGCGAATTACATTAGGGCTGGCAGCGTTATAGCTGCAAATAAGCCAGGAATGATGCTGAACCCTACCCGTCAATGTCTAAACAATGGATGCTTTGCAAACGGAATGTGTTCATATAATGACTGATGCCACAGGGACACAACACGCCATCGCTGTATGAAATGCTGAGCGGCAATTTCTCAGGTGGCCTGAGCCTCAACCAGGTCAGCGAACAGAATCAGGTGATTTTATCAGTACTCGATAACATGCAGCGCATCCTCAACTGCCGCGCCGGTACGCTGGCTCACCTGCCGGACTACGGCCTGCCGGATATGACAAAAATCCTCCAGGGAATGCCCGGGACCGCCCACCAGTTGATTACCATACTGTCGGCCGTGTTGCTGAAATACGAGCCGCGCCTGAGCCGGATTAACGTGGTGATGCAGGAACAGATTCAGCCCGGTGAACTCCGCTACGCCATTGATGCGGAGCTGAAGGGGGTCGGGCTGGTGCGCTACGGCACGGAATTTATGCCCGAGGGCAGGGTATTAATCCGTCATCTGAAACAACAGCAATACCTCGATGCACGAGCCGCCATCTAGTTATTACTCAGGTTAAAACAGTTATGACAATAAATTCTGAACGCCAACTTAAAACCGGCGGGGATCCGCGCACGCTTGCGGATTACGCTGCCTTGCGCGAAGAAATGAACAAGCTCACCCATCCGGCACGCCCGGATGTTAACTGGCAACACGCGGAAACGCTCTGTCTGTCACTGTTCGAGCATAACGGTGTGGAGCTACAAACGGCTGCCTGGTATACGCTCGCCCGCACGCATCTCGCCGGCCTCTACGGCATGAATGAAGGGCTGGCGCTACTGGCTGCACTGGTCTTCCGTCAGTGGGGTGGCCTCTGGCCACAGCCTGTCCATGCGCGAATTGAAATCCTCAGCGCACTGAGCAAACGCCTGCAACAGGTGGTGAGAACGCTGACGTTGACGTATGCCGATTTAGGACAACTTTATCAGGCTGAGGAGAATCTGAACGCTCTGAATGACATGTTGCAGCGCCTCGAACTTAAGCATGCTGCTCAGCTTGATGCCCTGCGCACAATGATGCAGAACGCAGCAGTGCGTCTGGAAAACAGTGAAAATACGGGCGCGAGTCTGCCGGGTAACGCGGTGGGGGCCGCTGAACTTCACCTCACAGAACCGACAGAGCGTTGTAAATGGGTTTATGTGGTTCAGCCCGAGCCGTTGCCGAATAAAGAGCCTCCTGTACCCGTGAAGCAGTGGAAGCCATTTGCTGCGGGTATGTTGTTCATGCTGGTGGCAGCCAGCATTGTCGCAGTGGGATGGCAGACGATGCATGCGCCAGATTCAGTACAAACCCAGCTGGCCGCATCCCTGACTCCTTTACCTGAAGGACTCTCTACAGCACAGTTGCAGGCGCTGCAACAAACGTCACCGCCACCTGAACCGGGGATCAGCAAGACACAGCAGTTGTTAGCGCAGCTTTTACACCTGAAACCAGACTGGGCAGTAAGCTACGGCGACCGTCTGGTGCAGCAGGCGCTGACGCTGTGGCCTGAAGAGGCCAAACCCCTGGCGCAGCGGTGGCACAAGCAGATTAGCGTTGCCGGACTTGCAGAGTCAGATCTGAATGGCTGGCATCAGGGGATGACGCAGTTACAGCAGTTGACGAACAGGCTAAACGCGCTGGATGAACAGAAGGGGAAGTACATGACGGTGAGTGAACTGAAATCAGCCGTGTTTGCCATGTCGCAGTCCTTCAGCCATACCGTTCCGCTTGAGGAGCAGCTTCGTCTGCTTTCTATTTTACCTGCCGGGCAACCCCTGTCAGCAGCGCAGCTAAACCAGACCGAACAGCATCTTCAGCAGTTGATTGCCAGCTATGCTCTGCTGAAGCACCAAAAAGAATAATGAGACTGGCGAAAAACACGGAGTTGACATGTCAGCAAGAGAGCGTTTTTTTAAGAAAGTGCAACAGAGTATCGGGGACAAACCGATCTATGTTAATACGGCTGAGGCCGAAGTCAGGGCGTTTTGTGAGCGGATGGAGGATCTTGCACAGCAAATCATTACATGGTTTGAAGGTTCTGGTATTGAAATATTTTTATCTAAAAAACATATCACCGATTTAAGTACGGTTGGCTACAGCCTTAGTAGCGGTATATGTCGTTATGCTATTACGACGATCATTTTGCAAAATGGGGATCGCAGCGTCACCATTATGCCAGAACAGGTGATCAGGGGGTCGGAGAAGGGGTGTGTGACGATGAGTATTAATGTCCCCGATAGTCTGTCGGGGGCGAGGATATTCCATTTAAGCATGGCGCCTGAAGCAGGCTGGTATATTCGTCGCGGGCATCAAAGTGCAAAAGAGAATATTCTCATGACTGAGGACTGTTTTTTCCAGGCTATCGACTGTCTGGCCTGAGCGTAAGTCACCCTAACGGAAGGAGCGCGCATTAACGTAGTTAATATATATTAACTACGTTAACTTATTAAGCACCACTACACACCGGCGGCCTACAGTACCCCTCCTTAAATATATAATTACCATTTTTGAAGGGGTATCAGTAACCCAACGACAAGCCAGATATTTAGCGTAAAACATGCTTTTTATCCGCCTTAAGTAAAACTGCGCAAATCAAACTGCAAAACAACAAACCAGCGACGAACGTGAGGACAAATTCGTATGGCAATGCTATAACCCTTAATGCCAACCAAAATATAATGTCCCAGGAAAACGTATGCTAAGAAATATTAGTGTCAGAACGTTCATTGTCTATTTCCTTTTATGTGTATTTTTGGTAAGTGATGGAGTTATAGCGCTATTTTCACGAAATTCTTCGCTTTTTATTGCAGTCATAATTGTACAATTCATCGCCTTATTTTTGCTTTGGGCGTACATGACAAAATATCTTGTGACGCCGATCAATACGGTGAAAAAAAGTATTGAAGAAGTGACGTCAGGCAAACTTGGCGTGTCGATACCTGAATTTGGCAACAACTGTGCGGGACGTCTGATCCCGGGGATTAATAGTCTCTCCAGCAACATTGCAACGCTGGTCCGTGAGATCCGCGCCTCCTCGCAAACTGCGATGACCCTGTCAGATCAACTCTCTTCACGCAGCGCGCAGCTTTCCGTCAAAACAGAACAGCAGTCAGCTTCGCTGGTGCAAACGGCAGCCAGCATGGAAGAGATGGCTGCAAGTACAAAAAATAATGCCGACAATACCCGTTTAGCCAGCGAACAGGCGAATCTCGCGACGTTGCAGGCGCGTAAAGGCGGAGAGTTAATGGGGCAGGTCGCGAACAATATGCAGTCGATTACCGACTGCGCCCAGCAAATGACAGAGATTATCTCGCTGATTGACGGTATCGCTTTTCAGACCAATATTCTGGCGCTTAACGCCGCCGTTGAAGCGGCAAGAGCGGGCGACCATGGTAAAGGGTTTTCTGTGGTCGCGGGCGAAGTGAGAAGCCTGGCGCATCGTAGCGCCGAAGCGGCAAAAAATATTAAGTCATTGATTGAAGTCACCAGCCATAACGTGACGCAGGGCGTTAACGTGGTCTCTGAAGCCGAAAAAAACATGCATGACATTGTTACCGGTTCGGGCAATGTGAGCAGACTGATGGATGAAATTTCCGCCTCAACATCAGAACAGGAAAAAGGTATTTCACAAATTACGCAGGCATTGTCTGAGCTTGAACGCGTAACGCAGAGCAACGTGTCGATGGTTGAAGAACTCAATGGATCGTCAGATGTGCTGCGCAATCAGGTGATTGAGCTCCAGACACGAACACGTAATTTCCGTCTGGAAAATGAGCTCCAGGCTGACAATGCGTTAAGAAGCCGCGAATGGGCGGTGAATTCCTGAGCGTATTCAGGACGATGCCTCACATAATTATTGCTTAACCCTCGGCGAAAGCTAGACTGACACCGAAAGAGATAAAACGGTGGAGGCGCTGTGGAGAGCATCAAAGGGTCTGAGGTTAACGTACCTGACGCAGTTTTTGCATGGGTGTTTGATGGACGTGGCGGCGCAAGGCCGCTTGAAGATCAGGATCATATCGACAACGAACATCCATGCTGGCTGCACCTCAACTACACGCACCCGGACAGCGCCGAGTGGCTCGCGTCCACGCCGCTATTGCCCAACAACGTTCGGGATGCGCTGGCGGGAGAAAGTCTCAGACCCCGCGTCAGCCGGATGGGCGAGGGGACGTTAATTACGCTGCGTTGTATAAACGGCAGTACGGATGAGCGTCCGGATCAGCTGGTGGCCATGCGTGTTTATATGGATGAACGGCTGATTGTTTCCACCCGCCAGCGAAAAGTGCTGGCGCTGGATGACGTCATTAACGATCTGAAAGAGGGCACGGGGCCTACGGATTGCGGCAGCTGGCTGGTGGATGTGTGTGATGCGCTGACCGATCATGCCAGCGAGTTTATAGAAGAACTTCACGATAAAATCATCGATCTGGAAGATAACTTGCTCGATCAGCAAATCCCCCCACGTGGTTTTCTGGCGTTGCTGCGTAAGCAGCTCATCGTGATGCGCCGCTATATGACCCCCCAGCGCGACGTTTATGCGCGGCTGGCCAGCGAACGCATGAGCTGGATGAACGACGATCAGCGCCGCAGAATGCAGGATATCGCTAACCGGCTCGGACGTGGTTTGGACGAGATTGACTCATGTATTGCCAGAACGGCAGTCATGGCGGATGAGATAGCCCAGGTGATGCAGGAGTCGTTAGCCAGAAGAACGTACACCATGTCGCTGATGGCGATGGTCTTTTTACCGAGTACCTTCCTGACGGGGTTGTTTGGCGTAAACCTCGGAGGGATCCCCGGCGGTGAATATCACTATGGCTTCACCACGTTTTGCGTCATGTTAGTGGTTTTGATTGGGGGTGTTGCATGGTGGTTGCATCGTAGTAAATGGCTGTAAATTTACGCTTTTCTGAGGCAGAGTCGGCTTCAAAACGACATTTTAATTGAGCGAAGTCAATAAACTCCGACCATGTTAGGTGCAATATTACTCCCGCAGGTGAATGCAACGTCAAGCGATGGGCGTTGCGCTCCATATTGTCTTACTTCCTTTTTTTGAATTACTGCATAGCACAATTGATTCGTACGACGCCGACTTCATAGTCGGCTTTTTTTTGCCTCCTGATTATCTGCGTCTACCCTTTAGGGGTCAGCACCCTAATCTGGAGGAAAAGATGAGTATTCTACTTGCCCTGCAACGCCTGAACACCTGGCAGTCCGATCCGGTGCCCACCGATCCGACGCCGATACCCGATCCTGTCCCACGTCCGCAGCCGATGCCGGATCCGCCGCCCGATGAAGAACCGATTAAATTGTCGCATCGTTAGCGCAGATCTGCGAGGATACGCGCCATCTGACTGCAATCATTACTACGAGAGTATATTGTGACCGCTTTTTCCACGCTGAACGTTCTGCCTGAAGCCCAACTGGCTAACCTGAATGAGTTGGGCTACCTCACTATGACCCCTGTCCAGGCCGCCGCGCTGCCGGCTATCCTTGAAGGCCGTGACGTGCGCGTGCAGGCGAAAACCGGCAGTGGAAAAACGGCTGCATTCGGGCTAGGCCTGTTACAACACATTGATGCAACCCTGTTTCAGACTCAGTCCCTGATACTCTGCCCGACGCGCGAGCTGGCCGACCAGGTCGCGGGTGAGCTGCGTCGTCTGGCGCGTTTTTTGCCTAACACTAAAATTTTAACGCTCTGCGGCGGGCAACCGTTTGGTGCGCAGCGCGATTCCCTTCAGCACGCGCCGCATATCATTGTGGCAACGCCGGGCCGTCTGCTCGATCACCTGCAAAAAGGCACCGTTTCACTCGATGCACTGCAAACGCTGGTGATGGATGAAGCTGACCGCATGCTGGATATGGGCTTCAGCGATGCGATTGACGAAGTGATCCGCTTTGCGCCAGCCACGCGTCAGACGCTGCTCTTTTCTGCCACCTGGCCTGAGGCGATTGCGGCGATCAGCGGGCGCGTGCAGAAGAACCCGCTGACCATTGAAATCGATACTGTCGATGCGTTGCCGGCGATTGAGCAGCAGTTCTTCGAGACATCGCAGCAGGGCAAAATTCCACTGCTACAAAAATTGCTGAGCCAACACCAGCCAGCGTCCTGCGTGGTGTTCTGTAATACCAAAAAAGACTGTCAGGCGGTGTGCGATGCCCTGAATGATGCCGGGCAGAGCGCATTATCGCTGCATGGTGATCTGGAACAGCGCGATCGCGATCAGACGCTGGTGCGTTTCGCTAACGGCAGCGCTCGCGTGCTGGTTGCAACGGATGTGGCGGCCCGTGGCCTGGATATTAAATCGCTTGAGCTGGTGGTGAATTTCGAACTGGCATGGGATCCGGAAGTGCATGTCCACCGCATCGGGCGTACTGCGCGTGCGGGTAACAGTGGTCTCGCCATCAGCTTCTGCGCACCTGAAGAGGCGCAGCGCGCTAATATTCTTTCGGAAATGCTGCAACTGAAACTCAACTGGGTGAATACCCCAGGTAATATCAGCATCGCTCCGCTGGCGGCGGAAATGGCCACCCTGTGCATCGACGGCGGTAAAAAGGCCAAAATGCGTCCCGGTGACGTTCTGGGGGCGTTAACAGGGGATATCGGTCTCGACGGGGCAGATATTGGCAAGATCACGGTCCACCCTGCGCATGTCTACGTAGCGGTTCGCCAGTCGGTTGCGCATAAGGCCTGGAAACAGTTGCAGGGCGGGAAGATTAAAGGGAAAACCTGCCGCGTTCGACTGCTGAAGTAAGCTTAAAACGCGTCTCAGAAACGATATCTGAGACGCTGCCAGGTTACTTGACTTCTACCACGTTCAGGCGCAGTTCATCGAATTGCGCATCCTCTTCCTCTGGCTGCCAGCCAGCAGGCTGCATCGGGATCTCTTCGCGATCAAACGCCAGATCCCCGCCATTCACCACCTCTGAACCGTGGTTAATCCCTTTGAAATCGAACAGTTCAACGTCGGCGAGGTGCGAAGGCACCACGTTCTGCATGGCGCTGAACATGGTTTCGATGCGGCCCGGATAGCGTTTATCCCAGTCACGCAGCATGTCGCCAATGACCTGACGTTGCAGGTTCGGCTGTGAGCCGCACAGATTGCACGGAATGATAGGGAAGGCTTTGGCCTGAGAGAAACGCTCAATGTCTTTCTCGCGGCAGTAGGCAAGTGGGCGGATCACGATGTGTTTGCCGTCGTCGCTCATCAGCTTCGGTGGCATTCCCTTCATTTTGCCGCCGTAGAACATATTCAGAAACAGCGTTTGCAGAATGTCGTCCCGGTGATGGCCAAGCGCAATCTTGGTGGCACCCAGTTCGGTTGCGGTGCGGTACAGAATGCCGCGACGCAAACGTGAGCAGAGCGAGCAGGTCGTTTTGCCCTCTGGGATCTTCTCTTTAACAATGCCGTAGGTATTCTCTTCTACGATTTTGTACTCAACGCCCAGGTTCTCAAGGTACTCCGGCAGGATATGCTCCGGGAAGCCAGGTTGTTTCTGATCGAGGTTAACCGCGACCAGGGAAAAGTTCACCGGTGCGCTTTGCTGTAGATTACGCAGGATCTCCAGCATGGTGTAGCTGTCTTTACCGCCCGACAGGCAGACCATGATGCGATCGCCTTCTTCAATCATGTTGAAGTCTGCAATGGCTTCGCCCACGTTACGGCGCAGTCGCTTTTGCAGTTTATTCAGGTTGTATTGCTCTTTCTTTGTATTTGATTGATTTTCTTGCATTTATTACTACCTTCGGAGCCAATAGGGGCATAATAGGGGCAAAAATTCTTCAGCGTGCGAGCTTGTCGTTAAGCATCAGCACCTGTTCGCCATTCATTTCTTCAATCCACGCACCGTAGACTTCATAAACCATTTGCGCGTTTTCATGCCCCATCTGGCTGGCTATGAAAGACGGATTAGCGCCGGCAGATAAAAGCCAGCAGGCAAAAGTATGCCGCGTATGGTACGGATTCCGGCGGCGAATACCAGCACGTTTTACAGCTGCGTTAAATCTGGAGCCGATACTCGATAAAGAGTAGTAGGCCTTCTGTATGCCCTTGCGCATCCTGGGCATGAAAACAAACCGCAGGTTCTGATATTCCATCGCACCATACTCTCGGTGATGAAACACAATCTCGGTTTTGGGCTGTAACGAAGTCAGCTTACGCTGTGCCTTCAAGGCCTCTAGTGCTGGCTCTAAAAGCGTGATAACGCGATCACCTGCATCGGTTTTTGGTGGGACGAACATTCCTAGCGCATTAAGGTTGCGCTGTATATGAGCCGTACCTTTTTCCCAGTCGATATCTTCCCAGGCAAGAGCTGCAAGCTCTCCATGACGGACACCAGTATAAACTGCGAACGTCCACATATTGAGGCTTTGGCCACGCTCGGATGCCGCAAGCAAACTAAACTCCTGCTTCGTTAAAGGATCCGGTTTTACTTTCCCTTTGTGTAGTTTCTTGATCCCTTCAAAGGGTTTGCCACTGATAAAGCCAGACTTGTGTGCAAACCGAAGAAGGGAGCACAGAAGCGATATATAGTTGTTCACGGTACGCACAGTGCGTCCCTGTTTGTTACTTCTGGGATTTGCCAGGTAAAGTGTCTCACCGTTCAACAGCTCCTTTCTGTATTTCAGAATGTCGCTGTGGCGTATAGTTGAAACAGGCGTATCTCCGTTAATGATGTGCATTAACGTACCGAGTTGTGAGCGAGTCTTACGCATGGTATTCGCGCTAATTTCGGTTTCTTTAATGCTCGTCCACAGCTCACACAGCTCTGAAAAGGTTTGAACTGAAACAGTGGTTACGGTTTTTTTTGCTCTGGACGATGAAGGAAAGCGCTGATGGTAATCAAACTCTCCAAGGTTGATCTCACTAACGATCACAGCCCGAAGATTCCCGGCTTTTTTGATGTTCGCCGGGGTGTTAATCCAACCTTTGAGAATTTCGCGGCAACGCTTTCCCCGGTACATAAACCAGATACAAATCTTATTGTTTCTGATTTCGACACCTGTAGGCAAAGCTGCCATCTTACGCATCCCTTATTAACTGATTAATTCTCGGATAGTTATACCAGGTTGTGCCACGCAAGGTTTTTTCCCCAGAAGGCGATATCCGTTTAAAATGGACACCTTCTACCCAGCAGCCCTGGCGATACTTCTCAATCTGTCGTTGGGTCAGGCCTGTTTTTTCTGTGAGCCTGGCGCCAACAACCCATTCTTCGTTAAAAATTACCTGCGACATGGTTCACCTCAGGTAACCGGCATGAGTATAGATATGCCGGTCTTCAGTCGTTGATATTTCAGTTTCAGTTTGCCTGGCCGGGCAGGGAACGCAGTCGGCGCATGCCGGTCATTGCTGTGGCCACGTAGCTTGCCTTGCAGTTCACTACCTCGACCCAGACCTTCACGCCTTCCACTCTCACCGTATAGGTCTCTTTCATCTTGCTGCGCCCATAGTCACCATATCTTTGCTGGTGGGCTGCGAGCGCGATTTCACATGCCTGGCGAGCTAAAGGGGATTGCTTACTGCCTCGATTAATCAGTCGCATTTCTTCTCCTTGAGGGAGGGTTTCTCCTCCCGATCTCGTTAGTCCACGTATTCCGGTTTCATATCCGCCAGGGTGATGCTGAACTGATCGTGTAGTTCCTCTCCTAAATGGCGTTTCACAGATGCCAACACGCGTTCAGCTTCGCCAAAGCGTTCTGCCGCACCGGGTTCATCTGGAGATGGTAGGGAGTTGATTGCCGCTTCCACCTTGTTACGAGCATCAACCAGGTAATAACGCTTCACAGCTTTGTTCTTCAGTTCAGTGAACAGGGCAGAACCCAGCGTTACTTTCACGGTTTCAATATCTGCGCGCAGAGCTTTAGCGCTATCCACATCCTGAGCCGCCTCGATCCGGTCACGGAAATCATCAGCAAGTGCATCGATATTTTGAGCTGATTCCTGAGCCGTTTGAGTCATAGTGACGTTGTCACCTGAAATGTCTGCAAGGCTTACGTGCTGCGCCGGTGCTGGGTTTACCTCTCGTTCTTCACGGCGATCATCCAGTTCATCCGGGGTATAAACACCCAGAATCACATCCGGGCAGAACAGTCTCGCCCAGCGTTTGACAGCCAAATATGCCAACTGCTGGCGTGGGTCGTCAGCCCACAGGGTAGAGTTTCGGGTTCGGGCCTGAGCCAGCAGTAAATCAAGTTCTCTCGGCTGATCTTCACCTTTCAGAGTTGCGCGGATAATGATGCCGATCCCGGCTTCGTCAGCCAGGGTCCAGCCCGGGACGCGGTACTCGCCTTTATCGCCTTTACGGATGTGGAATTTTCCTACAACCTTTTCCCATGGACCGTACCACTCATAATCAAAACGACTGGCAAGCACGCCGCTGCGTGAAATGACGGCATTAACCAGTTGAGCTTCATACCCGAGCACACCGTTAATCAGGTGCGTCTTCTGCGCCACGGCAAAGGGATTCATCTGCCACTGTGCCGCTTGCATTGCTACCGCCATGCAGTCGGCCTGATTACCCTGTAAGTGTTTAGGAACAGTCGCGGTGCCTTGCGCCATGATCTGCGCGAACGTGCTGATGGCGTTCAGATACTGGGAATCGAACAAAGCCACGTTGGAATTAATAACGGTGTTCTGGTCAGCAACGGAAACGTTTGTGTTATGCATAAATCCCCCTTAAGCCTGAGCGCGCAGCGCTTCGAGGCGGCGCAGGTCGAAGTCGTTCAGTTCATCGGTGTAATCGGTAGTGATCGGCGCTGGCCATTCGCCCGTGTCGAATCCGGTTGCTATGGCACGCATCGTTTTGCGGTACTCGAGCATGCCCAGTTCCAGCAGTTCGGTGGATGCCTCAATGATGGCGATCCAGTGGTAGTTCTCGTCTTTGTTGACGAATATCCAGAAGAACTGGTCCAGCCCCGCGGTCTCGCAATACATAGCTGCGCTGAGGTGGTAGTCCCGGTCAATGATTTCCCGGTGTAGCCTGGCGCGCAGACTTTCTTGCTTCACATTCCACATGCTGATGGTTTTCAGGTCAGCACCGATGCGCACGCCGTCCAGTTCAATCTCAAGGTCAGGGCGTACACGCACTTCTAAACCTGTTTCGTCGTCAAAGCCGAAGTAACTCACTTCAACGGCGCGGCTTGGATGTGTCAGCAGCATGCCGGCGGTCGGGTGCGCCAGGAGTGCAGATTGAATTGCCCGCGCTGTGGCCAGTTGCTGGCGGGTAACCAGAATCTTTTCGCCAGGGTTGTCGCGCCAGGCATCCAGCAGTTCGTCGGCGAATATGGCATCGGGCTTAACCGACTTAACTGCCTGGATCATGTCTGCTTTAGTGCCGGACACTTTCAGCGGCGTCGGTTTCTGCGCTTCCTGTGCGACCAAATCAGGATTGATGATCGCTAATTGCTCGAGTAGCGCATCACGGCTGCCGTTGGTTTTAACCGGCACGGGCAGGGTGGCGTTGTACTCTTTAATGCATGCCTTCATTGCCGTTGCTGTCTGTTTATGGCCTTCTTCAATACGCTGGTAGTCAGCTGGGAGAGCCATATAGCTTTGAGCCGTTTCTTCCAGGCTCGCACCAAGCGGCACTGGAGCGGGAAGGGATGCGTTATGTTGTTCAAGCAACGCTTTAATCTCGTCAGCACTCAGCAGCGCCGGCAGGCTGGCGTTGTACGCGTCGATGAACTCGCGCAGGGTTGCGGTGGTGGTGAAAGCATCCTCCGGGATCCCCGGTTCTAAGCTGAACTCTGCTTCGAGGTTTTCCGGCTGCAATGCAAGGGCATGCACCAGGTTTCCCATGTCCAGCACTTTTGATGCTATGTGAGGGATAGTTTTAGCTACATGGCGCGCATTGAAGTACATCAGGCTGACGCGGGCATCTTTCACCTGAGTTGAGCTGATGCCGTTTGCTGCGTGATAAACATCATTCGGCAGACCTTCGTAGCGGCCAGGTTCGAAGTAGGCCGGGTATTCGAGTACTGGCTCTGACTGCTGCTCTTCCGGCGCTATGGAATCTGTCTGCGTATTAGCTGCATAAGCGCCTTCGCCTGGTTGTACCGAATCAACATCTTCGTCTTTCTCTGGCTTAGCCGTTTCCATCTGCACATCGCTGGTGGTCTCCGCTGTGTATTTCGTGTTTTCGACTTCATTTGAGGAGGTATTGACGACCGGTTCGGTATTTCCCCCCATCAGGCCATCGATGGAGAACACGCCGCTGCCGAGATTTTCAACCTGCGGTTGTTCAGCTGGGGCTTCAGTCTCAACTACAGGAGTAGGCAACGGCAGTAATTTCACAGCAGAGTTAAATTCAGCCGTCATGGTTTTATTCACAAACTCAAGATGAGCCGCTGGCGTGTGGTGGATGTTATCTGGCGCGATGCGGATCAAGTTGAAGATTGCCGCACGGTTAACCGCCAGTATGCCGGGCTGATTACGCAGGATGGCGCTCCAGGATTTCCATGGTTCTTCTTTCTTCGCCACGATTTCTTTGGCATGTCGTAACACGCTCGAAGGAATTTCGAAGTGGTGGAAGTCCATAGGCAGTAGGGCGCATGCGATCTCAAGATCGAGAGTGTCCAGAGTGTGATGCGCGCCTTCGCCGCGATCCGTTACATAGCCGCCGTCGGCATTGGTACCAGAATCGGTGCGCTGAACATTACTAATGCGGTTACCGGCTGCCCATTCGCGAACGAGAATGCCGCGGTCAATGTAATCAGTCGCCGCCCAGATTCTGGTGAATCGGAGAACCAAAGCGAGTTCGTGACGCTTCTCCTGGCTGAACACTTTGCGAATGGCGTCGGTGTAGCGCCACAGGTCTTTGGTATCGTAACCCTTCACCTCTTCGCAGTTTTCTGCCGCCAGCAGCAGGTTCTGGACATAGCTGTTGTCTGTGTCCATTTCCAGCGCGCTGATACCTTCGTATTCTTCGCGGGTCAAGTGGTGGCGCAGTTCGTCGGCGGTGAACTGAGCGAGTAGCTGCTTGCGAAATGGCATACGAACGACCGGATAGCCAGGTTGGAAAAAGAGGTGAGTGAGGCGAAGCAAGCTCTGATGGTTGATGCACCGAAGAAGGAAAAGCTAAAGGAGTTAGGAGAGGGGATTTTCGAAATGTTCCGTGTCGATCCGGATCTCACAGCGCCGCTGCTGGCGATGGTCACAACCATGTTGGGGGCAATATGAGTTCTTCAGAAAAGGCGAAAGCCGGTCTGCGCGAACAGAACCGACTTTCAGGTGCAAAAACGGAGTGTAATTGCGGAGCTAAGTATGTCAAACACAGCTGAAATTATCAATTTCCCCCACAGAACTGAACAAGCGGGAGGTCGTATGGCCGACCTGTCGAACGGGTATACCAAGGTCGCTAACGAGATACAACAACTCAAGCCTCGTCTGAGAATGTCAGGCCGGGAGTGGCAGTGTTTTGAGGCGGTGATCTGGCTTACCTACGGCTGGAACAAGAAACAGGACCGCGTTACGAACACGGTGATCGCCGAGCTTACAGGGCTGAGTGATTCCCACGTTTCGGATGCGCTTAAATCACTCGCAGAACGCAAAATTATCTTCAGTCAGAAGCAGGGAGTGATGAAAACGGTCGGTATAAATACTGACCTTTCTGCCTGGATTTTAGACAAGCCGAAAACGGGAAAAGTCTTCCCGAAATCGGGAAAAGTGTTACCGAAAACGGGAAAAACCTTCCCGGAAACGGTAGACACCCAAGACTATAACAAGAACAATATTAAAATATCCTCGTCTCGGAATTCTGACGAATCCCGAAACCAGAAAACTCAAAAGTTTCTCTCACGCCATCCAGAAGCAGCCGCCGGGATATACACCCCTGCAGGTAAATCATGGGGATCCGCTGACGACCTCAAGGCCGCACGCTGGATTTACGACAGGCTTCTCACCGTCAACGCATCGCTATCCGAACCCAACTGGGCTGAATGGGCAAACACCATAAGGCTGATGCGTGCCCAGGACAAGCGTACTCACTACGAAATCTGTGACCTCTTCCAGTGGGCCAACCGGGATGAGTTCTGGAAAGACAACATCCTGAGCCCTTCAAGTCTGCGCAAGCAATGGGATCAGCTCACTACGAAGCGGCTGCGTGCAACCGGAACGGCAAAGCCATCCCGGGGCGGCATTGACCTGCATAACACCGACTGGATTGACGGGGTGCTGGAATGAAAAACCTCGCAGAGAGCATTCGCGATTTTGACCGGGAACAGGCTTGCCGGGTAGCGCACAACATGCCTGAGCAGTACACCGAACGCGAACAAACGCAGCAGGTGGCTCAGATTATCAACGGGCTGTTCGTACAGCTGGCGGCCGCGTTCCCGGCAAGCCTGGTTAATCGCAGCCAGGAAGACGTGAACGAGATCCGCCGGCAATGGGTGCTGGCCTTTAAAGAAAACGGGATCACAACCATGGCGCAGGTCGAAGCCGGCATGCGCATGGTACGCCGACAGGAGCGTCCATTTCTGCCTTCGCCAGGCCAGTTCATCAAGTGGTGCAGGGAAGGGCGCTGCGTGCTGGGGATCACCACTGCTGACGTCATGGCTGAATACTGGAAGTGGAGGAAGCTGGTTTATCGGTACCCGAGCAGCGAGCTATATCCGTGGCCAAAGGCGGTTTATTACCACATTTGCCTTGAACTGCGGCGCCGTGGAACAAATGGTCAGTTGAGTCTTAAAGAACTCGAGCGTGAAGCCAGTGACATTCTGGATGTGTGGGAAAAGCGGGTGCTGGCCGGGAAGCCGATTCCGCCAGTTCGTAGAGCGTTGGCAGCACCAGTATCGTCGAAGGGACCGACACCTGCAGAGCGTCTCAAAGCCAAATACGAGCGGATGAAGGCTGAAGGAAGGGCATAGGAAAGAAATGGTCCGCTATGAGCGAGAGGTGTGCGTACAGAACGAATTTCATTACATATGAATTAAACATTTCTTCCCTGGGAACGTCGATTGTCGTTTGGGATAGCCAGGCTTTAGCCTGCTGGTAATCGGCAGTTCAGCCAGAAGAAAGAGTGATCCGACAATGTATCCTGCACCTTTTTTACCATAATGATGAAGGCCTTCACCAAGTCACATCCTCAGGTGCCATTTCTGCATAAAGACTAAAATTGGCCATTCAAACAATCATCATTGTTGAATCAAAGTTAAACCCATATTAGTTTCATGGCATTCCATTTCTAACATGTCCTACGCATTTTCCTCTTCTTTGTGTCTTTTTTATATGTCAATTTTGATTATGATGACTTAACACTGAAGTATCCATCAGTAATCCTTCTGAAGAAGGTGAGGCATATTTCCGTAGATAAATCAATCAAGTAACACTTTCTAAAGGAAAACAAATGAAACGTCCAAATTGGTTCCAGGTATCTGCAGAAGGCTCAAAAGCACTGGGAACGCTGCATCATTTCGCCACAACAGGAACAAATCTCCCGGAAGAGTTAATACATTTGGTTTTTTTAAGAGTATCTCAGATTAATGGCTGCGCGCATTGTATTGATATTCACACCCGCGATCTTATGAAGTGTGGCATGTCGGTAGAGAAAATAGTTCTGATTCCCGTATGGGAGGAGGCTACATATTTATTCTCGGATCTGGAGCAAGCGGCGCTGGCATGGGCTGAAGAAGTTACCAGAGTAAGTGAGACACATGCTTCGGATGAAGCGTATTCTGCAGCGCTTTCAGTATTTGGTGAAAAAGATTTGGTCGATTTGACCATCGTTATTGCAACAATGAATGCACTTAATCGTATGGGCGTCAGCTTTCGAATGAAGCCGCTGGCCAAGGCATAAATTACCATTCATTTTCTTCTCGCGATTGGTTACTCATTTCCCCAAAAGTAAAAACCGCCGAAAGGCGGTTTTTACTTTTTTAACAGCTAGCGATGAATATAATCGATCTTAATATTCTTTTAAGCATGTATAATATTAGGTTGAAAATACACTATGAATACTATTCGTGTGCGGTTATTACATTATATGTAAGCTTATAATTAAAAAATAAAGCCGCCAACAAGAAGTGTTGTTGGCGGACATTTATTAATGTAATTCAGCACGATCCAGACCGTAAGCGCTATCCATCGAGCCTGGTGCCATCTGCGATAAAATCTGCAGACGGTTCCAGGCATTAATTACAGCAACGGTGAATGTTAACTCTGATACTTCCACTTCAGAGAAATGTTCGCGCAATTCGTTGTAAAGCGCTTCGCTTACACCATTATTACCAATGCGGGTCAAAGCTTCAGTCAGTGCCAGAGCAGCTTTCTCTTTGGCGCTGAACAATGGCGATTCCCGCCAGATTGCAACGTGATAAAGACGCAGTTCACGCTCTCCATGCATTTTTGCTTCTTTAACATGCATATCCAGACAAAATGCACAATGATTTAGCTGTGAGGCACGGATATCAACTAAGTGCTTAAGTTTTTTATCCAGCGAGATTTTTCCTAATGCCATAGAAGCATCGGCAAGTGTTTTAGCCAGTGCCGGGATGGTTTTGAAATGATTCACACGTGACGACATATTGTAATCCTCTTTTTAAAATAAACGATCAATGGTTTGCAGTGCATGGGGTAATGCTGTAGTACGAGTTACGGGGTCATGCGTGCCGTCTACCCGAATAAATTGCACGTCGGTAATGCCAATATATTCAAGCGCTACGCGAATGTAGGGCGTGAACTGGTCATCTGCTACAAATGGACCGTGGGCAAATACGCTGCCGCTGGCGACAACGCAATACACTTTTTTGCCGCTGACTAGCCCTATTTTTTTGCCCTCTGGCGTAAAGGCGAAAGTTCGTCCGGCGCGGGTTATATGATCGAACCAGGCCTTCAGCACGGAAGGCAGGCCGAGGTTCCACATCGGTGATGAGATAACCAATGTGTCGCAATCAAAAAGCTGATCTACCAGTTGTTCCGAAGTCTTAATAGCGGTGAGCTGAGCTTCACTACGTAGGTCTGGTGGGGTAAAAAAACCAGCAATGGTAAATGCATCAAGATGTGGTAGCGGCCGTTGAGCCAGGTCCAGAACTGATTCTTCAAGCTCGGCATGATGCGCGCGTAATTTTTCTACAAGGCGTTCAGACGCCGCGCGGGATGCCGATCCTGATAAATCCGGACTGACTTTAATGTGAAGCAGTTTCATCATTTTTTTCCTCAGGTGAGATCGCGATAAAAGTGCAGGCCGAGGGCGGTGTATCCGACACGCTGATAAAATGTCTGGGCTCCTGAATTACTAATGGCGGTATCAAGGACCATCTGACCACAACCGTATTCACGTGCGATTACCGCTAAGTGATTCAACAGCGTTGCACCCATCCCCTGACCGCGAGCCTCGCTCACTGTTACCAGATCGTCGACGTAACAGAATTGCCCGTGAATAAAATTTTCGAGCAGTCGATAACCGGCCAGCGCTATTGGTTTGCCATCCTGCTCCAGTCCTGCAAGCCGATAACCTTGCGCCTGCTGGCGCTGTACCTGGGCGATAAATTGTTTCTCATTCGTCAGTTTGCTGCGTAGTTCCCGCATCAGCGCAAAGCAACGGGCAAGGTCAGTAGCGGTGTCGTAATGTTCAATCTTCATGACGCCTCATAATGAGTGGCTTAGTTAATAGCCATATCTTAATCTTGTATGTCTGGTTAAAAAGGGCCATTATTGCACTTAATTGATAGGACATCTAAAGGTGCATTTAATGGGGTACAAAGAGATTTATGCCCGCTATCGTCAGCAGATTCAGGACGGTCTTCTGAAACCGGGAGCGCGCGTTCCCTCGATTCGTTCGCTAGCAAGCGAGTTGCAGGTAGCGCGAAAAACGGTAGAAACCGCGTATGAAATTCTTATTGGAGAAGGCTATTTCGTGAGTCTGGGGGCAAAGGGGACCTATATAAATCCGGAGCTCAGGCTAACTTCAACGGTCAGCGCAGACAACGCTGTATCGTCTTGTTCACTTAACACACAGATTACTGAAAGGAAGGGTGATCTGAGGCTCGGAATCCCTGCCCTGGATGAATTTCCCCATAAAAAATGGTTACTAATATCGGGAAAAGCGGCGCGAAGTCTTCGTCCAGAAGAAATGCTCATGCCCCCGGTAATGGGCTTTCAGCCGCTACGTGAGGCCATTTCAAGTTATCTCAATATTTCAAGAGGAATGAATTGCCGACCGGAGCAAATCTTTGTTACCAGCGGCTATCGGGCCAACTTACGGTTAATTCTGTCGGTACTTGCACAGCCTGACGATAAAGTGCTGTTTGAAGATCCTGGCTACTTTTATGGTCAGCAATTATTAAAGCGAATGGCATCCAATCTGCACTATATACCTGTTGATCGGCAGGGCATGGATGTTGATTTTCTTCAGCGCTATCACAATGATGCACGCTTCGCTATCGTTACACCCACTCATCAAAGTCCGCTCGCAGTTAGCCTTTCATTACCGCGTAAGCATCAGCTGCTGGCCTGGGCACAGCAAAACAGTAGCTGGATAATCGAAGATGATTACGACGGAGAGTTTCATTACACACGAAAAGTAATCCCGGCGTTGAAAAGCCTCGATATGCATGACCGGGTTATTTATACCGGTACGTTTAGTAAAACGCTAATGCCAGCTATGCGTATCGGCTATATGGTAATACCACAGGAGACGGTAGCCCGTTTCAGTGAACTGGGCGAAATCCTTGAAACGGGTCTACCATTACTGCCGCAAAAAATACTTGCGCAATTCCTTAGCGAAGGGCACTTCTACCGGCATATAAAAAAGATGCGCTTACTCTATCAGCAGCGGCGTCGCATGATGCTTGAAGCAATTGAAACGAGCTTTCCAGGGTTATTTGAATTTGAGCTTACAGATGGCGGGATGCATATTGTTGCCTTTCTGCAACGTGGCATTGTAGATACCGCATTAGCTGCATTATGGACACAGCACGAGCTTTACGTCCGGCCACTCTCGAGCTGGTATGCGCAGACACAAAAACGTTATGGGTTAGTCATTGGATACACTAATATTCGCTCAACCGAAGAGGCGCAGAAAATTTTGGAGCGGGTTAAGGAAAAAACACTGGCGCTTATGCAGCATTAAGTTTTTTGATAGCCAGGCGTGAATAATAATCTCTTGTTTAGCCGTATCGTTGCCTGATAAAAATATTTAGTCGATCACTCCCTGTAAATGAGGGTCGACTAAATATGATCGTGATACTACATGTGTTTTTTAACAGGAATTTAGTCTGATGTCGGTGCCATATATCTCCTACAGGATATTACGTATCGCTAACGGGAACACCGTTTCTAAGCCAGACGTTCAAAAATAGAGCGGTTTTTTGAGTGTATCTGGAATATTAGCGGATCTCAATTTCAGGAACGGCTGACATCCCGACGCGCAATAATTTTGCATCGGGTTGATTACCATCCAGCACTATTTTCACCGGTAAACGCTGGACGACTTTAGTAAAGTTACCCGTTGCATTGTCTGGCTGGATGGCTGAAAACGTTGCGCCGGTTGCAGGAGCGATACTATCGACATGTCCAGTAAACTTTTTGCCAGGCATGGCATCAATTTTAATTAAGACCTTCTGCCCCTGCTGAACATTTGCCAGCTGTGTTTCAAGATAATTGGCAGTGATGTAAGTTTGATGTAGCGGAACCACGGCCAGCAGACGTGTCCCTGCGTTAACGTAGGCACCGAGGCGCACCGAACGCTGGCCTACCATCCCATCGACTGGTGCAACAATACGCGTATAAGAAAGGTTAAGCCTCGCCTGACTGACCTTTGCCTGCGCGACTGCAACATCGGCTTCCGCCTGACGTAATGCAGCCCTCAACACGCCTACCTGTTTTTCTGCTGAGGTCAGAGCAGCTTCGTTCTGACGAACGACTGCGGATGCAGAACGCTGCGTTGAATGGGCTTTTTGTTGATCGTCCGCAGCGACGGTACCTCTTTGATAAAGTTTGTTAAAACGTTCAGCGTTCTGACTGGCGTACTGCGCCGATGCCTGACTGGCTAAAAGGGTCGCTTTAGTCTGAGCAATAATGGATTGTTGCTGCTCCAGTTGTGCAAGGCTGCTCAGGTGTTTTGCTTGACTAAGCTGCAAATTAGCTTGCGCCATTTCAAGCGCTATTGTGTAGTCTCGGTCATCCAGCGTGGCCAGTGTTTGCCCTGCTTTAACCCGTTGGTTATCCGCGACATAGATATTTTTGATATAACCCGATACTTTTGGTGCTACCAGTGTGTAATCCGCATTCACATAGGCATCATTGGTACGTGTATCATTATTCAGCATTGTCGACCAGACGAAAAATATCATCGTCATCATCAGAATTAATAATGCGCTGAGCATAATCGTCCTTCTGGATACAGAAAATTTCATTTAACCACCTCTATTTAGTCATGGCAGGTTGAAAACGTGTCTGGGGCGGCCAGACACGTTTTGGCAACCAGACAGTGAGTAATAACAGCAGGACGGCAAAGCCAGTCATCAGCAGATAGCTGTCGCCCAGACTCAGAACAATTGCCTGATGTTTTAATAAGGTGATAAATCCCGCGATGTTCTCGGTGTTGCTGATGCTGCCGTCGTGTAATAAAGGGATGCTGCTGCTGGCCTGCTCACTGACCGGTGTCGATATCAACCATGGGCGGTTGGCTACGTTATTGACCAGAACATTAGAATGAAATTGTTCTCTGTTATTTATAAACCATTCCACTAATACGCCAGCAGCGATGCTTGAAAAACCCCGTACGGTATTGAACATAGCAGAGGCATAATGTCCTTCCGGGGGAGCCACAACGCTGGTTGCGCTCATAAGCAACGGTAAAATAAGTGACGGTAATCCAATCGCCAGCAGAACCTGTATGGCCCAGAAATTCTGGCGTGCCCAGTCGCTGGTTATCTGCATACCCATCAGGCTGGCGAAAATCATCAGAGCAATCCCGAAAGCTATCAGCCAGCGACAATCAACCCAGCGCAGACTAAGCAGTGCGGCAACAAGTGGAGTGATAATTAACTGCGGGAGCCCAATGGTCAAAGCCAGCGGCGCAAATTGCGCTGTTCGAAAGCCCTCTACTTTGCCAAAGAAATTGGACGGCAAAGCCGAGCCAGCCAGCGACAGTACCAACACTACAGCGAGCGCCATCAGGCCATATGAAAAGTTACTTCTCTCCAGCATCTGTAATTTGAACAAAGGGAGGGGATGAAACCATTCATTAATCAGAAAAATCGCCAGGCACACGATGGCGCTGGATAACAGACAATTAAATAACGGCGATTCAAACCAGTCCAGACGTCCACCCTGAGTGATGGCGATTATTAAAAACGCCATACCAGAACAGCCGGTAAGCATACCGAACAGGTCGATCTGTTTAAATCGGTCGAGATAAATCGGGTCCTGCGGCAAACCCCAGCCAATAAATATCATCGAAATCAAAATGGCGGGGACCGCTTGCCAGAACATGAACATCCAGCTCACTTCATCTGTCCAGAATGCCGCCAGTGAAGGTGCCACATTTGGACCTAAAGTCGCAGTCAGAGCATAAGCTCCAAGTCCATAAAGTTTTATAGATGGTGGCAGAAAACGTAGCGCCACAGTCATGAGTAAGGGAGGAAGTGCGCCGCTAAACAGGCCCTGTATCGTTCGCAAGAGAATAAACAACGGCGCATTCGGCAGTAAGGGTAAAAGTATGCCGCAAACCATAAAACCGCCAGCGCAAGCAAGCGCGAATTTACGCAGCGAAAAAGTCACAGCAAACCATGGTGCGATCATCATCGCCACTACTTCCGCGGCCTGGTAGGCAGATGTGAACCAGCTGGCTTGATCATAAGTCACGCCAATTCCGGCACGCACATCTGCAAGCGCTATATCTATAACCCGACCATTAAGTCCGGAGGTCAAGGCTGCAATCAGTACACCCACAAACCCCATTGCAAGGCGCCAGGTAAAGGGGGGCAAGGGTTGGGTAGAACGCTGTGCATTCATACAAAGTTCTCGTGCATTAAATCGATACAATGTACCGTATTGTGGTACAATGTGGCATCTTACATTGTGGTAGCGTCCATTGCAATGTGATAATTAAGACAAGAACTGAGATAACAGGCTGTCCGTCACCGGACGATAAGGAGCTCTATATGGCCGTTAATGCTTCAAGCTTTGAGGATGAAAAACCCGGCGGGATTCAGGTTATCGCCCGTGCAGCTGCAATTTTGAATGTGCTGGGTAAACACCCAGGCGGCATGAGTCTGGGGGAAATTGCGCAGGAGGTTGCTCTCCCTCGTTCAACGGTGCAGCGTATTGTCGCGGCCTTAGACAGTGCTCAACTTGTGCGTAGCAGCGGTGCAGGTGGTCTGCGTCTGGGACCAGCACTACTCAAACTTATTTCCAGTGTGCACAGCGATGTAGTGGATCTTGTACGTCCCTTCCTGGAGCAGCTTTCGGCCAATATTAATGAAACAGTGACCCTGGCACGTGCCAGTGGTACCCAGCTGGCAATCGTCCATTACGTTGTAGCATCACGTGAATTACGTGTTGTACCTCGTATTGGACTTAATTTGCCGCTCTACAGTACTTCCGGCGGTCGTGTGTTACTGGCTATGGAAAGGGATGAAGATGTCCGCATACTGGTAGGCGATGCCTATGAAGATCTAACCGGAATGACAGTTAAAACTCTTCCACAGCTTCTGGAGCTGATCGCCGATGTTCGTGCCAATGGGCTGGCTATAGATCTGGGTGAAACTCTTGAGGGCGTCTGCACGATAGCAGTAGCGCTAGACACACTTTTTGGTCGTTTTTCTATCTCATTATTAGTTCCAGCGCCACGTTTCCATAAACATGAAGCCTTTTATCGGAAAGAACTCATGCAATGCAAGGAGGCGATAGTTAATGAAATTGGAAGAATAATTTCGGTAGGAGAATAACTAACAACAGGAATAAGTGTTCTCAACGAAATTTGTTAGGCCGCTTGCACAGCCCGGCCCGACCTGCCCCAATATTAGATACAACGATCAGTTGGTAATGGAGTTGACCAGCTTCCCGTTGATCAACACTAAGTACTGTTAGCTACGTCCGCTTTTGGCACAAAGCTGACATTCCAGCCTTTGTATGACTGTAAAAACTACCTTCACGTGATAAGCCGCTTCGGGTAATGACGAGGCGCTTGTGTGACTTACTGGAAAACCAAATTGCGCGGCACGTTTGCTGCGCAAGTATCGCTGACTGCTCGATACCAGCTGAGCTTTAAAAGCCAAATATGATTGGATGAAAGCTGGTAGGAGGGTAAGGGGATGTGTGAGCGAAAATGAGACCAACTATTTAAGCCTGCTCCGTTTACCGCATTTTAGCTGAGTACTGAAGCATTGCTTTTGCACCCGCCGGGCCCGCTGACTTTTCACTATATATTAGTTTATCCGCTTCCAGCTTGACACCCATCGATTATGACTGCGTTAAGCCTATGAAAAAGTAATAAGTCTGGAAGTTTTTTTTTAAAATTCTATGAATTCATTAGATTCTGGCCAGAAGATCTTCAAATATCCATTTTTATCATATTTTGAAAAAAGATTGCCCTGGAAGCAAAATATACCAGCGGATTCTAGCCACATCCATTCTTCTGGTTGTTCGACACCTGTTGCACAAATCCTTATCTCTAAAAGTTCGCCGCAACGTATTAAACTTTGTAGTATCGCCTGCTTAGAGCCGTCCTTATGTATATTATGGATTAGTTGAGGGTGTATTTTGAGCTTCTCAGGCTGAAATTTCGAAAGAAACAATAAACCTGCATTTCCCACACCAAAGTCATTAATAGCAACACTTAAACCGCAGCTTTTGAGAATCTGCACGGAATGCGCGAACTCATCAATTTCAGGGATTATTTCGCTCTCAGAAAACTCAACTAAAACTTGTTCTGGGTGTAAGTTACTTTCTCTGATGTAATCGAGCAAAATCTCAATTGCATTCGGCACCCTCAGTAAGGTTAAAGGCAGGAGTGTTATTGATACTCGTTGTGAAGAGGTAATGAAACCCCCTGCAATTTTTAACAAATCTTTCTTCGATTCCAAATCAAAAAGTAAATTATTGGCTTTTATAACGTCATTATCTGATTTAGCATTCAAGACAAAAGAATGAATCTGGGCAGCCAGAGGGTCTATAACTGCATGCATGTCTTCGATAATATCGGGATCAACCGATGATACATTTATTTGATCGGATGAAAAAAACCAACTGTATCTATCAGGAAGTTCATAATAGCTGTCTGTCTCAGCAGAATCTATAAATGTGCGGAAAAACCTTAAGGCTCTGTCGTTGTAAAGCATTTTATGTTGGGTTGTTCCACGTTGAAGAACCCTGTCCAGACACTCTTCTTTACTGAATAGTCTTATATCAATTAATTCCATGCCTGAGCGGCCAAATCGTCGATAGGGGGCATAATCGGATAAGAGTTCTACAATGTTAAAGTGAAGTGTATCTAGGCAAATCTTTTCATAGATTTGCATTACAGCTGCTTCATCACCTTCCAGAAGCTGTAAGAAATGAATCCCATTGAAAAGTAAAACACCAGTTACCCCCGCACATTCATTTCGGGAATTTGCTTCACTGACCATGTCAATAATGGATTGAATTGGTGTATCAGCTCGCAGGTGGCTTCGGTAGATAAGAGTAGTAAGCATAGTTTCACACTTTAAAGGATTTTCTTCTAAAGTAGCATACGGAAGGTCAGTTAGGGCTATTTAACTGAAAAATTTACAAAAACGAGTACGGTAAAGTTAAAATTGTGCATGAAGAGTACAATGCTTCACAAAAAACCATTAAATTAACGTGGTTTAATCCTGCGAGAAATTCACGATTCTGCAACGTAAATTTGCTTGGTATGCACACGTGACAAAGTAAAAATTGATTCTAAGATTGCGGTAGTAAAAATTATCACATGGAGGTTCTAATGGTTTTCATTGTGGCTTTAACTTTATCTCTTCTTCTTTGCGTAGCGGGCCTTATCTTCATTTTGCTGGAGCTAGTTAGCATAGGCTGCAACCCTCAACGACATTGAAAGATACGTGCAAGAAATCCAGCAAAAGCATTGATTGAAAGGCACTTGACCTCAAGTTAGCTTGAGCTTTTAAGATGGCGATTCTCGATATAGTTAAAGGATTAGCCTAATGAAAGAGATTGATGTCGGTTTTACGCACGTTGCGTTTGTTGTTAGAGATTTGGATAAAAGTATTGATTTTTACGGCCGTTATGCTGGCATGGAAGTCGTACACAGGCGAGAGCCTGACCTTCCGGAGGCACGTAAAGTCGCGTGGTTAAGTGACCTAACTCGCCCTTTTGCGCTTGTCCTTGTCCAGGTTGATGCTGTGACTGACACCCCTTTAGGTAATTTTGGTCACTTGGGAGTAGCTTGTTCAAGCATTGAAGAAATCGACAATAAAGTAGCGATGGCTAGGATGGAGGGCATCTTGCGAAAAGAACCTGTTCAGGCAGGGGAACCGGTAGGTTATTATGTCTTCTTCGCTGATCCTGATGGTAACACACTTGAACTTTCTTATGGTCAGAAAGTCGGGATCGAGGCTTTTCGTCATTATGATACAGTGCCTGCATCTCAGTAAATTTCGATAACCGGTTGGATTACATTACGCTCTGGTAATGTTTCATATCGTTTTAGAGCTTGCTGACTAATTTGTTGCTAGTAACAGCAAGCTCCATATTAGCCTTTACAGATTTTCATTTTATTAATCTCATTTCTAAGCCACAATTTAGTAGCGAAACTGCACCAAACTCCGCTGAAATCTATTCAACATAACTATTGTGTAGACCTCCAAATCTGAGATCTGCCCCATATCGTACTTAAAACATATACCTGTAAGCCTGAAAGCGCTCCATAGTGCGAACACTCTTTAATCGTTGCAAAATCCGTGAGATATGTTTATAAATATACTGTATATGCATGGGTCTTCCCTTGTTGTG
>NZ_QFLS01000020.1:0-43449 GCF_004136695.1 Enterobacter cloacae complex sp. 677-3DZ2D5B | reverse complement strand
CGACTATTTGCAACAGTGCCCCCCGCCCTGCAGGAACGCCTGCGCCAACTGCATCCCTACGAACTCCCGGAGCTGCTCGCGGTCGAAGCCGCGTCCGGCCTGCCCGAATACCTGCAATGGCTGGCCGCCGAGAGCCGACCGGTAAACTGAGCCAATGACCGCATCCACGATCCGCCTGCGCCGCTGGCTGGCCGGGCTCGCCCTGCTGCTTGCGCTGCCCGCGACCTCGGCCGTCGCCCAGGACTTCGAACTGCCGCCGGTCGACGAGGTCTTCGTCCTGTCCGCGCAGGCCACCGCGCCGGACCGCATCGAGGTGCGCTGGCGGATCGCCGACGGCTATTACCTGTACCGGCACCGCACCTCGGTCAAGGCCGATGCCGCCTTCACCGGCGCGACCATGGCGCTGCCGAAGGGCAAGGCCTACCGCGACGAATTCTTCGGCGACGTCGAAACCTACCGCAAGGAATTGCTCGGCACCCTCACCGGCACGCCCGCGGCCGGCGCGAGCGCGACCACCCTGACCGTGAAGTACCAGGGCTGCGCCGATGCCGGCGTGTGCTACCCGCCGCAGACCCGCACCCTGAAGGTCGCGTTGCCGGGCGAAGCGGGCGCTGGCGGCTTCGGCTGTAAGGCGCGCGGGCTGCATGATTATGTCGTCAAGAACGGCTCTGCCGATCATCCCAACGCCGAGGTGAAATTCGCACTGGGTGATGTGGTCAACACCATGATCGGCTGCACTAATGGTGAAACGATCATGCTGTGCCACGACACCTCGCTGCCGCGCCCCTATTCTCTCGGCTTTCGGGTGCAAGGCACCGAGGGGCTGTGGATGGACGTCAACAAGTCGATCTATCTGGAGGGCAAGAGCCCACAGCCGCACCGCTGGGAGCCTGCCGAGGGCTGGTTTGCGAAATACGATCACCCGCTATGGAAACGCTACGCCGATCTGGCGGCAGGGGCCGGGCATGGCGGGATGGACTGGTTCGTGATCCACGCTTTTGTCGAGGCGCTGAAGGCCAAGGCCCCGATGCCAATCGACATTTACGACGCGCTGGCCTGGAGCGCGATCACGCCTCTGTCGGAACAATCGATTGCTGAGGGCAATCGCACGTTAGATTTTCCCGACTTCACCCGAGGGCAGTGGCGCACCCGCAAGCCGATCTTTGCGCTGAACGACGCCTATTGATCGACGCGATTTAGGCCAAGCGCACCGCAAAGGCGAAATTGGTAATCTTGTCGGTATCCTTGACGCCCGGCGCGCTTTCGACGCCGCTGGAGGTATCGACCAGCGGCGCTCCGGTGCGCGCAATCGCCTCGGCAACATTCGTCGGATTTAGCCCGCCTGCCAGCCCCCACGGCAAGGCACCGCGATATCCGGCCAGCAGCGACCAGTCGAACGCCAACCCCATGCCGCCGGGCAGCGCGCCTTTGGGGGTCTTGGCGTCGAACAAGATCAAGTCCGCCGCCCCGGCATAGGCTGCGGCGCGTGCGACATCGCTGGCGCTGGCGACGGGCAGCGCCTTCCACACCGGCTTGCCAAACCGCGCGCGCAACTGGGCCACGCGTTCGGGCGATTCCGAACCGTGCAGCTGCAGCGCGTTCAGCTTGGCTGCCACCAGTGCGTCGGCGATGACAGCATCATCCGCATCGACGAACAAACCGACCATGGCGATCTGGCCAGCTGCGCGCGATGTCAAAGCGCCCGCGACATTCGACGTAACCGCACGGGGCGACGCTGGATAGAACACCAACCCGGCATAGTCCGCCCGCGCCGCGATGGTCGCATCGAGCGCCTCGGGTGTGCTGATCCCGCAAATCTTGATTTTCGCGGGCATGCGGTCAGTCGGGGTTCTGGATCAGCCGCACCAGCGTGCAGTCGGGATCGATCAGGTAGCCGATCCTCAGGCCGCTCGCCTCCAGTTGCGGAGCTTTGAAGCGCGGCCAGCCGGTGCTTTTTTCCTCGGCTCCCGCCGCGTTCACCAATGCCACCATGGCATCGAGATCATCCAACCGCAGGCAACAGCCGAACGAGCTCGTAGCTGGGTCGAGGTCAGGATAGGGGAAGAATTCGAGCTGCAAACCGCCGCGCTGCAGGATCATCCAGCCGCGATCCTTCCAACTCGTCGCAAAGCCCAGCTTCGCATAAAACGCCTCTGTCACATCGAAATCGCGCGATGGCAGATTGGGGGTGACGTGGTCAGCCATGGCTCAGCGCAGCTTGTCGGCCATGCGGGCCGTATGAGTGATTGCGGCGCGGCTATCGGGGGCGGAATGGCTCATCACGATCATGCTGGCCTTGGGGAACGCCGCACCAAACGCGCGCGCTGACGCGGCGTAGTGCTCAGTGTCGGCATCACCGAGATTGCCGAGCGACTTGGCCTTGCTGTCCTTGATCAGGCAGCCACCAAAAGCGATGTCGGTGCCGTCGATCCCAACGGTGATATTGTCACTGGTGTGGCCGGGGCCGGGGTAAAATACCTTGAGCGGGCCAAAGTTGGGCGCGGTTGCTGGTTCGACCCAGCCATTGGCGGCGAAAGTCAGGCTGTGTTGCGCCGCAACCAGCCCCTCTTGCGGGGCAAGCTGGTTCGACAACGCATTGGCATAAGTCGCAATCCCCGCCGCATGCAGCGCGTCCATACCGCCCATCTTGTCCTGATGCGCGTGAGTCACCACCGCCAGCGCGACCGGCAGGTTGATCTCCTGCTTGATCCAGTTGAGGATCTGGGCGGTCTGGTCATCGGTCCAGGCGGTATCGACCAACAGCACGCGGCCGCCATCCCTGACGATCAAACCGTTGGAAGCGACTGCCCCGAAACCCGGCATGTCGAGATAGGAAGTGTGCTGCCAGACATTCGGTGCGAGCTGGCGGAAAACCAGATCGCCAAACCGTTGGTCGCCAGTTTCCATTTGCTGGCCAATCGTCGGGCGGATTTCACCGGGCATGCACCCGCTCAGCATCAATGCAGCGGCTAATGCGGTGCTCAGCTTCGCGACCGGGTGCATAATATTGGGCAATTCCATCAAGTTTTCCTTTTATTCAGCATTAAAAACCCCGCAAATGCGAGGCCTAGTAAATAGATGATCTTAATTTGGTTCACTGTAGCAAAAATATGGGGCGAATTCAAACATGAGGTGCGACAGTTTCAAAAGCCATATGATAATCAACAAGCTGAGCAAATTTCTCTAAGGAAGGTGCGAACAAGTCCCTGATATGAGATCATGTTTGTCATCTGGAGCCATGGAACAGGGTTCATCATGAGTCATCAACTTACCTTCGCCGACAGTGAATTCAGCAGTAAGCGCCGTCAGACCAGAAAAGAGATTTTCTTGTCCCGCATGGAGCAGATTCTGCCATGGCAAAACATGGTGGAAGTCATCGAGCCGTTTTACCCCAAGGCTGGTAATGGCCGGCGACCTTATCCGCTGGAAACCATGCTACGCATTCACTGCATGCAGCATTGGTACAACCTGAGCGATGGCGCGATGGAAGATGCTCTGTACGAAATCGCCTCCATGCGTCTGTTTGCCCGGTTATCCCTGGATAGCGCCTTGCCTGACCGCACCACCATCATGAATTTCCGCCACCTGCTGGAGCAGCATCAACTGGCCCGCCAATTGTTCAAGACCATCAATCGCTGGCTGGCCGAAGCAGGCGTCATGATGACTCAAGGCACCTTGGTCGATGCCACCATCATTGAGGCACCCAGCTCGACCAAGAACAAAGAGCAGCAACGCGATCCGGAGATGCATCAGACCAAGAAAGGCAATCAATGGCACTTTGGCATGAAGGCCCACATTGGTGTCGATGCCAAGAGTGGCCTGACCCACAGCCTAGTCACCACCGCGGCCAACGAGCATGACCTCAATCAGCTGGGTAATCTGCTGCATGGAGAGGAGCAATTTGTCTCAGCCGATGCCGGCTACCAAGGGGCGCCACAGCGCGAGGAGCTGGCCGAGGTGGATGTGGACTGGCTGATCGCCGAGCGCCCCGGCAAGGTAAGAACCTTGAAACAGCATCCACGCAAGAACAAAACGGCCATCAACATCGAATACATGAAAGCCAGCATCCGGGCCAAGGTGGAGCACCCATTTCGCATCATCAAGCGACAGTTCGGCTTCGTGAAAGCCAGATACAAGGGGTTGCTGAAAAACGATAACCAACTGGCGATGTTATTCACGCTGGCCAACCTGTTTCGGGCGGACCAAATGATACGTCAGTGGGAGAGATCTCACTAAAAACTGGGGATAACGCCTTAAATGGCGAAGAAACGGTCTAAATAGGCTGATTCAAGGCATTTACGGGAGAAAAAATCGGCTCAAACATGAAGAAATGAAATGACTGAGTCAGCCGAGAAGAATTTCCCCGCTTATTCGCACCTTCCCTAATGGTGTAAGCCAATCTAACGCCTTTCTAGGACGAGTATTCAGTGACATGGCAACTTGATTTAAATAATGCTGATCTGCCTGATTTAAATCAATCCCTTTAGGTAAATATTGCCTAATTAAACCATTCATATTTTCGCATGTGCCTTTTTGCCAGGGTGAATGTGGGTCACAGAAATATACATCTATGCCTAAATCTTCTTCGAGTATTTTATGTTCTGACATCTCACGTCCACGGTCATAGGTCAACGTTTTACGCAGTTCTGCAGGTAAATATTTCAGAGCTTCAGTTAAAGCCTTGCGCACTGATTCTGCCTTTGCATCAGGTAATGTTGCCAAGATACAGAGCCGTGTATTTCGTTCAATAAGTGTTGCTATCGAACTTTTATTGTCTTTACCTTTAATTAAATCAGCTTCCCAATGACCCGGTATTTTTCTTTCTTGAACTTCGGCTGGGCGCTCATGAATAGTTTTAATATCCTGTAATATAGAATCTTTTTTAGGTTCACCGTTAGCTTTTCGCTTTTTATTTTCATGACGTAGACAGGATAATAAGTCTTTTTTCAACTCACCCTTTGGTAATGCTCGTATCGTTGAATAAATCGTTGTATGGCTTACATTCATTGTTTGATCCAAATCAGGAAATGTCTTTAAACGCTTTGCTATTTGCTGAGGAGACCATAAACAACGGATCGCTTCAACAATAAATTTCCAGAGGATTGAATCGATTTTGAGTTTTCTGTGACCACGTCTACGTCTAGCGAAGGTGTTATCAGAAGCATATCGAGCTTGATAAACGTCATTGATGCTATTTCTTTTAAGCTCACGATAGATCGTACTAGGATGTCTTTTAATGAGTTCAGCAAATTTTCTGGCTGAAAAGCCTTCTTTTCTTGACTCAAGCATTAATGCAGTACGATCTTCAAAGTTAAGATGATGGTATGACAATTTTATATACTCCATAAACCCTTTAAATTAATTAGGTGGTTTATGTCGCACTTCAAGTTTTACTCTGCCAACTTTAAATCAGTGGCTCCACTAACACTCTTCACTTATTTATTTAAAATTTAGCGACGTTAAAAGACAATTAAGTATTTTTAGATAATGGGGTTCTAGGGATTTTCCGTCCAAAAACGACAAAGTGCTCTGGAGGCCGCGCCGTCCGTGGCCTCCAGAGGGGTATTACTTTTCGCTGACGGGTAAATATCCCTCGATTGAGCGCATAAGCTCCTCCAGATCTGGCAATTTTTCGCTCAATTCGAAGTGGTAAGTCCCCTTGAGGTTAATGTTGTGCCAGGCCACAGGGGATGCCTGTTTGACGATATCTATTCTCTTGGTATCTCCTTGGTATTCGAAGCTGGTCAACAGCTGGCTGAGTATCCTGGAGTTGAAGTAAACGATGGCATTGGTGACCAGGCGAGCGCACTCATTCCATAGCTGGATTTCTTCGTCTGAACTGCCCCGGAACTGATCCCCATTGACGCTGCTCACGGCCCGACGCAGTTGGTGATAGGCCTCTCCCCGGTTCAGCGCGCGCTGAACATAGTTTCTTAAACTGGCATCATCGATGTAGCACAGTAGATAATTCGCTTTCACCAGGCGATTGTATTCCGTCAGGGCTTCCAGCAGCGGGTGATTGCGCTTGTACTCCGAGAGCTTTCTCACCAAGGTGGCTTGCGTTGTTTTCCGCTGCTTAAGTGATACTGCAATCCGTTGGATGGTATCCCAGTGCTGCGCAATACGATGGGTATTGATTGGCTTTTTTAAGCACAGCTGAATTCGGTGTTCTTTGTCTTCCTTGACATCAAACATGTCATTGATCACTTTGCCAACCTGGGCATAGCGTGGGGCAAACTGGTATCCGAACAGATCCAGTAACGCGAAGTTCACATGGTTCACCCCATGGGTATCGGTTGAGAGCACATCCGGAATGATGTCTGACGTATTGCTCATCAACAAATCAAAGATGTAGTGCGATTCATGTTCGTTGGCGCCGATCACTCTGGCGTTGATCGCAGCGTGATTGGCGATCAAGGTCATGGCAGAAACACCTTTTTGAGTGCCAAAGTACTTCGACGAATAACGGGTTTTGAAGGTCTCGCGCCGGGCTTCGAACTTTTGACCATCGGCACTGGCGTGGATCACATCTTCCTGGATGTTGTAGTACCGGAAGATGGGTAGCTTGGCTGTCGCGTTATTGATGTTGTCGTTAGCAGCATTCAATGTTTCCAGGCGAAGATAGTTCGCCTGGATAGTGCTGAGCTGATCATAGGTACGATCAGAGATCTGTGCCATGCCGTAAATGCCTTGATTGGTTGCATTGCCGACCAGAATTGCCAACAGGTCATATTCATGGGAACGGCTTCTGGATTGGGAACCCAGCACATGAGCGAAGCAGTCAATGAAACCGGTGTCACGATCAACCATGCGCAGTACATCCGCAATCCCCGTTGTGGGAATTTGCTGGAAGAAGGGATTGTTGACCAGATGATGTTTGCTGGCCGAAGGCAGGCGCCAGAAGCGTTTACCCTGCGGATTACGCAAGATGATATTCCGGTTGTCTTCCTGTTCAAGATATTCGCCGACTTCGTACAAACGGGTATCCAATTCCATGGCCATCTGTTTGATCAGCTTTTCAGGCTCCTCCGCTAATTTTGTAAAATGGCTCTGTTGAAGCAGCGTATATTTGTTTTTTCGCCAATGTTCCCCGTCGATCAGGTCGGCGTCGAGTGCCCGGTATTTAGTGATATCAGGCAGCGTCAGCTGGCCATTCAGGCGATCAGGAATCTGTTGATAGAGGAACCACTCATAACGATCGATCAGGATATTCCCTTCACCATCCAGCAGGAATTCACGTGATTTTTTGGAAAGGAGTCTGGTGTCGGCAGTTTGCAACTGAGCGTCCTGGCCGTTGAGTTCGTTTTGTGTTTTCGCCAAGGCGGCCGCTAAGTGCTGGGTGCCGTCGCAGCCTTCGAAGCGCAGACATAGGAACAACTCTCGCAGCAAACCTTTCCGCAGACTTTCTTTCTCGTCGCAGTACTGCCACATGGCTTCATCGACCGATCGTCGCTGCTCGTTCAGGAAGAGACATACAGATTCCAGATCCCTTTTGGTCAGCAGGCTCAGTGCTTGCTGTCTTACTGTTGCAAACGGTAGTTGCAGATCAATGCTGTCATCAATGAACAGGTGCAGTACTTCAGCTGCCTTGCTGACATTTTTAGCTGCTTTTTGCCAATCCTTAAACACCGCTTCCTGCGCATAATCCTTTGCCTTCTGTTTGGTCTGTCTGACATGATGCACAAAGCCATCGGCAATACGTTCCAGCGCTTGCTGCCATCGCGTTTGAAGATAGCACAATAAATACAGCCATTGGCTGCCTACGGTTTGACGTTTCAGTTTGGCACCGTAGTAGTCGACTTTCTCTGCCAGGTGTTGCAGATTTTTCTGCGACAGTGATAGCGTGCTCAACAGCAGATCCACTTCCGGCATCCAATGCTGGATATGGCGATAGACAATCAGTTCTTTCTCCAACTCGGTTCCGGTGAAGTTACGAGCCGATTGTCGCAACTGTCGGAACGGCAGTGGACCTGTGCCGTTCACGAGCTCCGCCAGTGCTTGCTTAAGACCGCGTGACATTGCACGCTCAAGGTGCGCGGCCATGTGTTCCTGTTCGTCTCCCACCACCTGACTGATGATCTTTTGCAGCGTGCTGTAGGCAGGGATTGCGATCTTCTGCCCCGAACAATATTCATTGGCCGCATCGAAGAGGTGCCTAGGCGCTGTCCAGGCTCTGGCTTGCTGGGATAAGTAATCTCTCAACGCCGCTCCATGGTCTTTGACATTCCAGCGCTGGTAGTTGCAGAGCTGGAAAACACGTTGGTAAATCCGTTCGTTCTCTTTTGGCGTGAGATTAAAGGGTCTACAGCCTGGGCCTGGTAGAACGGTTTGATAAACGTATTTGAGGTCCTGCTTGATCTGATGAAAGCCGGGATTCAGCACCACCGGCTTGGCTTTGAAATAGCCCAGCAGTACCACCAGCATGTAACGCTGGCCCCGATGACGGAGGCTTTTAGCGATCGCCAGTTCCTTATCGTTCAGCGAGAAAAAGAAGCGTTGGTCGGCGGAGGTGAAAGCGGGGGGTCCATATAACTCATCTTGTTCTGCCTCGGACAAGATTTGGACACGTTCTTCGAATGCCATGGATTTAGCCCAAAAAGACTAAATCTTACTCAAACAGAGCCCAAATAGGGATCTCGAAAAAAGTAATACCCCTCTGGAGGCCACAGACGGCGGGGCCTCCAGAGCACTTTGTCGTTTTTGGACGGAAAATCCCTAGAACCCCTCAGTGGGACGAAATGATCCGGACCGCTGGCTCCCTGAAGCTGGGCAAAGTACAGGTTTCAGTGCTGGTCCGTTCATTGCTGAAAAGTGAACGTCCTTCCGGACTGACTCAGGCAATCATTGAAGTGGGGCGCATCAACAAAACGCTGTATCTGCTTAATTATATTGATGATGAAGATTACCGCCGGCGCATTCTGACCCAGCTTAATCGGGGAGAAAGTCGCCATGCCGTTGCCAGAGCCATCTGTCACGGTCAAAAAGGTGAGATAAGAAAACGATATACCGACGGTCAGGAAGATCAACTGGGCACACTGGGGCTGGTCACTAACGCCGTCGTGTTATGGAACACTATTTATATGCAGGCAGCCCTGGATCATCTCCGGGCGCAGGGTGAAACACTGAATGATGAAGATATCGCACGCCTCTCCCCGCTTTGCCACGGACATATCAATATGCTCGGCCATTATTCCTTCACGCTGGCAGAACTGGTGACCAAAGGACATCTGAGACCATTAAAAGAGGCGTCAGAGGCAGAAAACGTTGCTTAACGTGAGTTTTCGTTCCACTGAGCGTCAGACCCCTGTTACCGATGCAAGAACAGGGGAGTTTCATGAAATGCCTGTTTAGGAGTGATTAAAGGTAACTTGTGCGCAGAAGGTCAGGTGTGTGGTGGTTAGTACAGACTAGTGAATGTTGTAACTAAACTATATTTTTATTAAAGGCCGGAGGTGGTGTTCCTCCGGCCTTAATTACGTTTCCGTGTTCATTAGTCGATGAACTGGCGGATCAGTTCCAGAATGGCAATCAGCGCGTTTGCAAGCGCCGCTACCGCCCTCAGAACGATGATTAACAGGTTAATCATCCGTTTTCTCCATAAATGGAGTAAAGACACCGTGGCTTGCTCTTACACTGCCTGTCACCACGGCTTCTCTTCGTCTTGTCAGTTGTAGAGAGTCTCACTCCTGCCAGAGCACAGATAACCAGCACCACCTGTATTACCTGTCAGGACTTTGAACCTGTTCATGCCGCATTTAGCGGAATGCAGGGAGAGACTCACCACAGAGCTAACCCTCTGATTATACGTTTATCTAACGTTCAGGCAAACCGTTAACGCACAGTCACTGCCCGTCATATTGCATAATCAGGCTTCACGGATTATCATACTATTGTCAGTTGTAGAGAGTTTCCCTTCCGGGCTGAGTTACCAGCTCGCACCGGAACCGTAAAAAAGCCGACCTCACCAGTCGGTTTTTTTACGTCTGCGGTTTCCCGCTTCGTTTAAATCTATTTTAAATGAATAAATTGTTCTGCGGCAAACCCAACAACATAAGGACGTTAGGGTTGATGGTTGCCGAAATCGCGGTGCGTTACGTGAATTCTGAGGTTTTGCGAGGGGGATTGGGCGCGAGAATTTACGAGAGAGCGCCGGAACAATGCCGGGATCACAAACCATCACCCGTGAAAGAAATCTTCCGGCATTGCCCGGTCAGGTAGTATGACATTCATTGTCAACGGCCATCAATTTATAAGCTGCTTTGCACTTCATAAAAGATCACCACCAGGGCTGCTAAAACAGTACCGATAGCCAGCACGTTAAAAAGTACGTCCTTCATCTTTACGAACGACATACTGATTTGCGTCCTTTCCCTTTTGTCAGCCTTCTCTATCATCCAGCGTTGGTATGAATCACTGTTACTTTTTCTGTCCATGTTCCCCCCAATTCATCAATGAGCACCAGGCGGCCACCAGGCTTCTTGCCAACAAAGTAACGGCCTCGCGGCAGACGTTCGCCAGTCTTCAGCCGTTCGATCCAGTCCTGAAATGCAGGGCGCGGTTTATAGCTGTAGCGGCCAAAATCAGCTAAAGACTGCGTGACCATGACTGTTTGGCAGCCATGCTTTCTCATATCACGAAACGTATTTTCCAGTGCAGCCAGTGTATTCATTTGCACGTTCTCTCTGCTTTTCCCATGAAGATATTAACGACACTCAAAACTAACACCGTTGGCATGATCACGGCAGCATAGCCGACAGCAACGGCCTGATATATGGTCAATGAGTAGTCGGGCTGTTTATACAATACGACTGAAAAAATGCTCCCCAAACAAGCAAGCAGAGTTAAAAACAAGTAATCGACAAATCTGTTTTTATAGATAACCCATGCAACGATGCAGGGATATGACACCAGGCACAGGATAATCGCATTTGTGGTATGCACGTTTCGCTCCTTGTTATTTAAGGGTTGTCAGCCAGATCAAACAGATTGTTCAGGCTGGAACGGAATTGTTTTACCGATGATACCAGCTCCTGACTCCGCGCTTTTTCCTGCGCCAGTTCACGCCGTAGCTGCGCCATCTCGTCTCTGTTACGCTGAAGCTCAAGGATAGCCGTCATAAAGGTTTTGCTGGCTGATGCCTGTCCGGTCGCTTCCTGCGCCTTTTTAATGGCCTGATCTTCGTCGTCATTCGTTCTGATTGTGTAATGCCCCATGATACCCCTCTTTTGCTGTCATTTTTGCGCTGCCGGCGCGAACCCGGGAAGAAACTTTGCTGGCAAAAAACACTGGCCAACAGATGTGACCGGGAAAATTTGCTGGCAATTAATTTTCGATGAAAGCCAGCTCGCAATCGCCGCATTCAATATTCAGTCCGGCTTTGCCCCACACGGCAGCGCCACACCCGCGACACTGATATTTAACTTTATTTCGTTTTGGCTTGTCCTCAAATGCTGCAACTGACAAATCATTGTCATTGCTCCCGGCCATATCATCTGAATGGCTCCCGTTCTGCGGTGACACTGACGGCAGCAGAGCCATAGAAAGCACCGCTTCTATATCAATCCCGGCCTCAGCATTTTGATGCGCCAGAGCAAGCGTTTCGCGCCATTGCTCTATTACGGCGGTCATATCTTTTTGTTGTTCGACCTGGACAGGGAAGCGATCAAACCAGCTCAAAGCAAATTGCCCCTGGAACAGTTCCAGTGTGACGCGCTGGAAGCGGCCACCAGGGATCGGATAGTCATTAATCTTCTGGCCGACTTTCGCACCACCAGGTCTCCCGGTGGAGGAGGGCATAAGTCCGATACTTTCCATTTTTGCCGCCCACTGCGCATTGTGGTACGTCTTACGCGACGGGTTGCCGTAGTGGTACTGCCACATATGGCACTGCTCATGAACCAGCGTTTGCATGACTTCAATAAGCGGGTACACCGGGAAGTATTCAGGATTGAGGGCGATTTCATCAATCATCCTGCCGCTGCCGTCAGCAGCAACAAAGCGCCTGTAACTGAAATAGCCCATTGTGTTCTTGCCGCGCTGGAACGTAATCAGACAGTCAGGGAGTTCGCCGTCAAAAAGGCGCTGGTTATAGAAATCAAACGCCTGTTGTAGCTCGCTGTAAGCGCGTTCCGTGGCTCTTGTCATGCTGAAGTTCGCTTAGCGGCGTTCCGATATTCCTGTAACTCTGCAACAATAGCAGGGAACACATCAGCGCAACGCTGTGCCAGCTTAACCGCCTTTGAACAAACGCCCATACCATGTGCTCTTTTGAGCGCCTCCAACAAATCTACCAGTTCCTCGTCAGTGATTTTTTCAGTCATCTATTAAGCTTCTCCATTATCTGTATCGTACGATACAGATAATATAAACCACACCTTTGATAGCGGCAATCTTTTTTGCTGGCAATTTCACGCCCAGGGCGGGCATCGAGCGGGTAATATTGCTGGCAAAAATCAACGGCCAAACCGGCTGCAGGAAACTGGTTTGCTGGCAAGCGTGATTTACTGCTGGGCTTGACACCTTGCCATTGTATGACGCTTGTTTTAGTGTCAAATGAACAACCAGCGCGAGAAGAATATAGGAAGCAAAAGCAATGGATATCAAACCTAACTCAGTGATCCACCTGGAGCCAGGCGAAACATTACCCGGCTATACCAATCTGAAACCCGTACCTGATAAGTATTTCGATGAGTTAAAGGCACTCATAAATAAACTCAATACTCAATCCGGTAATATTTACCTCAAGTTAAAACAGATGTACGCCTTTTTGGATCGTTTTAACAAAGAATTTGTGAGCACGTTTACCTCCTGTCAAAAGGGGTGCTCTTCGTGCTGTAAAATGGATGTTCATTTAACCGCGCTTGAGGCAACACATATTGCACAAGCAAGTAAACTTACTGCCAGAGACAACCCGCTTACGACCGGGCATGAGTCAAAATGTCCGTTTTTGTCTGAGAAGGGAACATGCTCAATCTACAATTACCGCCCGCTGTTATGCAGGACATATCATGTACTCACTCCGCCGGAGATGTGTAATGACCTGGATGCACAAGTCATGCAGTATGGTTCTCAAAGCGCGAACATGGGAAATCACATCTACAAAACAATAGCAGAGTGGATCTATTTTCAGACGTATCACTGCACTGGTAAGTTAGAAACCAAAGATATCAGAGACTACTTCCCTTATCCCCGCGAAGATATCCAAAGATTTCTTCACCATAACCCCCCGCGCCCTTTTTGCTAAAAAAAAGCCTCTGACGCAGTGTCAGAGGCTTGTTAGATTACTGTTCGTCACCAGCAGTGCTGGAAGCATCTTTTTTGATGAGAAACTCATCAAGAGAACGGCCAGCTTTTAACGCTTCGTCGATTGGTTTTGGTGTCCGGCCACGACCAGACCAGTATTTCGTTTCGCCGTTTTCATCAAACTGATATTTAGGCGGCGCTTTTGGCAACGTCTTTTTGCGTGTTTTTTGCGCATCTTCGGACAGGCCAAGCAGTTCTTCCGGTGAAAAACCTTCTCCGGCAATCAACTGGAGCAGTTCCTGGCGCTTTCTTTCGCGCTCTGCGCGTTCTGCTGCCTCACGCTCTGCTTCTTCACGACGTTCTTCGATCACGGCGTTAAGCTTTTCCTGCATTTCCAGCAGTTGTTCAAAGCTGGTTTCTCGCGCAAAAACACGAACAGAGCGAATATTCAGGAGTAGCTTTTTTGTTGCGTCAAACGTTTCATTTTCACTCATCGAGTTAATCCTTATTTTTTACTGAACTGAAACCCAAGTTTACCCGTAGTTTTATCCTGCAAAACAATTGCAGCGTCAAACTTTTTCCCGGTTTTATTACTGGTAAAGCCTTTAATCTCTCCGGTTTTACCTTTTTTGATTAATGTCTCAACCTGATTTTGTGTCAGTTTTTTTCCTGACACTTCAGACCAGATTTTAAACTCGCACCCGGAACAGAAAAAGCCTTTAGGCCGGATAATAATTTCTTTACTGCATGAAGGGCAGGGGGCTTCGAGCCGGGACATGGAACCTTCTGATCTGGATTTTGCTTCCATATCCGGTTTGCCGTCTTTGTCCGGGAATGTTGTCTTGCATTCAGGGTAGCAGGAGCATCCCCAGAAAAAGCCATTTTGCCCCTTACGCTTACGCAGGAAACCGTTGTTACAAACCGGGCAGGGCGTGGCATTTGAAGAAATCGAAATTCCGTTCCTGTCCAGCTCGTCGATTAACCCCTGGACGTACTCATCATTTTCCTTAATAAACTCCTCAACTGTCAGCTCTCCGGCTTTGATCTGAGACTGCTTTTCAGCCCACAGAGCGGAGATATCCGGTTTAGTGATTTCAGGAGGCAGTGCAGCGCAAAACTCCTGGCCTTGTTTTGTGGTTTTCCATACCAGCTCCGAATACCCCTTTTCTTTTTCGATGGAGATAAGCCCGGTATTTGCCGCCAGTTTCTCAAGAATACCCGCGCGGGTGGCTTCCGTTCCGATACTGCCACGATCACTGCTGCCCTCGTCTTTCGCTTCCAGCGCCTTTCTGAGAGCCGGATCATCAATGAATTTTGCCGCACTCGTCATGGCGGCCAGTAACGTTGACTCTGTGAAATAGCGAGGTGGTGTAGTCTTTTTCTTGTCCACGTCTGCCGATTCACACAGGCCGCTGTCATTAAATTTCAGCAATGAAAGGTCAAAACCGTCCGTTCCGGCATCTTCGGTTTCGTCCTCGTCATCACTATCCTTACCCAGCGCTTCCCAGCCCTTTTGTACCAGAACGCTCTGTGTGGCCGTAAAGGTATCCCCCTTAATATCAAAGTGGATTTTCGTCTTGTTGCGGATCGCATCCGGGTAGAACAGCCCGATAAAGTAGACGGACACCAGGTTATAAACGTTCCGCTCTTTTTCATTAAGCTGAATACCGGCTCCGCTTTTTGTCGTCGGGATGATGGCGTGGTGCGCCTCAATCTTACTGGCATTAAAGGCTTTGTGTTTCTGGCCTTTATCCATATCTACGATCGCAGACGCCAGTTCGGGTACGGTGGCCGCTATAGCAGTGGCAATATCTCCGGCCTGGTAATAATGCTCATCTGAAAGATAGCGATTGTCAGAACGTGGATAGGTCAGAAGCTTGTGAGTTTCATACAGCCCCTGCATCACATCGAGCGTATCTTTTGCAGAATAACCAAATCGCTTTGCGCAGAGCTGCTGAAGCGTGGAAAGGTTAAGCGGAAGCGGAGGCTTGCTATTTTCCGGCTTTGTCGTCGCGATAGTAACAATAGCATCCTTACCCGTAACACGTCCGGCAATATGCGCGGCCTGAGCTTCGGAGATCAGGCGTTTTTTCTCGTCTATCTGATCGTCGTCTGTTGTCTGATATTTCGCCTTAATCTGATGCCCGTTCATCGACAGACTGGCGAATACATCGTAATAAAAGCTTTCTGTGTGATTCTGGTTCGCCAGCGTGCGCATGTTCACCAGACCAAGAACGGCACTTTGTACCCGGCCAACGTTCAGAACGCCGTCATAGCCCTTCTCACGGCCTTTTAATGTACATCCCCGCGTCATGTTATAGCCAAAACCCTGATCGCACAGGGAACGCGCCAGGGCGCTTAACGTCATACCGCGAAATTTATCGTTAGGTTGTAAATTCGACAGTGATTTTTGCACTGGCGCAAGGTTGAGGTCGGCAACAAGCAGTCGCTGGACGGGTTTCTTGTTTCCGGCATAACCCAGAATCTCATCAACCAGCAAACATCCTTCATCATCGGGGTCGCCTGAATGAACGATGCTGTCGGCTTTATCGATAAGAGACAAAATAATGCGGGTCTGTGCTTCTGATTCAGGCTTGATTTTATATTTTGGCGGATAAACCGCTTTAATGGGTAAATCACTATAACGCCAGTTGGAATATTTGTCGTCATAATCCTGTGGGTCGTAAAGCTCCAGCATATGACCATAACACCAGGTAACGACATCAGAACCGTGTTCAAAATAGCCGTTTTTCTTTTCTGTATTGGGATTTCCGCCCAGTCCTTCAAAAATAGCCTTTGCTAAAGACGGTTTTTCTGCAATAAAAAGTCTCATTAATCAATCCTCAAGGTAACTTGAATAGTCAGGCTGCGCACCATTCTTTTTAAAGATTTCTTCCCTTTCCTCTATGTCTTCTTCTGCCTCCTGCACACTAAGGTCAAGGGTTCCTTTCAAAAAGGCACGCGCATTCTTGATTACATCTACTGTTAATTCGTTTTTTGTTCCGCGAATCATGCCAATAGCAATATTTATTATCTCCTTTATTTCAGCAGGAGTCGTTCTGTCCAGCACCGCGCCAAGTTCTTTAAGGTCAATATTTATATCGTCTGGTAAGTACATTTTGGCACAAGCGGCAGCGGCTTTAGTCCGAAAAGCACCTACAGATATGATTCTGTCAATTCTGCCAGGGCGTTTTCTGATGCGCGGATCAATCCGGTTAGGATAGTTCGTTGAAAAAATAACATATGTCCCGGCAAGATTTCGCGGTGTATCAGCCCCATCAAGAAAACTTAACGTTCCGGCATCAGCCCGATAAAGTTCATCAACCTCTTCAGCTATTATGATAACGGGTATTTTCTTTTGAGCTGCGGCATAGCAAACATCTTTAAAGTAATCATCAGCATAAACAAATACATATTTATCCTGATATTTTGCCCCCAAAGCTTTTGCGATAGTCGTTTTCCCTGTGCCCGGAGGACCAGTAAAAAGCACTTTTCGCATTCCTGACTGACCATAACGGGTGTAGAAATCAATATCCGAAAAGAACTGATTAAAGTCATTCTCCAGCTCATTAAACTTTGGATGAACAGAAAAACGTAAAGCGTTTTCTATTTCTTCCTTCCTTGCCTTACCGTGATAATAAACGCCGTCGTAACACCCGATTTTCCAGATACCTTTACGGGGTAAAGAGCGGTTTAATTTAGCGCGTCCAGCTTCGCAAAGATTATGAAGCATCGACATACTTTTGGTTGTGCCAACTGCGTACTCCATTCTGACTTTAGAGTTAAGAATGAAGCGAATAATATGAACCACTTCATTTTGACCAAGATGAATCCGGTATGCTCCCGAACCATCTTTAAACATAAGCTTTTTAATCCTCCCGGCTTTAGCCATAACAGGGCTACTTCCCGTATGAACGACGGTTGAAGCAACGGGTTCGATATCAAGATTCGAATAAATTTTACGATTCTTTCTGTTTATAAAAATCTCTGCCACTTTAGGATAGTAATCACAATCCTTTACGACAGTACCAAAATTATCTTCACCGTAATATTCTTTATGGAGCCGTAAAGCCTGCTCTACCAGAGTTAATTTACCCATATGCGCACCATGTATATTAAAAACCGTGACGTTGCCTGAAGATTTTCTTCAGGCAGAGGAGGGGTTGGACAAGCGAAGCGCGTCAGTTTTGTTTATGACGCCACTCCCACGGAGGAACGGGATTACTGTCAGCCCACAGGCCGCGCTTCTGTGTCTGAGCTTCCCGTTGCAGAGCCGGTAATGAGTTATCGGTGTTGTACCTGTCATAAACCCATGCAGCCCCTTTTAGCACTTGCTGGCGGTTAGCCTCAGTGCCGTTCGCTGTCACCACTCGTCCCAGGACTCGCCCGTAGCGATCTGTTTGCGTATAAGAGACGGTAACTGATTGCCCTGCCAGCAGGGCTTTAAGTTGATTGGTTGACCAGCGACCAAAGGGTTGTTTTTTTTCCGGTGCATCGATATTTATCAATCGGACTCGAATCGGAACTTCATACACAACAATTTTCGCGGGTAGTGTTTTAACTTCGATGGTATCTCCATCGAGAACGCGAATAACTTTCCCCTGAATCTGAGCAGCACACAATGTAGCTGGCAACAGGGCAACAGCAAAGGAAAGAACATTAAAAAAATGTCTCATTGCTTTCTTCCCTCCCATATTGCTGAGAGTCTTTTAAAAATGGATAAAACGACGACTAAAGCCACTGCGATAACAGCCAACGAAGGAAGTACATAGCTGTATAACTCAACCATGAAATTAATAAACTCAATGAGCGATTGCGGCTTTAAGGAAGCATCCCACAAAACGATAACAAAACGATAAAGCCCATAGACAATTGCCGGAAACCAGACCATAAACAACAAAATTTCAGTAAAAACAGAAGCGACCGATTTGACACTATCGATAATTTCAATTCCGGCAATTCTCACACTTCTTGCATCAGGTACGTTAATAATTTTCATCCTCCCACCCCTGTAAAAAATGTTCGCAAGTTCCAGTCTCAAACCTGAAACTTGCGTATTCACATCAGAATTAAATCAAACAGAATTAAAAGTTTTTCAATCGGCCAAAGCTTGAAATAATTTTACTTACTGTACCTGCATCAGCCGCAGGACATTCATTTAGTTTTTTCTTTCTGGCATCTGCCGTGTGATCGGGTAAAAAACCATGTTTATTCTTTTTCCTGATTGACATAAAACTTTTATACATCGGGTCACATTCTGCCGGACTACTTCCGTCAAGTTTTCCGGCAAGGCATAACACCATTGCACATGGATCGTTCGGGTCGGCCTTTTCCTCAGCATGAGCAGTTCCGGCAGCGAACGCACAAAGCAGCACTGCCGTGGTTACGGTCTTTTTCATATACACCTCATGGATAACGGGCAACTAACGCCCTGCGGTTGTTCAACCCCGGCTCAATAAAATTACAAGAATTTTATTAATCCGGCGTTATCGTGATAAATAAACACTGGTAGTCCGGCAAGAAAAACAGTTCATTTTATAACGATACTGTATGACACCGTTTGCACCGTTCGCCCTCAACCAGTTTTTAGCTGTGAAAAAGTCTGTTCCGTTACTGGTTTCAACAATCACTGAATCAGAATGTGCAACAGAATAAAAAACAGCATCATCGTAAAGGCGGTTTTCAGGCCTGAAATTATGGATAACCTTAACCCACGATGAATTAACCTTGTCTGATTTAATAACTGAGTATGTCGGTTGCCAGTCCATTAATTGTGTATTCACCGTTTCAGGATTCTGTTCCCAGTCAACCTGTGGTGGTTCAGGCGGAGAGGAACAGGCAGAGAGAAAAAGGACACTGACCATTAACATTTTTTTCATAGTAAAACCTCTGACTCCAGCTCACCGACGGAGAGCATTTTTTCTTTAGAAGGATATTTAAGCCCTTTAACACCCAATACTTTTTTAGTCTTATTCAGAGAGGCGGTTAACTCGGTAAGTTTGGGGCTTACCATCATCAGCCTGTCCATAAAATACGGGTCGAGGAAGTAGAGGGCTTTCTCAGCTTTAACCGGGTTTTCACCTTTAAGAATGATAAATTCTTCTTTAAAATCCAGCGTTCCCAGCTCCTGCGGGAGCACAAGGGCGCGCTGCGCCTCACTTTCTGAACTGCTTTTCGACGTTGAGCGTCCGCTTGTCTTGCTTGAACCTGTCGATTTGGTGGTGATATAGCCCAGCTTTTCCGAAATCTTTTTAGCGTCATCTTCTTCACTGACAGCGTAGATAATCCGGCAGGGATGCGCACTCATCAGCGTTTTGGCACCTTCAACACCATAGATTTCATTAAGCTGACTGATATTCTGGTAAATCGTCAGAAGTTTGAGTTTAAACCCGGCAATATAACCCGAACCTTTTTTAATGATTGGCATGTAACCAATAGACGGAAACTCATCCAGGAACATCAGACAGTCATGTTTCAGTGTCGGGTCAAAGTCAGGGTTTTCTCGTAACGTGACTTCCACAACGAAGTTAAAGAACAGGTTGAGGAAGTCATAGGCCAGGGACATATCTTCAGCATTAACGCCAACATAAACAGTGATATCTTCCCGGCGCAACTGGCGAAGGTCGAAATCATTGCCGTCTGTACATTTGCGAACAGTCGGAAGATAAAACAGACTCATTTTCTTACGAAACGAACCATCAATACTCGAACGTTGTTCGTCTTCGGTTTCGTGATACTCCCTGATTTTGGTCAGGGCATCGCGCAGATGATACAGCGCGTTTTCATCAAGTCCTTTTGTTCCCTCCAGGTCTTCTCGCTTACTGAGTATCAGCTCCCGGTCGATGTTGCTGTACAAATCGACTACAGAACCAATTGAGAAAACAGGTTTAAGCCCGAACTCACCAAGCCAGGAGGGGTCGTAGTTAATAAAGAAATGAAGCAATTTTGCCAGCCCCGTCCAGTACTGCCCCGCGAGGTTATTAAAGTGTGCTTCCGCTCCGGTCAGACCGTAAGACGGGAACAGGATCTCAATCAGCTTCAGCAGGTCTTTAGCCCCGCTCTCTTCTTTTAAATCAATATAGAAAAGCGGGTTAAACTGATGCGTTTTACTGTTGAAAGGGTCAAGAAGATAGACCTTATTACCCAGCAGTTTTTCACGTACCTTACTGGTGATTTTCCACAGTTCCTGTTTTGGATCTAATGCAATCAGGGAATGTTTCCTGACCAGCAGGTTTGGAATACCTATTGCAGCCCCTTTACCTGCGCGGGTTCCTGCGCCAAGTGATACAAAATCTGGTGCGGTATACCACAGGTATTTACCTTTATATGCACCTACAAGAATATCAGTATCGTTTTCTTTCTCCCATTTCAGAAGTTTCGATTTTCTTAAATCATTATCACTGGCAAACTTCGCGTCACCATAAAGAGCAACATCCGTTTTATTCAGTTGCCAGATAATAAAAACAGGCACAATGAGAGACGAAACCATACCTGATAAAAGAGAGGGGATTGCGGTTAACCTGATATCTGTCCGTATATTACTCTCTGTTATTATCCGCCACAGCAGCATGGAATCAAAATTCTTCCATATATAAAGCGGCGTTTTTCCGTTCAGGAAGTAAACAGCAACTGAGCCAGTATAATACGTCACAAGACACATAACCAGACCGATAAAAGCCCACTGGCCTTTATCGGGTAGTTTCAGAGACATAATCACTCCTTCAGCTTTTCAAAGTATTCCTGAAAATGAATATCACGATAGTAAATACCCGATGCAAATCGGTTATCTTCCTCATCGATGTACTTAATACTCATAATCACATCGACGTTGCTTAACACCCTCCGCAATATAATGTTATAAGGCAAATTCTGACATTCAGGGTTCATATAGCACCGTTGAACCAGTCCAAGCACAGCATCTTCAGGGGTGCTCTCATGGACGGTTGTAAGGTTCCCTGCATGGCCGGAACTTGAGCCTTTGAGAAAATCCCAGGCTTCCGCGCCGCGAACCTCAGTCATGAGGATTCTGTCCGGGTTCATACGAAAACCAGAACGTAAAAGAGAAGCGGAACTGACAGTGCTACTTTCCCCTTCTGACGGGTAATACAATTTCACATGATTTTTGTGGAACCTGAACTTTGCTTCATCTGTATCTTCAATTGAAATACATCGTAAATGATGGGGTATGTACTGAAGACAGGCATTTGCAAAGGTGGTTTTACCCGCCCCCGTTCCGGCACAAAATACCATCGTTTTACCCTTAACCAGGCATTCAGGGACAAATTGTTCAAAACAATTATCTTTAAACATTGAAGATAATTCATCTTCTTTATCCCTGAATTTCCCCCCTTGATTTAGCCTTGAGTAAAACCCTTGTTTAACAAAGGTATCATGGTCGATAAACACACTGGACGGCTTACGGATTGTAATAGACACCGTTTCCCGTTCCGTTGCCGGGGGAATAACTATTTGTACACGCTCCCCTCCGGGGAGCGTAACAGAACGTAAGGGATATTCTGGCGTAACCGACCCACCATCATGATAATCAGAAATTGCCCCTGCAAATGACATACAATCTTTAAAATCCATTTTTAATTCATGCTGCTGCCATTTCCCACTCACTTTAACAAACAGTTCATCAGGCCGATTTACCGCGATTTCAGTTAAACCATCGACTTCATTAAGCCAGTGGTGGAAGTATTCATCTATTATTTCATAAACAATATGTCTGTTCTCTGCATCCTTCATAATTCACCTTTTCCTTTAAGATCTTCAATAAAACGCATGACTTCTTCGTAATTAAATCGATGCGTTTTGATTTGTTTCAGTGGTTTGGGGAAAGGAACGCCATTTATTGGTATGCCCTTACGAATATGATGGTATATTTCGCTTTCCCTTATTCCTAACAGCATTGAAAACTCTTTGATATCCAGCGTTATCAAATTACCTCCGGGTACCCACCATTTTTAATTTGTAGATGCTGGAGAAATCCAAATCCTGACCAACGATCAGAGTAATGATTTCCCCCTGGTTTTTATAAAGCGTTGGAGGGATATTTACGCTGTTTGCAAACGCTTCGCGTGCTATATCAGCAAAAGCCTGGCGACTGTTAGCTGTATAGTCGGTCTGATTGTCTTTATTACTTTTAGCCGCTCCACTTGCGGCCTGTGCCACATCGGGGATCATGCCAACCATCATCGCGCCCATAAAGCGATCTGCAAAATGTGTGTCAATCCAGCCTGAAGCCCCGGCCTCACCCAGCGCTCCCGCCGCCTGTGTATCAATCAGCGGAATATCAATGAAAGGTTCCTTACGTGTTCTAAGCTTCGTAGCAGCGATAAACACGGCTCCCTGACCATGATTGAACGTGCCCGTTTTATACATCAGATATGCGGCTGTTCCCTTTTCAATTAGCTTTACATTCCTGTTTGCACTGTATACGTCCTCATTAATCGTACAGACCAGCTTGCCAGCCAGATCAGAAATAAATCGTCTGTCCAGCGAGCACTTAATCGCGGTATTTTCAGGAATGAAAAGGTTAGGGTCATAAGGAACGCGCGTAATTTTAGAAAGCTGCGCGGGTTGCCCTGCATTAACAGGCTGAACCTCTGCCTGTTTGTCACTGCCGTCCCCCTCGTTCCTGGTATTGCTGGCCGTTGATGAGCTACCACCGGAATTTGAGGAAGCAGAGCTGCTCCCCCCATAGGCCACATCCAGCGCACGACTGAAGTTTTGTTGTACTTTTTCCGGTGGCGTTTCCGCTTTGCCGCTGCTTTCCTTCCGTTCTTCCGTCTTAGCCGGTTCTTCCCTGGTGTTGAATGGATCAACATCATCGCTGAGTCCTGTCGCGCGTTTTACTGAACCAGTAGATACCGCATTACTGGCAGGCTTATCATCACCGCTGGACATTGCACGAATAATCGACGGGATATAGTAGACAGACACCCCGGCGGCCAGCAGAAGGAAAGCGGCCACAATAATCACCAGCCCCTTACGCGATTTTTTAAGCTTCTCGATACCCAGGCGTTTTACTGATTTACCGTCATCTTCATCTCCCTTATCCGTTTTATCGTTTTGCTCAATTTCTTTCTGATGCCGTTCCCGTAGTGCCTGTTCAATTTCTACAGCGGTCGGGATTTTATTTTCCTGTTCGCTCACTGGATCACCTCTTTCTCAACGTTCGGGGAAACGGTATCTCCTGCCGGAAGACGGACTTTGCCAAAGCCCCGGTTTTCAACCCCAACAACCTGATTTCCCATACGCAAAACAAAGCGCTGGTCTACAGGAACACCAACAACGGTGAAACTACCGCTGTTTTTGACTACCGGGTTAGTCAGCGTTTCCTGTTCGCCGCTCATAACAAAGACGCTGGGGATTTTCTTCAGGGGGCTGAAGCCAAACCAGGTATAGCGGCCATCGTCATACGCATAATCCGGGCTGATTGACTGGCTGCCGTCAGCTACCCGCTTCCAGTAATCCCAGTTCTTGGGCGACTTCGCATTTTCAAGAGAACGGTTGATTGCCTGCTCCTCCTGCCGCTTGTTAAGAGCCTCAATCCGTTTCTTCTCGATTTCGGCTTGCTCCTTCCGGCGTTCCTGCGGGTACTGGTAATTAACAACAAACGCGATCTTATCCGGCTGCCGGAACGTTCGGGCGTTCAGCTCCATGCTGTAATTACGTTTTGTTGTGCGAACAAACAGGTTTGTTCGCCAGCGTTCCAGGTCGTTTTCAGGATCAAGGGCTACACTGACCACCTCTGAAGACTGGTTGCCATTGTCATCGGTACTGTTCTTCTGTACGGTCTGTTTGACGGGCTTCACTTCGAGATACACCAGGTTATCTTCTTTGTTCACTTCCCAGCCCTGGGGAAAGCCGGTTCTGGCACTGATGACCGTTTCATCCTCGTCAAATACCAGTGTGGTTGTATAGCCAACCGCACTGTTTATGACTGTCGTGTTTTGCGGGTTATAACTGACAATCTGATTACGGGGATCAAAACGGCTGGCTGCTGGCGTAACGGCTGCATGGCAGACGTGCGACACCAACAGAAGCGCCACAATTAGCGCTCCTTTATTCATTTTCATAGTTTTCACCCTTTCACTTCTTTATCGCGTACATAGCTCGTTACAACGAATTTAAGCGGGTTATTGTTTCGGTCACCCGATGCCATTTCGACCTGTGGTTCAATACGGTAGGTCAACCGGACGTTCCAGTATTCATAATCATCCTGGCCTGTCGCGACATTTCGAATGGTTAATTTAAACCGGATATATGCTCCCATATCCTTATCATCGCGCCGGGATGACGGACTGATAATCACGGACGGATTATCCTGAACAGATGCGGTTTTTTCCGCTTTATTATAAATAACCTTTGGTGACTGGTTGCCGTTGATTAAAGCGTTGTAATCCGTCGCCACATTCTCAGCGCTGTATAACAGAACATAATCATAATCATGCTGGAGACTGAAATAGTTATACCCTTCACGACGCTTCACATACTGAGTAATGAAGTATTTCGCCAGCGCTTCATTTTCAGAGAGGTTTTCTTTTTTAACAGAAGTCAGTCTTTCAGCAACGCCAGTGACACCATTAATAAGATAAGCTTCGACAACCGTACTCTTTAACGGTAGCGCTCCATTCAGTGCCAGCAGAGACAACACACCTACGGCAATTCCTGCAATACCACCGAATTTATAAATGCGGTTCATTTTCTCCTGCATCAATACATTTTTCTCTTCAAAAGTAGTTGAAGAGTCTGTTACTTCTTTTTTCTTGTTAAAACCGGGAAGTTTTAATCCTGAGAGTTTAAACCCCATTGCGCATTACCTCTGCTGAATTAACAGGTTCGCTTTTTCCGGATACCGGAGGTTGTTTATGTGACGCCTGGCATCCGACAAGGCAAAGCGTCACGATAGCCGTGATAAGTAGTTTCATAATGTGAGAACCTAAATAGAGGAGTGAATATTTACTGCGGAATACTCAGAGTTGACAGATTTAAATAATAAATCGGTTAACCTCCATATTTCTTTTTCGCCGCATCTATCGCAGCCTGGCGAAGCCTCTTAGCGCCAATATTAACGCCCTGCCCGGTCAGATTCCCCAACTTACCGGATACACCAGGAGACTGGTTGAACCCTCCATCCTGACGGCGAACGCCTTTCCATGCGCCAATCCCTGCATTTTTACCCATACCAAGCAGATTACGCCCCATACGGGAAGCGCCGAACACGCCAGCACCAATCCCCATTGCGGCTGCCCCTTGCATCGCGCCTTCAACACCTACCCCTGCGAGCTGGGAAGCATAGGTTTTGGCTTGCCAGATAATCCAGGCCATAAATGCACCTGCAACCCCGGCCTGAGCACCTGTTGATATCAGATTTAATTCATCTGCGTTAGCTATCGAGATTGTCAGAATGCCATTAAGGAACGTCATTCCCGCTTTAATTGCCAGTCCACAAAACAAGAATATGAAGCATGAGCTAAATATTAACTGAAGCCAGCTATTAAACATCTGCCTTAAAAAACCAAATGAAAGACAAATAATAAACAACGGCGCGGTAATAGTAAGTATCTTAATAGTAACTTCGGCGGCGAGATAAACTATTGAAGTTAGCAATAATGCAATTATCCCTCCAGCATATGTTAATAAAGATGCGATTGCCCCATCTGTTTTCACATACTTCGAAGTATCTTTGGACATAAGATATGCAGCTACCTGCTGAACTTTCTCCCAAAGCTCGTCAACCCATTTCCAAGGATCACCTCCTGCAAATGTTTCCTTCAGCCCATCAATGGCCTGAGTTGCACTATCTAACCACCCCCCCATATTTTTGACAAAAACAAGAATTAACCAGAATCGACATAGATTCCATAAAAAATCCTGCACTGCGGTTTTTTGCTTCCCAACTATTGTGGTATAAGCATACCACAATATATAAATGGAAATACCATACTTACCCAACTGAGACGCTATTGAAGAAAAGTTATCTAACTGACCAGTCAAAGACTGGTCAAGAGTTTTAACAATAACGTCATGAGCGGCCTGGAAATACCTAGAAGTTGCCATAGTGGCTCCTTTTAACTTCCATCTTTACCCAATACATTTTTGAATGCATCTTTATAGTCAACATGCTTAGGATGTAATTGCTTATACCTAAACAAACCTTCCTTAGCGTTTTTACAATTTTCGCTATCACTCCCAGACTTTTTGCATTCAGCTACTTTTTTCGTTGCATCGTCTACGTGAGACTGCCACCAGTCTACAGATTTAACCTCTTCACACCCGGTAAGAAAGAATGTAAGCCCCAACGCCGCAACTAATCCATATTTTTTCAAAATGCCCCCTCAGTTCATTTCATAACTCTGCTGCTCAAATGCTGCCTTATAATCAACAACTGGAGTTTCTTTATTAACAGCCCCTAATTGTTTCTCCTGGAAAGCAGCCTGTAACATTTTCTCCTTGTATTCTGCAAGATCGCGCTGCTTATCGCGATACATTTCATACTGAAATTTGAGCTTGTTAAATTTCAGGCTTGCCAGAGATACAGCGTTTGTCGCGTCCTGCGTGGCTTTCGTGTCCTGGGCGTTCTTCACCTGGTCGATAAGGTCGGCCATTTCCTGATTATCTTCACGCAGTTTACTTTCCAGCTTATTGCCGTACTCGATCCCCGCCAGTTGGGACAGGAACGAGGCTTCACAGCCCCGCACCAGGTCGCCCGTATATCCCAGCCCCTTACAGGTGTTTGTCACCTTATAATCGGCCAGTAGTGATCTGGCTTGCTCAGACAGGGTGGCTTCCGGGTTCTTAATGTAATCATCAATGAAGGAGTTCCCCTGGTCGTAAATATTCTCCAGCTCCTTACTGACAGATTGCGCAGACTGCACCAGTCCCTGAACATCACGAATGCCCGTTTTGGTCAGCAGCTCCTGCTTATAGGCATTAATCTGTTTCTGGTAGTGGTTCACGGTGTCCTGCCACTGTTTGAGGCGTTCTGTCCAGCGCTGCGCTTCGACAGCCCATTCAGGGTTTGCATCAATGGCAACGGGAACACCAGCCTGAGCACCAGAAATAACCGTAACAGAGGCGATAAGTGCCGCAACGATATGCTTTTTCATAGGGATTCCTTAAATCAGGTTTGCACGTTCCAGATAGGTATCAAGCCACTCTTCCGGCTTCATACCCTCTTTCCAGATTTCATCGAACAGTTCAAGCTGGGGTTTCGATGCGCTGAGAACCGGTAGGTAATACGCCGCTTTTCCCAAATCCAGTCTTGCGAAAGCCGCAAAATCATCACTTTCCCCCTTCCTCTGTGGGTTTTTGACGACCAGGAACTGACGAGATAACGGGTCAATGGCTTTAATTTTGTCAAAATAAAGTTCTCTCACTTCCAACTCGTCTACGTACTCACTACGTTTCGCTTTGGGGTTCGCCAGATAAATATGTGTTGCGCACTGCTCACGAACGGCAGCCGCGATAGGTGATTTAATTAGTTCATCCGGCGATTGTGTCGCTACGACAAGCACCATATCCAGCTTACGCGCGGTTTTGAGTTTGTTATAAACAAAATCTCTGAACGCTTCGTTGTTAATCCATTGCCAGAACTCATCCATGTAGATAAGGAGTCGGCGGCCATCAGCCAGCATGGTGACACGGTAGATGAGATAGAATGAAGCGGCGCTGGAAAGTACTTTGTTATCCAGAAACTCCGTTCCGTCTATACCGAAAACGTCCAGGTTGTCCACATCAAACGTATCGTCCGGGTTATCAAACACCCAGCCAAATTCCCCTCCCTGCACCCAGGCATTCAGGCGTGCTTTAAGCCCATGCCGCCGGGTTTCAGTATCATCAGGCTCCAGAATGAGTGGTCGCAACTTACTGATCGGATAAGAGCGGTTTGACCTCTGCATCAGGCGCTCAACGGCATCAGAAATCAGGCGGTTCTGGTAATCATCAAGCGGCTCACTGTTAAGCGTACAAAGTAGCCTCACCAGGTCTTTCATAAAGGAAATATTTCGTTTGGTTGGTGGCAAAGCCGCAGGGTTCCAGCCAGTCGGCTCTCCTTCTTTCACCCGAAAGTAAGCACCTCCCATTGAACGTATACCGGGTTCCGCTGCCCGATCTTTGTCGAAAAATACTGTAGTTAACTTCTTTAATTTCCTCTCAGGTGGAAAAGACTCCGGCGTTCCGAACTGCTGGGCGGCGAAAGCCTTAGTCATCATCACTACCGTTTTACCCACGTTTGACGTACCAAGAATTTCGGTATGCCCCAGCGTGGGGTTTTTACCGAAGTAATTTTGATGCTCGGTAGTCATGTGATAGTTCAGGTTATAAATATCATTTCCTGAGCCGCCCAGGGTGATAAGGTTGTTACCCCAGGTATTTCCTTTCTCCTTGCCCGTAAAGAAATTATGGAAGCTTTCCATTTCGGCAAAGTTCAGACTGCTGATAGAACTCAGGCGTGGCCGTAACGTGTAGTTACCAGGTAACTGAGCAAAATACGCTGCGCCAAGACTCAAGGTTGAATAGGTTACGATCAGCCCTAAATCCTCCAGGGTCGTCGTTACAATATTGGTGTCCTTCACCAGACGCTCCGGCGAATCTGCGTAAACAATCAGTGTCTGGTGACTTTTCCCGAAAGAAATATAGCCGCTGGAGACCATATCGAGACCAACTTTCAAATCAGCGAGCAAGGATTTAGCGGCATCATCGGTCATTTCGAGTTTGTCGATCTGATCATCCAGCGCCTTGATTGCAGACTGCTTGTCTATCGGAGTTAAAGAGGAAGTCTGTACATACTCAACCGGGAGATACATCAGTGCATCAAAAATTCCGGCATCCGTTTCCTGAAAGTAGTCCTTGATCTCGATGCAACGAAAGTACCGGGCATGGTCAGAGGCAGTGATTTGTCCAGCATCGTTACCAAAGAACAGGTCTTTACCACCCAGGTATGTATAAAACGGACTATTGGTGACTCTGACTTTCTGCCAGCGCCCGGATAGCAGTTTCTGGAACAGCGTAAGCTGTTCTGAATAAACTATATTATTTTCTTCATATAACCCAAGACGACGGGAATGAAACCGGGAGAGATAGGTGCTCAATCTGCCACATATTTCATTCATATCATTAATGGGTTCTTCGAAGATATTTTTATTACCCTTTTTCCTTGAAAGAAAATGCGTCACTTTATCTTCAGCGCTGAACGGTTTATAGCATACGGTTAAGTATAATTTGTTTTCAAAATACTCAGCCGCCGAAAGCGATTCGTAATAATCGTTCATCACTCTGTTGACGAATGGGATCTTGCTGTCAAATACAGGTCGCACTTCTTTTCTAACCCGAATACGATGCGTATAAAAGGTAACGGGTTTCCCATCAAAACTACGTATCAGCGTATTGAGCTGGTCAGTAAGCAAGGCTAGATCCGCTTCATCTACACATTCAAAATAAGCTCCGTCAATCTGCCAGGTCGCCAGTAGATCATGGTTTCTGGTAACAATGAGGTTATCAGTGATGTGTGATGAATACGGGATTAACTCTTCAAGAGAAGACTGGTCTTTAAGCTTCATAAAATTGTCCACTTTCGATATATCGACTGCGTCGTACGAACTCCCCGCATAATGGACGGCATTGAAGCGCTTGTTTGCCAGAGGATTACCTTTGATTTGCATTCGCAGATAAAGCAGGTCAAAAAAGCGTTCATCTATCTTCGTAACTCGCTTGATGGCATACCAGCCAGGGAGGATGAGGGCATACATAGCCTCATGAATCCAGACACCAAGCAAAACGCAGATAACGCACATTCCAAGAAAGGGGTAGAGCGGAACGCCCAGCCCCCTAATCAAAGCGGGGCGTGTCAGCCCTTTAAAAACGGTACTCATTTTTACGCCCCCTTTTATTACATATTACGCTAACCAGTCAGGCAGATATGGCGCAACAATAAAGATGATAATCCCGATAATTAAAGGCGTAATCCACGCTGCATGCTGGCGTGAGAAGATAGCGATATAACCAATTACCAGCGCAATGATGGTGATTGCTGGCTTACGGATATCCGTCAGAAAATCGATAATCTTCTGCAAGAAGCCAGTTGTTTTAGTGGATACATCATCAGCAAAGGCGGGTTCTGCTACACAAAGCATCAATGCAGCCATAAATACAGAAAGAGTTAAATAACGTTTATTGAGTTTTAACATCGTTTGTTTCCTTTTCATCTAAAACAGTGCCACGCATGGCATATTGGGGATATACGGTAACTTCTTTAGGTTTGATACTCTGTGTTACATTCTCCTTTCTGATTGCATCTTTAACTGAAGGAACCACCCAGTTTTTTTTGTTATCAGGCGGATTAAACCCTATGCGCTGTATATAACTGGTGTTATTAAAATCTGATTCAGGTTTAGTTCCTGTTTCTGGATTGCCGGAATAATAGCAACTCAGGCCACGTAAAATATCGCCACCACGTTTATAACAATCCACCAAAATTTGCTCTGAAACCTTGAGATTTTCGCAGGGGTCAAACATTTTCTCAGCGGTTGTATTGAAGTTTGCAAAATTCGTACTCGTTATTTGCATAAGACCGACTGAGTAACGATGATTTCGTGATTCAATTTGATTTACGATCTGGAGTGCAGCCTCCTTAGTTTTGGGAAAGTAGGACACTACGCCTTTGTCACCGGGCTTACGTTCAACCTTCGGTATTATCTCGGCAATAGCATATGGGTTAAAACCAGATTCAACCCTTGCAACTTCATGCGCAGTATCGGGATGAACGCTGGCCGCGCATTGCAAAGCAAGCGCCGCAAAAGCAGTAGTAGATAACATGATTTTCTCCCGGCCAGAACAGCGCGGAAAGTTTAGACTGAATGGTTAGTCATCGAAGTCGTCATCGTCTTCATCGTCTTCGTTTATCAGCTCCTCAATAGCCTGGCTGGAATATTTTTTTATGAGGTACTGGACAACACCAGAGCTTGAAATACGTCGCCCCCTGCGATAGCCAATCTCCAGAGCAATTTTATCCAGTTCCTCACGAGAAGCTGAGGGCAGGTAGAGTGTATTACGTTGGGGCTTGCGTCTCGTTGCGGTTTTTTTTCGGGTAGCAGTCATTTTTCTTCCGTTTCATTTTGTGGGTTAAGCTTCTCTCTGTGATGTAGTGGATGAAAGCCATACTTCTTTGCTGCGGATTATCCATGAGTAGAATTTCAGCAAAATCGTGTGGAATTGATTTCCTTAAAAGATTTGCCTGAGCTGTTGTATGTGATTGTCTGTACAAAAGCTCCGCCATCACATCTTCTGGTACAGGTAAAGGCTCACCGCCAAATGAGATAAAGCGTTGTACGTAAGGGATAGCAGTTATTGTAGTGGAATGAACCTCTTCAAAATCTGCCTGGATAAAAAGATAACCGGGAAAAAGCGGCAAACGTCTTTCTCGATATGAAATTATCTTATCCGGGCGACGATACCTTTCAGTCTCCATAGGACAGAAGTAAGAGAAGTTCAGGCGTTCGAGATGAGCAAAAACTGCTGCAAATCTCGTAGTGGTGAATTGCAAAACATACCATTCCATAGTTTTTCCTTTCAGGCGCTCTCTCGACTCGGATGACCCCGAATCAGAGAAAAAAAACAAAAGGACAAATTTACATCTCATAAAAACTTTATCAGCTACATGTGCTGCGTTCAACCACACAAGCAGATCTTTAGATCGCATTTACGACACATTTCATTTTGTTTGTGCTTGTATTTTATTTATATCTAGATACATATGCTATTTGATAACAAAAAAGCAGATCGATTGATCACCATGCGCTTATTTTATAGTCAAGTTAACTAAATTTTTTACCGCTAGTTACTTTTTACAAAAACTCTGCTAACAAGATAAATAAATCGATCTTAATCAATAAGTTACCGGAGAGTATGAATTATCCTAAACGAATTCCGATTTTCACTTTCTGTTCGCTTTGAATCATCGACTGTTTTATTTGCGAGAAATTTCTCATCTGGAGTTGCTGTTTCTTAATCATCTCCGCGCTGTTCAGCACCAGCTCTTTACTGGATGAAGAGATTCTGTCTATGCCCTTAACCCCCAGGTTCTCTAGCTGCCACTCATTCCTGTGTGCAGTCTTCCAGCCATGCTGTACACCGTTCTTATCAAGTGCAGGGATTTTCACCTCCTTTTGTCCTAACTTCTTCAGCTTAACAAGATCACCTTTCTTAACGTTCTCGCGAGTGGTTAACTCACCAAAATCAGCCCCCCAATATGTTTTCTCCACGCCCTTGTTCAGTGTCTTAAGCTTTATGAAATGCTGCTTTGGTTTGGTTTTATCGTTCTGATAATGGTCGTAGCCAACATCAACAACCTCATAAACGCCCTTCTGTCGTTTTGGCGCTGTTTTGTGCGCATCTTTAATAGACTGGTTAAGTCCATGCTGCTGCTTATGAGTGGCTTTAACGTCATAGCCCTTCATCTTCAGCTCTTCACAAAAACCTGTACGAATTTCCCGTAAATCTTTTTTCCTGATATCAGCTCGTTTACCGTCATTATCACGAATACGAAAAACGACATGCACGTGTGGATGTTCTTTTTTGTCGTTATGATAGCCAAGCACAAAACGATGATTTGGGTACTTCTTGTTCATCGTTTTCCTGACAGACTCAAGCAGATCTTCAGGTTTTACCTTTGCTGATACAGGCGGTGAAAACACAATATTTTGGGTTACTTTTTTATTTTCCTTACCTTTATCATCGAAAACATTTTGAGGGTCATTAGCACGATCTATCATGTGCTCTTTAGCCTCCTGAATCTCATCACCTTTCCATACCTGACCGCTTTCACTCATCACTGGCAGCTCTGACTCCCGGCTCATATAGTCAATACTGTTTCGAACTCCCTGCCGGGTAATCGCACCTCCTGAGATTTTGACAACAACCTCCTTACTGGCACCCTTGCGGTTGATACGTTCCTGAACGTTGCGTTGATAGTTTTTACCACCATTTTTAACTTTATGGGCGAAAGCAGACTTGCGGCCAGCTTCAGAGGACTTACGCTTAACCCTGAATTCCTTGTCAACATAAACGCCCATGATTACACCTCAACCTTGTTAGAAACAGTTCGCCCTTTGCATAACATAATGTAGTTTTCAAACTCACTTTTGAGACTCATTATCTCTGAACTCAACCGCTCAGCGTCCTGATAGAACCCATCTTTATCAAGTACTCTGGCATTATCATTAACGATAATATAATGAAAGTTTCGCCCTATTTTATCTATTGCATTACGGCAACGATTCATCACCAGAAGTTCCTGATCGAAAAAATCAAGTTCATTTTCAAGTGTCGTCTGGATTCGATAACGACATTCTCTGGATAAATTCCAGCCATGACGATGAGCCGCTTTCTCTATTAAAGTTCTTTGTTTCCCTGTCAAATACATTGTGGTTTTGATAAAATCATCATTGTCTTTTGACACATTAACATCTTCATTTTTAACCTTGCTTTTCAGTAAAGCATTGGCAAGCAGCTTCATTCCTTTTGCCACGGTTAAACCCGGTTCATCTGGATAAAGTGTTTTAAGACAATCAAGTAGATCATCATGTTGGCTTTCTTCAATCCTGAATTGAACTTTTTTCATAAAACTCTCCAACAAGAACCGACTGTAGGTCACCGGGCAAACGTTGCGGAATGGCGTCAGAGACGTCATTTTGCGGCGTTTGCCCTATCCTGCATCGCAGTGAACTACCTCCACACATAAATTGTGCTTCAGCGTCCATCGAAATGCAAAAAATGAAAGGCTATCGTGGCTGTGATCTGGTGCGTCTGCGACCGGAGACAACGGATTCGCGGCTAACTTGGGCGGAAATAAATTCGCTACGCGAATGGCCTGGCAGGGGGCGCGAGCGCTGTTTTACGGAATATACAAAAAAAGCACCTCCCGTAAACGGGAGGGCTTCGGCGATTCAGGAACGGGAATTTTATTCTGCCTCTGGTGTGTCGCCTTCCATGCCCTGCCGGGCATCATGGAGCCAGCGGCGGAGGTTACTCATTCTTTCCCGGTTTGCCCGGCTGGGACTTTTTCCCCTGTTACCGCTTAGTATACTCCAGACTCTTAACCCGGCCTCGTTAGTCCAGTGCAATACAATTTCCCCTTTGCTGTTAAATCCCAGCGAAAACCGGACAGCTCCCCGCCTCTGTTCTGCACTGATAAAATCTAAAAACTCCTGTTTTTTCATAGCACCTCCTGTTTTTCTATCAGTGCTTTTGTTTCTTTCTTTTCCAGGGCTTTTCTGAGTAATGCCATGTACTCAGGAAAAGCAGAGAATGGCATCAAGGGAAAAACCGGACGCCCACCCTTTTCAACAGTCTGTATTGCTGATAACATGCGTTCCGACATTTTATATTCCTCGCGAGGGAATTGAGTGTCACGGTATCAGGTTGCCTCCACAACCTGATACCACCCCTAATTGATTAACTCCGCAGTTCTCTTATCGCTTCATTTTTGGCTTCCTCCAGTTCTTTAAGGGTATATGCGAAATTCTTCCAGTTAATTACTTCGTTTATAACCTCAGATTTACTTAAACCACACTCATTAAACCAAAAGTTAATATTTTTCTTGAGGGAATTTTTCGCCGTCAGTTCCTCGGACAACAATTCACTAACAGACGTGATAACATAACCACGACCGCGATTTTTATCTTCGAAAGAATGAACGGCAAGGAAGAGAGTTTCTGAATGGACAAAAGCAGAGCAGGTGATTTTTTCTTTCTTAGTGTTTAAAGCCTGGAAAGTGATAACATACGTGTTCATTTTAGTCTCCCGCCCGTTTGGGCTACTGGATCATGGTAAGGAACTATTCCCGACCTACAAATAAATTATACCATCATATGATGGTAATGCAATTTATTTAGTCACTTTATCCTGATTTTTTTCTCTCTTAACGAGCTGGTAATCTGGATGTTCATCAGCCAGGAGCAAAAGTAATTCATACGTACCAGCGGCTAAACCACGAGACGTTTTACCGGATGTTTCTTTGGCTTGCCAGGCTGATAACGTAAAACCAAACCGTTCAGCGGCTTCCTGCTGCGTAAAGCCAGCTTTAATACGTGCTTGTTTCACCTCTTCAGGTGTTGGCTTAAAACTCATGATTTTGTACCTTCACAATAGTATCTGTATAGAATTTCAATAAAATTGGATCATCAATTTCATCTTTAACGTTCGAGAATTCTTCGTAATAAAATGATTTTTGGAAAACAATCTTTTTAGTTGTTTTTTTATCCGCTTCTTTAGAGCGTACCTTCATCAGTTTTTCAAGTTCAATAAACAAACGTGTTGCATCTTCAGACACAACAATCCTGTATGTTACATTACCTTTGTTTTTCCTGTCGCTCAGGACTTCATTCATTTTTTGCCTCATAGCTGTTTAATAAACCCCGCTACCTTTATGAGCTGATCTACACTCAGGCCACGAATTACCATTTCATATCCGTCGCCCCGTTCTGATACGTTACCATCTAACCCATTCTCAACTTTAAACCCGGTCAATGTCCCATGCCAGCTTTCAAGATGCACTAAACGAGATAGCATTCCTTTCAGGATCAGTTTTTTCTCGCGTTTTTGCTGTAACTGTTGTTCATACTCTCGCGCCATATCTACATTATCTAAAGCATCCGACAGGATTTTCTTTTCAATATCGGCGGCGATTTCTACAGGGTTACGCTCTGGCGATACTGTGCAAGTATGGTAAGGACTTCTCCAGCTGCGACTATCTACGCTTCCAATGATAACTAACCTTCCTTTCTCCATTCGAATATGTATAGAGTAATTTTTAAAATCAGGTGAGGTTAGCTTAATCCTGTACTGGCAATCATCGAGCAGATTTACACGCCAGCCGTTCCCCAGGATTCGACAAACGATTTCAAACACCGGTTTATACCGTTCAAAGAAATTTTTCTGTTCTTTCATCGATTCAGCCTTTTGAACTCAATAAAAAAGCCGTAAATCGAATTACGGCAGTTTTAAGACTATTCATCAAAGTGTCCATCATCACTTGCAGCTTCCTGGGCTTCGCATTCCTGCTGATATGCTTCTTCCTTCGCAAAAAGATGCGCCCATCCTTCTGCGTTTAAGCCACGGTGCAAGACTGAACCATTTTCATTGCATTCTTTGGCTGTAACTTCGATCTCATCCGGGCAAATGTAGGCTCCGTAACTTTCAAAAATGTTTATCAGCTCCGCTTCCGTTATGGTCTTGTTTTTCATCAACGTGTCTCCGAATCAATCTTTGCCATGTTCTAGGGGGCTTTCGCCCCCATTCCGGTTATGCGCTTGCTTCTACACGTGTCCAGCCTGACGCCTTACGTTTACCCGCTGTACCATACATTTCACGAATTTCTTCAATGCTGTGTTCTTTACGGTTCCAGCGGCTTTTGTGTTCTTCAGGACGGTAAAACCATTGTTTTTTCTTAGATGCCCACTTACAGCCCATTTCCTTTAAAATGTCTTTGTGTTCTTTAGTTTCTCCGCTAATCCAGACCCAATTACCAATAACTTCATAGACAATCCCTGTAAGGCCGGAAAGCGTATTCAGAACTTTTTCCAGATCTTCACCGTAGTTGTAACGTGCGTTTTCATCAGTGCTTTGAAACTGATTGATTTTATCAATGTTAGCCATGAGAAAATCAAACGCAGCATTTACTGCTTTCATCAGCTCGGCACCCAATGGATTGCGGTCTGGATGATATTTTAAAGCCGCTTTTTTGTATGCCGCCTTGATGTCCTTTTCAGTCAGATCACCGGATAAACCAAAAACGTTTAATGCTTCCTGAATATTCATTTTTCGCTCCCGCCCGTGTGGGCTTCTGGAATCTGGCAGGGAACCATTCCCAACCAACAAATTCATTATACCATCAAATGATGGTTATGGAATCATTTTTAATGCTTTACATTGTAAAGATTACATAAAGATGTATATTGCTTTACCGCGCATGAAGGGATTTCCGAAAGAGGCGCGAACTGTAGTTACATAATGCGCTGTCGTAACATCGCGCCGGAGACGTTCGCCAGGACTGGCGAACCAACAAGCCCGAATGAGAGCGATAACCCCCCTCACCCCTGCCAGGCCAATTTCTGACTATCAGACGATGTTTAGCCTGTCGCAGTTAGCGCGTGAGCTTGCGAACGGTACGCCGGGTCAGTGTGAAACACTGGCGCGGGGCGCTGTATCTGCGCGTTATGAGATGCGTTAGCAGCGAATTACGGGGCGGGTTGCTGAAACCGATTGATGCCTGACAGCAAAAAATGAATCCGGGCGCCAGCTGCTGCACGAAAATTGCCAGCAAAAAACACTTGGCCATCCTCGCCGGTCGTGAAATTTTGCTGGCGTAAGAAATAATCCCCCCGGTATGAGGGGCTTGTCTGAAAGGTTAGTGGTTGGGCTTACTGAGAGTGAACTGTAACCCGGCTACTGCTGCAAGCTGTGCAAGTGTTGTGATGGTCGGGTTTCCGTTCGGGGATAATGCGCGGTAGATACTCTGACGAGCAAGGCCGGATTTTTTGGCCGCCTCTGTTATACCCCCTGATTAGGGATCAGGTTAAAAACGAGCTGTATGACGTTCTAAGCGCATTTTACCCGCTCCGTTGAACCATGACCGGGTTAAAGCGGTTAAAACGCCTCTGAGGGCTTTTGAGAGCATTTAAGAATTGGATCGGAAAAGGATCCCGTCTGGATCTTTTAGAGAGATTACACCGCTCGCCGCAGCCGAACGACAGGGCGAAGCCCGCGAGTGAGCGAGGAAGCGGAATTTCCACGGGGTTTCAATAGAGCACTTACGCGCTAAGGTTAATATTTGCTCAATTTTTGGTGGTGCAGTGCTCAGGGAGGCCAGACGGATCTATCCTCTGGATTTATGCTGAGTTATCCACAGACGCTGTGCATTAAAAGCCTTATATTTTCTTCTTGATCTTAAAAACTTAAAAACTTAGCTCGCTTCAATTACCTGAAAATTATGGAAAAAAATTGCTAAAGGTGAGAGGATTTTTCACGTAAGGTGAGAGGATTTTTCACGTAAGGTGAGAAGATTTTTAAGTTAAGGTAGTTAGATTTTTCACTAAAGATGAGAGGATTTTTCACGTAAGGTGAGAAGATTTTTAACGGTTTCCACAGTTTGACTGAACATCAAGTGAAACATGCGGTTGTTGCTATCTTTAGATATGAAGATCCTCAGATCTTCATATCTAAAGGTGAGAGGTTTTTTAATTAAAGGTTGTATTGTTGTCTTGAATTACAACCTTTGTGGGGTTATGATTTGCCTACATAGGAAAGGTTATATGAGGCTTATCGTGAAGACAGTAACGGGATTAACGAAAGTTAGACATAGAAATGAAGTTGGGGTAACTCTTGCATCCCTTTCCCTTTCAGCAAAAAGAGTGCTTTTTCTGGCTCTTTGCCAGATTGATACAAAGGAAATGTTAGATGATGATATTTTGGAGGTTGATGCTGACTTTTTTTCAAAAGCTACTTCTTTAGATAAATATGCCTCTTATGCAGCTCTGAAAGAGGGAGCTAAAGTTCTTTCTTCAACTACGTTAGTTTTAAACAGAGATGATTTAAAAAATTTGGCTGATGAACTTGGGATACTATCATCTAAGAATAAAATACCTGATCGCTTGGATTTAAACTTAACAGAATTCTGTGCCTATTACGATCATCTTGCAACTGTACGGATAAAATTCACAAATACAGCTAAGCGATATTTTTCTAAGTTGATTGGTTCTGAAAATAGATATACCACTCAGGTATTGAAATCAGTTGTGTTGTTGAACAGTGTAAACTCAACAAACCTTTATCAAGTCATTAGGAAATATTACAGTCAGAATAGTTCAAAAAAATCTTTTGATATATCCGTGGATGATTTAAAAGAGGAAATGGGACTTTATACTATTGAGGAAGGGGAGAAGAAATATAAGTATCCTAAATACTCATTTTTTGTTCGTGATGTTATCAATAAAAGCATTAATGAGATAATTGAGAAAACGGAAATAAATCAGTTATCTTTCTCTGTTGTTGGGAAAAAAGGGAGAATGGCTCACATGCTTAGATTTGAGTTTAGTATAAATGAAAAATCCTCATCCTTTTCGGAAGATGATATGGCATTTTTAGAGGAGTTTGACAAAGTCGTTCCACCAAAAAAGAATAAGTGAGGCAAAACATGGCTAAAATATATGAGTTTCCGCAGGGAGCCGAACGAAGTAAGCTGAAAAAAGAAATCATCCGGGAACGTAAAAAACGATTGCGAGAAACGAACGGTAACCCGGTTATCCGGCACGCTAAATGGTTCTGGTTTTATCTACGTCTTGCTACGGCTGGCGCACTGCATTTAGTCTCTGTTATTTCTCTGGCAGTCCTGGGGGCTTTCAGTAAAGCTATTTTCTGGATTGGTGGAATGCTCTGTGTTGTTACATGGTTCCACCTTGAGCGCCAGTTCTGGACGCCGCAAAATTTCACGATTCCAGTAATCGTAACGCTGTGGGGATTGAGTTTGTTTGCCACTCCCCTGATGGAGCTGCTTAACAAAAAAATGCCGTGGTATCGTCTTCTGGTTCCTGATGCAAAGCACACTAGCACTGAGGCAACCAATGATGATCAGCCGTGAAGCAACAATGTTATCCAGTCGGCTTGCAGTGCTTCTTTCAGCCTTTTATCATCGGTTAATCATAGCGCACGAGGCGAGTTCTTTTCACTGCGATGCAGGATAGGGCAAACGCCGCAAAATGACGTCTCTGACGCCATTCCGCAACGTTTGCCCGGTGACCTACAGTCGGTTCTTGTTGGAGAGAGTTATGAAATATCAGGTTAAAGAGTTTATTAACGAAAAATATTCTAAGGCTGTTAATATTTTAAAGGATAACCTTAAAGAACACTACCATATTTTTTATGGTTTGAGATTAAGTGAGATTCTTTTTCCTGCCAGCGAATACGGCTCTGAAATGTTTTTTCAGGAGTTTGAAGCGATTAACAGTGTAATATTGCCTTTGGTGATTTTTGATTTGATAGACCGAAAGCCGATTATGGTTATCGGCTTCGGTGAAGTATGTGGAGTTGATTCACTTGTTGATTCTGGTATAGAAGTTGTTTCTTTAGACGGTTTAAGCGATCTGCTACTGGTTGAAAAACTGACGCCATTATTTAACTAAACCTCTGGATAACTATCTTTTCAGTTTTCCAGTAAGATTTTTTCTATATCTGAAAGCACTATTTTTTCAATGCTTTCTATATAGTAATGCTCATTAAAACCTGTCATTTCTGTAAATTTTAGCTCTGCATCATCTTTCGAATAAGCAATAACAACTCTGAAATCATTTTCCCACAAATCCCACCTGTATTTGTCTTTTATACGAACCCTGTACAATCCTTTTTGGATAGTGCCATCTTTTTTCTCTTCCTGTACTTTTTTTAATTTTTCATTTTGCACCTGTTGTTCAAGCCATGATTTATTCATAAATCCCCCACGGTTAACGTCTTTAGGCTCGGTTTTTACTTAACGAAATCTTCCGGTTTTACACCTGTTTTTACCTTCATATACTTGCCCTCCCCCCTTAGCTTCGGCTGAAGTTCGGTAAAGTACCATCCGGCAACGGTAATAATGCCTAAAAATACAAAAATAGCAGGCTTCAGAACATCAATAGCTGATACAGCGCATAACTCAATATTGAGATTAGTACAAGTTCCCTCATCAGGTGCATAGAACCCCCATAAGCCTATACCTATAAGGAACATCCCCAATATCGGTTGGATGTATAACAAGTAGATATTAATAAGAGTTTTAATATATCTGAATATGAACATTTTTCTTTCCTTAGGTTTCTTTCTATTTTGGATTTCCAATTCTTAACCAATGTGATGGTTCGACAATCCATTCTCCGCAGTCATAGGCAACGGCCTTATTATGCCTGTTAGCGAACCATACTAACCAGGCTAATAATCGCTGATTGCCGCTGTATTTGGTTTATCTCTAACCATCACAACATATCTCTTTTTCTTAGCCATAACGCTACCCTAATTTTGCAGATTCAAGCAGCCAGTGGTTTTTCAGGTTCTCGTCCAGGTTATCGAATGCGGCCAGCGCTGCCTTTAGAACGGTTGTCTTGCTCTGGCCTGTTCTCTGCGCCTCCGCTTCCAGGATCTCCTCAAAGTACGCTGGCAGTCTGAAGTTCATCAACTTTGGTTTACCCGCTACAGGCGCTCTGGTAGCGCCGGAGATAAAACGCGCGGTTTCTGCGTTTGTTGCTGGTTGCTGAGATTCATCGATGTTCGGGCGGTTTAGTTTTAAAGCCATGAAAATTTCCCCTTGTACGGTATGCATTAATTGTAAATATCATAGTATCTTTATGGTGTATTTACAATGTAAAGATTTCGATGAATATTGTTGATATTTCTATAAAATGCCAATTTCCTGTGCCACAAGTTCAATCTGTGCTTTCGCTGTTGAAAGGCTCGATGCCCGGCTAACGTCATGTACCCCTGCCCCTTCATTACAGGCGCTTTCATACACATCCAGCTCGGATATCCGGGTTTTCAGAGGTTGAATCCAGATGTTGTCCGAACGCAGTAATTTATCCAGATCAATGGCCGCTTTTCTGTGGCGGGGTTTCGCTGAGTTGATTCTGGTGAACAGCACCCACGGTTCCAGAGCTGCGTTAGCTTTCTGAGCGGTGCGGATTTTCTCTGTAACACTGGTCAGTGTTTCGCTTTCGAAATCAGAGGACGGCTTAACCAGTGTCACCACGATATCTGATACTGTCAGGGCGCTACGGAACTCCTGGCTGTCGTGGCCGGGGCAATCGACAATGAGAACTTCACACAGCTTACTAAGGCGCTTAATTTCGTTGCTGACGTTTCCGTAAGCTGCGTGAACCGGGATAGTGAGTAAGCCGTTATCTGTCCGCTTTTCGTTCCAGCTCAACAGATCGTGGTTTTTATCTGTCTTCAGGATAATTACCGACTTACCTTTGTTGACCAGCATTGAGCCTGTGTTAGCCACGTAGGTGCTTTTGCCTACCCCACCTTTATCTGATACGACAAGCAAGATTTTACCCATTTCAGAATCCCTCTCTTTATGTTGTAAAGCTCATGTAAAGATATGAATGTCTTTACATGGTGTGTTTTTCGTAAAGATACTTTTGTCTTTACAGTGTCTTTATAATGCAATGGCTTTACCATGTAAAGCACAAATAAAGATATATTTATCTTTATGGTGTCTTTACATGGTAAATGTTGCTGTGTCTTTATGTGCGCTTTATGGTGTAAATCTTGGTGTGTCTTTACATCATCTTTATGTTGTAAATTTTTAGTGTGACGTTGTCACTATAGGGCTGGGGTCTGTTTGCTGGTTCTTTTTGAGTGTGCCTTCCCTGAACCAACTGAAATGGGTACTGTATGGGTGTGTCTGGTTAACTCAAAATGAACTGGTTCCCTATAATGACTCAAACAGTACCGAAAGGCTTTGTCAGAGCTTACTTACGCGCATCCACGACTGAACAGGATGCAACACGCGCCCTGGACACGATAAATACCTTCGCCATCGAGCGCGGCCTGAGCATCTGTAACTACTACATTGAAAATGAATCAGGTTCTAAGCTTGAACGCCCTGAGTTGTTCCGGCTCCTGAAAGATTGTCAGCAAAACGATATCTTGCTGGTAGAGGATGTGGACAGGCTTTCACGCCTGGTAGGGGAGGACTGGAACACACTGAAGAAAATGATCCGGCAGAAAGATATCCGGGTTGTGGCCGTCAACGTTCCGACAACCTGGCTCGCATCGGGTCACAATGATTTTGACAGCCGAATGTTTTCGGCCATAAACGATATGTTGCTGGATATGCTGGCCGCCGTCGCCAGGCGAGACTATGAACAGCGCCGGGAACGGCAGCAGCAGGGGATCGCCAGGGCGAAAAGGGAAGGGAAGTATAAAGGCCGCCAGGTTAATCAGTCTCGCTATGACGCCATAAACAGGCTGATTGCGAGCGGCAGCTCCTGGAGCCAGATTCAAAAAGTGCTGGGTTGTAGCCGGGCGACTATCAGCAAAGCTGTGAAGCAACAGACCGTTAACAAAATGAACCATGAACCTGAAGGTAGGGAGTAGTTACAACATAATAAACAGTGTGTTGAAGAATAAAACTGATTCTTTATACTGTATATGCATGGGTCTTCCCCGATCATG
>NZ_QFLS01000002.1:0-167851 GCF_004136695.1 Enterobacter cloacae complex sp. 677-3DZ2D5B | reverse complement strand
GCCGTCGGGTCTGTTCGACGGCGCAGCAGAATCCGTCTGGGATGTGCGCACCTGGCACAGGATTGTCACCGGCACCGTCGCCACACGGGATTACAACTACCGGACAGCCACCACGCCGATGGATGCGACGGTCAGCGTACGCAGTGATGCGGTGACGACGGGTGAGCACTACCGCTACGCCGCGCCGTACCGCACGGCAGGGGACGACAGCGACCCGGAGCCGGAAACCGAATCCGGCGCATTTTATGCCCGGCTTCATCACGAGCGGGAACTCAATAAATCAGTCCGTATCCACCTGTTCAGCAACGCCTCCGTACTGTCACCTGGTCAGGTGCTGGAGCCGCAGGGCGATGTCATTGCTGCCCTGAAAGAGGGGGTCATCCTCACGCTGGTGACCTTCCGGGGCGCCCGTGATTCCCGCCTGCACGTGTCGGTCTGGGGCATGCCCTACACCGAACGGTACTGTTTCCGCCCGAGGGAAGTTTCGCGCCCGGAAATCCACGGTACCCTGCCCGCCCGCATTGAGAGCCGGGAAAAGAACGATATCTACGCCCACCTGGACGACCAGGGCCGCTACCGCGTCAGGCTGGACTTTGACCGGAACGATGCGGAACAGGGATTCGCATACCTGTGGCTGCGGATGGCGAAGCCGTATGCCGGAGAGACGTACGGCTGGCATACGCCGCTCACCGACGGGACCGAAGTGTCGATAGCGTACAGCAACGGCGACATCGACCTGCCGTATATCGCATATGTCCTGCACGATTCTGAACATCCGGACCCTGTCTCCCGCGACAACCACACCCGCAACGTGCTGCGCACGCCCGCCAACAACAAGCTGCGGATGGAGGATAAGCGCGGGGAGGAGCACATCAAGCTCGCCACGGAGTACGGCAAAACGCAGCTGAACAGCGGGCATCTGGTGGACGCGCAGGAGCAGCCCCGGGGTAAAGGCTTTGAACTCCGGACCGATGAGCACGGCGTTATTCGCGTCGCAAAGGGGCTGTTTGTCACCGCGGACGGGCAGCAGAAGGCCGCAGGCGGGGTGCTGGAGATGAGCACGGCACTCAGGGAAATCGACGTCTGCCTGCGACAGCTTCAGCAGCTGGAGATGGCGGCAGAGCAGGCGCAGGCGCTGAAGGCGGATATCGACAGCCAGATACAGATGTTTGAGCAGCGCCTGAAGCCGCTGAACGAAACCCTGCTGTTCTCTGCCCCGGAAGGGGTTGCCGTGACCAGCGGGGAGCACATGCAGATGACAGCGGCAAAAAACGTCGCCGTTAACGCCGGAGGGGATATCAGTGCCGGTGTCATGGGCAACATGACGGCGCTGTCGGGGGAAAAGCTCGGGCTGTTTGCCAGAACGGGCCAGCTGAGCCTGAAAGCCAGTGAAGGCCCGGTTGAGATGCAGGCGCAGAACGGGAGAATGCAGCTGTTCGCGGAAAAGAAGCTCACCCTGTCGTCTGCGAGTGACATCACGTTTGCGGGCAAGAAGCGCATCACGCTCATCGGGGGCGGGAGCTACCTGCGGCTGGAGGCCGGGAAGGTGGAGTATGGTACGACAGCGACCTACCTGCGCCGGGTGAGAAGAACGATGAAAACCGGACCAGCTTCATTGCCATTAAATTTGCCTTTAATGCCCCTGGTCGACCTGTTTACCTCCCGGCTTGCAAACCCGCCAGCGGGAGCTTCGCAGGAACAGGACAAGCCACAAGAACAGGATAAGACAAAGCTGAAACCTGTGCTCCGTATTTCAGACGCTCCAGGAATCAATGGGGTAGTTCAGCCTGGCTGTAAATGGCAGATTGTTCTGGCAGATTCTTATATGCAGGCCGTTACAACGGATGAGGTACTGATGAATGGACAATCTGATTCGGAGGGGCAAGTATTACAGTCAGAAGACCAGCAATATCAACTAACTGAACTGGCGAAACAATATGCAAACCAGTTATGGCTGGTTGTCGGTCATCGGGCCCACCGTCTCTATTTCAATGTGATTCCTGCTGCCACTGATGAGGATGTAAAAGATTTTTGTGCGCAGGATACGATGGGATTCCATCGTATCTTTAACCGTATTTCCGGAAATATACTTCCGGGCGAAAAACTGAAACAGTGTATAAAGACCGAGCAGCAGGTGAGCGGAGTAATGCTAGAGTCACTCAGGGAGAGTAAATAAAATGGTATCGCTTAAACTTGACGACGGTATGAACCGGTGCAGTGTTTATTTTGATGACAAAAGTGAAGAAAGCTACACCGCAACGGCTACTCATAATCATTGGGTACATTACACCAGTGGTCCGGAAAGGCAGTCAGAGAATTTTGCTGAGTATACAGAGGGCAATGTCGTGCAGGCTTTCCTTGGTGGAAAGGAGTATTTTTCTGCGCTTCTGGCAGCTTTTAAGCAGGCAAAAAAGTGCATTTTTATTACTGGCTGGCAGGTGAACTGGGACGCCCAACTGGCGGAGGGGATACGGCTGGTTGATACCCTGCTGGAGTCTGTACAGACAACTTCGGGTTTACAGGTTTATATTATGCCGTGGGAGAACCCGGCGCAGGTTGAGACGTATGCTGCGGCAACGGAACGGGTATTTGCTGCGATGAATACCCATCTCGGACGACAGGCTTTTTATGTTCAGCGTGCGGGTTCTAAATCCGGAGTGATGTTTTCGCATCATCAGAAATGCGTGATTGTCGATGAAAAACTGGCATTTGTCGGCGGAATTGACCTGGCCTATGGACGCTATGATGACCATTATGGTCTGCAGGCAAACGCAGACGGACGACAGGGCATGAATATGTACAATTCCTGTATTCCACCCATTGTTCATCGTCCAGGTTATGACCCGATGAACGAATATGTTATTCCAGTAGGGAAATATTCGCAGGAACAGCTACAGGGTGAGTTTAAACGAGCGGAAAAACGACAGACGGACAGCGTTCAGCACATTATTGATACAGTTTTAAAACATGAACTCTGGCAGTCTCAAGGGAGTTCGAAGGACAGCGTTTATCTGGATCCGACAATACAACCCCGGATGCCCTGGCAGGATTATCAGGTACAAATTGAGGGGCCTGCGGTGGATGATCTGGTCAGAAACTTTGTACTGCGCTGGAACAGTTATTCACACCGCTGGCCTGACAATCCTCTACAGACCCGTGTACCTGAACTTGATATCCCTGCAGTACCATCCATAAAAAAGGGAAGCTGTCAGATACAGGTATTGCGCAGTGCCTCATTGAGTATGCGACTTGATGAACATAAAAATATGCCGGAAATTGCGCCGAAAGCGCGACTGAAACAGGATGATATCCTGCGCAGTCTCCATCTGCTCATCAGTAAGGCGGAGCATTATATTTATATAGAGAATCAGTTTTTTGTGTCGGCATTTGAGAAATCATCTATTGGTGAAAATGAACCCTTGAGTCCAGTGGCAAAAAGTATTACCCCTACCCTGAGTGCTTGGGCAACCCGGCTATTGCCGGACGATGAAATGCCGCAAAACCCGGTAGCGGAATGGCTGGGGGACAGAATTAAGCGTGCGATTTTTAGTCATGTTGCGCAACCGTTTCATGTCTATATCGTACTGCCTGTATATCCGGAAGGGCGGCTTGATGACCCGGCTATCGTGGCGCAAATTCATCTGACCCGGCAGTCACTGGTATTTGGTTCTCACAGTCTGCTGAACCGCATCCGCCGTAGTTTGTGGGTGAAGCAACAACTTGAAGTGCAGGCGGTACCCCGCAAAGAATGGAGCAGGAAAATAGAGAAACTAGAAGAGCTATGTGGAACGGAATATACCAGTATTCCACTTGAAGTATGCGATCAATACGTGACGTTATTAAATCTGCGTGACCATGATGAACTAAACGGAATGGCGGTGACAGAGCAGATTTATGTACACAGTAAACTGACGATTGTGGACGACCGCTATGTGCTGGTGGGGAGCGCGAATATTAATGACAGAAGTCTGTTGGGTGACAGGGACTCTGAGCTGGCGGTACTGATATCGGATACTGAACATGGCTATACCGATCTGGATGGCAGTGGAACTACAGTTCCCTACCGTAATTTTGCTCGTAAGTTGCGGCAAAAGGCGTGGCGTAAATGGCTGGGGAGTGCGGCTGGGGAATGTGCAGAAGCGCTGGATAAGCCAGCACTAAAAGCCAGTTGGGAGAAGATTCAGGCTCTGGCGAGGGAAAACGCAATAATTTATGAGAGTGTATTTAATTTTATCCCACGAAATGATTTCATAAAAGATGAATCTGATGATGGCAATTACAGGAAAGAAAATAGCGAGCAGGGAGTAAAGATGAGGGCATCGTTATGGCCTGTAGCAGCAGCTAATTCACGAGACGTCCTTTCTAACGAAGGTAGTATGCCGTTTTCTTTTTCGTTTTGGAAAGAATATTCATTATATAATTACAATTTAAATAATATAAAAGGCTTTATAACTGCACTTCCTATTTACTGGTCGGAAGGTGAAAACAACTTAATTCCTTATAATACGCGGTTGATTGCCAGTAATTCTATACAGGCAGATGATGAAGTTCAAATTGCAAATAAAGATAATATAAGGGATTCACAGGAAAGCTAGTTATGAAAAAATTTCCATTGTTAATTTTATGGGGTGGTTTTCTTGTTTCACCTGTGACATTTTCCCAGAAATGGAATAGCGAGTGTGTAAGTTATTATCAGATGCAATTACCTGATGGATTGGATGTGGAATTATATCCTATAGAAGGATTTACTAATCCGGAGGAACAACCAGAAGGTAATGGCTTTTTTATTACCAGTCGATATGCACGTAATGGTATAACATTTGGTGATAAATATAACAGAGCAAAAGCAGATTCTATTCAAGCGCAATTTTCTTCGCTTTATTACGGTAATTATGAGTTGGATGTTTCCTCTGAAGAGAAAACTCCGGTTGATTTCTCTGCGTATAAAGAAAGAGTTGCTGATAGTATAAATTTCGGTATTGAAGTTGCCAGGAAATATGAAGAGCGTGATTTAAAGTTACTTAATAAGCCAATGGAAACAAAGGCGGAGTTTAACAGGAAGCATGAATACATCTTAAAAGATTATCCTAATGCTTTCGTGAATTATGACTACAGAGGATATACGGTTTACATAAATAGCGGAAAGCGCCTGTATCATTTTTGGGGGAGGAATGCCAAAGATTCAGGAGAAAAATCCCAGACTACTGAGATGCAGGTGCGGAAATCCGAACCTGAAGTTCTTTCTCTTCTAAATCGTTTCAGACCACGTAAGTTATACGAAGTCCCAACAGAGCAAGGGTTTTGCCTTCCCTACGGCTTTATCGCGGGTGATTCCGGTCATGAGCCTCGTAATATTGGGATAACATACCGGCTTCAAAATCACCCGGATGTGACCATATTTTTTCAGGATCTGGGGATGAAGCCAAAGGCGGGAAAAGAAGATGACCTGAATGAAAAAGATTATGTAAACTGGCTCTGGAACTGGCAATACCAGTGGTCAGCAGTTTCAAAAGAGCTGATAAAACCAAAGTGGCGTTCAATAGAAATGGATGGACGTAAGGGGGTTGGTACATTTGTGAAATCTGTCTACAAAGACGGTGGACTCAATTACGGCTATGTTGCTTATGTACAGGGAGATCGACAAGCCAGAAATCTGAAGCCAGATTTATTACTCTACGTGATGCAGGACAGTCGACAGGCGAGAGGTAACCCGCCAATGGACAAGGATGAGTTGGAAAAACTGGCAGAACATATTGTCAGTTCTATTAAGAGGCGGTAATTCATTTTTTACTGCCTCCACAATTATTTATCCCTTTATTTTCGCCCGCATTACTATTAATGCCGCTGGCGACGATGGTGAGAGTCTGGCAGCTCAGGGGGCGTAAAGTGGTTGATGCCGCCAATTACCAGACACTTCTGCGCTAGGCCGATACGGTCCTAAAGGACGAGGTGCTGGCGTCAAAAGAACTGCCGGTGATGCCCGGTGGCAGCGTGACGCTCAATATGCTCATGGATGAAGATGCTCAGTTCCAGCCTGGCGCTGCTGGGATACACCCGGCAGTGCGCCGTATTTCAGAACCAGTCCGTGCCGGAGGTGGTGGAGCAGGTTCTGCGCAGACACGGGCTGGAGGGACCTGATTTTGAATTCCGGCTGGAGCGCAGCTATCCGGCGCGGGAGCTGATAACCCAGTGGCGGGAGACGGATTTACAGTTTATCCAGCGCATTCTGTCAGAGGTGGGGATTTACTGGCGTACGGAGATGGATGATGTGCGCGGTCTGGATACGTACATTTTTGCCGACAGCCAGCTGAACTATCACTTTGATGTGCGCCTGCCGTACCGCGAGCCGTCGGGTCTGTTCGACGGCGCAGCAGAATCCGTCTGGGATGTGCGCACCTGGCACAGGATTGTCACCGGCACCGTCGCCACGCGGGATTACAACTACCGGACAGCCACCACGCCGATGGATGCGACGGTCAGCGTACGCAGTAATGCGGTGACGACGGGTGAGCACTACCGCTACAAATGCGCACCGCCTGGCGGGAGATCCAGCAGGCGACGGATATGACGCTGGAGATGTTAAACCGGGTGGACTGGGTACAGGTGCTGACCGATGCGGCAACCGCCATAGCGGTTATTCTGGTGGCGGTCGGCGTGGGGCGCTGGGCATTCCTGAAGCCATTATCGGCGCGTTTTTACTGATTGTACGCCTGGCGATAAGCGCCTGGGGGACGCTGGCGGCGATCCTCGGCGCAGGAACCACCGTGGCGGTAGCCCCGTAATAAGGAGTGATGATGTTAAAGGATCTGGTCGAAAAGTGGCTTCCGGAAGCATCGGTAAAATACAAGTACGGCAGCCCGGCGGTGAACCTCGGGTTGATAATCACCGTGTTCGTTAAAAACGGCCATACGCCGGAGGTTCGCCGAAAAATGGTGGAGTGTGTCGATCGTTATTACGGGGAATTTAAGCCGTATCTCAGGAAAACGCTGCCGGTAAAGAAATGGACCAGAATCACCGAAAACAATTATGCCAGACAGAAGCAGGCTATTCTAAACTCCACGCCTGAGGAAATTTTTGACTGGGTACTGAGTTCTGCAACTGAGTCATATCTGGCACCGGCTTACGAAATTCTTATCATGGGGAAACGAATATTCCATAACGAAAATGATCGCTCAGTCATAAAACTCGCTTTCCCCCTTTCCCTGCTGAAAGAGCCGGACGGTAAGGAACGGTATGAAAACTGGCTGCTTTGGCTGTGCGACACCTTCGAAGTGGAAAGCGGCTGTGCTGAGCTGTCGTTCGTTCTGCCCTACGCCTTTGAACAGATGTTCCCTTATGAATATGCCCTGGCTCAGCGTTTTTCCGGCGTGATGGTGGATTCGCTGGGTACCCCTGCGGGGAAGCGGTCGAAGGCCTCAAAGGTGCCTGCTGGTAAACCATTCTGGGCACGCCATGGCTGGAAAAGCTCGGAGGGGAAGACGCCGTCGCGCGGCGTCTGGTGAAAACACCGGAAATCGGCCTGCTCTCTTATAACAACGGGGTAATTCTGAAAGCCGGTGAGCTTCCTCCGGGTCTGGGTGAGATGAGAACCAAAGGCTTACCCCCTTACTGGTAAAGGTGAACCAGATTATTCGTCCGGTTCGTTATGACGGCCATAAAGGGCTCCATTTCTATTCCGGATACGAAAACCACCAGTTTGATGAAGAATCCTCCATGAAGTGATTTGCCCGCTTCGATGAGGCCAGCGCCCTGCTGGAATGAAAAAAGCCCCCTTTTAACAAAGGGGGCTGTCAACCCTATTTCTTATTTACATCGCCTGCGTAAACGTCCTCGAAATCACATCCTGCTGCTGCTCGCGCGTCAGAGCATTAAATCGCACCGCATAGCCTGAAACGCGGATCGTCAGGTTCGGATAGTTCTCCGGATGGGCGATGGCATCCAGCAGCATCTCCCTGTTCATCACGTTGACGTTCAGGTGCTGACCGCCCTCAATGGTCGCTTCGTGGTGGAAGTATCCGTCCAGCAGCCCGACAAGGTTGGTTTTGCGCACCGGCTCGTCCTTGCCCAGTGCCTGCGGCACGATGGAGAAGGTGTAGGAAATCCCGTCTTTGGCATAGGTGAACGGCAGCTTGGCGACCGAGGTTAACGACGCCACCGCCCCTTTTCTGTCGCGCCCGTGCATCGGGTTGGCGCCAGGCGCAAACGGCGTGCCGCCGCGACGTCCGTCCGGCGTGTTGCCGGTCTTCTGGCCGTAAACCACGTTTGAGGTGATGGTCAGGATCGACTGGGTCGGTACCGCGTTGCGGTAGGTTGGCAGCGCCTGAATTTTCTTCATAAAGCGTTCCACCAGGTCGCAGGCGATGCTGTCCACGCGGTCATCGTTGTTGCCGTACTGCGGATAATCCCCTTCTATCACGAAATCGACCGCCAGACCAGTGTGGTCGCGCACCGGTTTTACCGTGGCGTACTTGATGGCCGACAGGGAATCCGCCGCCACCGACAGCCCGGCAATGCCGCAGGCCATGGTGCGGTAGACGTCCCGGTCGTGCAGCGCCATCAGCGAGGCTTCGTAGCTGTATTTATCATGCATGTAGTGAATGAGATTCAGCGCGCTGATGTACTGCACCGCCAGCCAGTCCATGAAGTGATCGAGGCTCGCCATCACGGTGTCGTAATCCAGTACCTCATCCAGCAGCGGCTCGGTTTTCGGCCCTACCTGGATCTTCAGCTTCTCATCCACCCCGCCGTTGATTGCGTACAGCAGCGTTTTCGCCAGGTTGGCGCGTGCGCCGAAGAACTGCATCTGCTTGCCGATCACCATCGGGCTGACGCAGCAGGCAATGGCGTAGTCGTCGCTGTTGAAGTCGGTGCGCATCAGATCGTCGTTCTCGTATTGCAGCGAGGAGGTGACGATCGACACCTGTGCGGCGTATTTCTTGAACGCGATCGGCAGTTTTTCGGACCAGAGGATCGTCAGGTTTGGCTCCGGCGCAGGCCCCATGGTGTGCAGGGTATGCAGGTAGCGGAAGCTGTTTTTAGTCACCAGCGTGCGCCCGTCCAGCCCCATGCCGCCAATCACTTCCGTGGCCCAGATCGGATCGCCGGAGAAGAGCGTGTCGAACTCCGGCGTGCGCAGGAAGCGCACCATGCGGATCTTCATGATGAAGTGGTCGATCAGCTCCTGGGCCTGCACCTCATTCAGCCGCCCAGCCTGCATGTCGCGTTCAATGTAGATATCGAGGAACGAGGCCGTGCGCCCCAGCGACATCGCCCCGCCGTTCTGGGATTTCACTGCGGCAAGGTAGGCAAAGTAGACCCACTGCACCGCTTCCTGCGCATTCATCGCCGGACGTGAAATGTCAAAGCCATAGTTCGCCGCCATCTGCTGGATCTGGAGCAACGCACGTTTATGCTCCGCCAGCTCCTCGCGCAGGCGGATCGTGGCCTCCAGTTCTTCTCCGCGCTCCAGTTTCCCCTGGAGATCGGCGAACTGAAGTTCACGCTCGCGCACCAGATAGCTGATGCCGTACAGCGCCACGCGGCGGTAGTCGCCGATGATGCGTCCTCGCCCGTAGCCGTCCGGCAGACCGGTCAGTACCCCCGATTTGCGGCAGCGCATCATCTCCGGGGAGTAAACGTCAAACACGCCCTGGTTGTGGGTTTTGCGCAGGTCTGTGAAGAGATATTCAAACTGCGGATCCATCTCGCGACCGTAGGCTTCGAACGAGCTGCGGATCATGTTGATCCCGCCGTACGGATGCAGGGCGCGCTTGAGCGGCTTGTCGGTTTGCAGGCCGACGATCGTCTCCAGATCCTGGTCGATGTAGCCCGGCCCGTGGGCCGTAATGGTGGTGGCAATGTTGGTGTCAAAATCCACCGGGGCGTGGGTGGCATTCTCCTGACGAATGCCGACCATCACCTTCTGCCACAGCGCCGTCGTTGCTGGCGTCGCCTGCGCGAGGAAAGCTTCATCGCCTTCATAAGGGGTGTAGTTATGCTGAATAAAATCGCGGACGTTGACGGCGTTTTTCCATTCTTCACCGCGAAACCCGGCCCATGCGTCGCTGTAGGGCGCGACGCCCGTTTCGATTGTTACTTTCATCAGGTTCTCGCTTTATCAGGCGTAAGCCGCAGCCGGGGTAACCTTCCCAAGACGGAGAGCGTCCAGCGCGATCATTTTTTCTTCGTTGGTAGGGATCACCGCGCAGACCACGCGGGACGAATCGGTGCTGATGACGCGCTCAGCCGCGCTGCCCGGCAGGGCATTTTTGGCGTCGTCGAGGCGGATGCCGAACACTTTCAGATGTTCCGCCACCAGCGCGCGGACAAGCGTTGAGTTTTCGCCGATGCCGCCGGTAAAGACCACCCCATCGAGGCGGTGCAGCGACGCCGCGTGCCCGGCGATATGTCGCGCTATACGGTGAACGAAGGTCTGGATAGCCAGCTGCGCCCGCTCATTACCGGCGTGCCAGGCTTTCTCCAGCGCCCGTAAATCGGAGGAGATGCCGGAGATCCCCAGCAACCCGGACTCTTTGTTGACCACGCGCTCCAGATCCTCAAACGACTGACCGGTCTGCTGGGCAATCCACGCCATCGCGCCAAAATCCACGTCGCCGCAACGCGTACCCATCATCAGTCCTTCCAGGGGGGTCATCCCCATCGAGGTATCCACGCTTTGGCCGTTGCGTACCGCGCAGATGGACGCTCCGTTGCCGAGGTGGGCAACCACCAGGCCGCTGTCATCGGGGGACAGCCCGAGGAGCGAATGCGCCTGCGCGGCTACGTAGCGGTGAGAGGTGCCGTGGAAGCCGTAGCGGCGCACGCCCAGCGCTTCAAAATAGCGGTACGGCAAACCGTACAGGTACGCCTGCGGCGGCAGCGTCTGGTGAAAGCTGGTATCAAATACCGCGACCTGCTGCACGCCCGGAAACAGGCGCTCTGCGGCTTCCACGCCGCTCAGGTTGGCGTAGTTATGCAGCGGCGCCAGCGGGGAGACCTGGCGGATCTGCTCAATCACCTCTTCCGTAATCAGGGTCGACTCGCTGAAGAGGTCACCGCCGTGCGCAATGCGGTGGCCAATTAAGGCCACGCTGCTCATCAGGTCACGCTTCTCCAGCTCCAGGGCGATGGCAGCCAGCGCCCCTTCGTAGTCCTGGTGAGCCAGTCTGGCTGGCTCACCCCCGTTCACGGAAATAAAGGCTTTATCCGTGTTGATGCCGTCTGCAATGCCCGTCATCAGGGCGTCGCAGCTGCTGGCATCGAGCACCGAAAACTTAACAGAGGACGAACCGCAGTTAATTACCAGTACAACCGGAAACTCAATCATCATGTGACTCCGCTCTTCCTGAGCAATGGGTTAGAACAGTTTGTAAACGATATTCAGAATGGTCAGCAGGCCCACAACCGTGACGAAGATGTTCTCGGGTTTGCCCTTATATTTCGCCATGGCCGGCGCTTTGCGGATGGCGTACATCGGCAGCAGGCACAGCAGAGAGGCGATGATTGGCGCGCCCATGGCTTCGATAAGGTCGAGAATGTTCGGGTTGGCGTACGCGACAACCCAGGTGGAGCCCATGATGAACACCATGCTGATGGTGTTCAGTTTGCCGACAGAGACCTTCTTCTTATCGCCTTTGTAGCCGAACTTGAGGATCAGGCCATTCAGCCCTTCCAGCGTGCCCAGGTAATGACCGAAGAAAGATTTGAAGATAGCGACCAGGGCAATAATGGAAGCGCCATATTCCAGTACCGTCGCGAACGTCGATTTAGTGCCGGACATGGAGGCAAAGTGGTTCGCCAGGTAAGAGAGCACCGGAATGTTCTGCGCTTTGGCGTCCGCCATGTTCTGCGGAGAGAGCGTAAACAGGCAGCTAAAGGCGAAGAACATCACCACCGCCACCATCAGCAGGCTGGCGCGACCAATGATTTTGGAACATTTCTGCTCGGTAAACTCTTTCCCGAACTCTGGTTCGTACTCTTCGCGTTTGGAGACCACAAACGAGGAGACGATAGGCGAGAAGTTGAAGGAGAAGACCATGATGGAGATCCCCAGCCACACCGTGACCAGAATGCCGTCATGACCGGTGAAGGCGATATCGCTCAGGTTAACCTGGTCGATCACCGCCGAGTTCCAGTACGGGATCAGCGAGAGAGAAATCAACACCAGGCTGGCGATGAACGGGAACACCAGGTAGCTCATCACTTTCACCATCAGGTCTTTACCGAACCAGATAACAAAGGCCATCAGCAGCAGCAGGAACAGCGCCACCACGCCGCGGTTCAGGGCGGGCATCTGGAGCTGGTTTTCCCAGAAGGTCATAAAGGTGTTGGTAATAGTGACGCCGTAAATCCACAGCAGCGGGCAAATGGCAAAGAAGTAGAGGAAGGTGATTACCACCCCGCCGGTCTTACCAAAATGCTCCTCCACCGTTTCGGTGATGTTGCCGGAGACGTTACTGCCGGACAAACACAGACGCGCCAGCGCGCGGTGGCAGTAAAAGGCAATCGGGAACGCGAGTACCAGCATCAGCAGGATGGGGATCAAGCCGCCAAAGCCTGCACGGATAGGGAAGAACAGCACGCCTGCGCCAATGGCGGTACCAAACAGGCCGAGCGTCCAGGTGGTATCAGATTTACGCCAGGAGGACGTTTTTGTCTGGCCAACGATAATGCTTTCTGTGTTGCTCATAAGTCATCCTTTATGCGTCAACGAAGCCGGTAATTTGGGAAACACGGGAGAGATCGATATTGCCGCCGGAAATAATGCAGACGGTTTTACGGCCCTGGATATAGTGGTCCAGCTTGCCGCTTAATAACGCCGCGCACGCCAGTGCGCCAGCACCTTCCGTGACCACTTTATTTCGCTGAATAAGCGCGATCATGCTGTTGCGAATCTCGTCTTCGCTGACCAGCACAATGTCATCGACTAATTCACGAACAATTTCGAAGGTTAAATTACCCGGGCGAGACACATCGCAACCGTCTGCTAATGTGCCGGTAATGCGGTGGTTCGTTATTTCACCGGCCTGATACGATGCCGCCATTCCGTGCACGTTTTCAGACTGCACGCCGATAATATTGATAGTTGGGTTGATGGATTTAATTGCTGTCGCAATACCGGCAATTAAACCGCCGCCGCCGATGGGGACAATCACGTTATCCACGTCATATAAATCTTCGAGGATTTCCAGGCCGATGGTGCCCTGACCGGCGATCACTTTCGGATCGTCGTAAGGCGGGATAAAAATGCGCCCTTCCATCTCGACGATTTCGCTCACTTTGGCGATGGTGTCGTTAAAGTTCTCGCCGTGTAGCACCACTTCGGCAGAGTAGTCGCGCGTGGCGGCAACCTTGGATTTCGGCGCGCCCATCGGCATCACTACTTTGCCGTCGATGCCGAGCATGGCGCAGGAGAGAGAGACCCCCTGCGCGTGGTTCCCTGCGGAACAGGCCACCACGCCCTTGCGTTTTTCCGCATCGGTCAGTGAGCTTAATTTATTAAACGCCCCACGTATTTTAAACGAACCGGTACGCTGCATATTTTCAAATTTCAGGAATATCTCACCCTTACACCGTTCGCTCAGATAATTTGAGCGCGGCATACCGGTTTTATAGATCTTTCCCGCCAGCCTTTTTCTGGCGTCCTGAATATCTTCAATGGTCACCGGGAGATCGTAAGTAATGTGCATAATATCCTCGTTATAATAATTCATTGTTTTCAGGCAAGGTCAGGGTAACAGAGCGTTAAAAAGCGTCGCTCCGGGTGTTTTAAATCATCATTATTTCTATCGTCGTTTTTCGGTATTCATCGACGAATATTGTTTTGCCAGTTCAACTAATACTGACGCCGATTTTTTAATACTGTAATTTTTTGACCACACGGCGGCATAACGCGCCACGGGTAATTCATCTTCCACCGGCAGGACAATGAACTGGTCCGAGCCGAATGGCGCAATCATGTCACGGGGGATCACCGTCAGGTAATCGGCATTGAGGACAAGGTTATAGATGGTGACGACGGAATCGGTCTGGACGATGTTTTCAATGCTGATGTGGTTGTCTTGCAGGGTGGTCAGAAGTTCGTTGTAGTAGCCCATATCGGTTTGCGGCATCACCCACTGCTCGTGCGTGAGCGATGCCAGTCTGGTCGGGCCGGTGCACGTTCGTGATTTACTCGCCACCAGCACAAACTCGGATTCAAACAGTGGCTCAACGTGAAGATCCTGAAGCTGCATCCCGTCGCTCAGCGTACCGATGGCGAAATCCAGCCGGCCATCGCGAATGGCGGGCAGGAATGAAGAGAGCTGCGCTTCATACATTGAGACGCGTGCCTTCGGGAACACTTCCTTGAATTTTTTGATCATCCCGGACAGGAAGGTGAAGCCAATCAGCGACGGATAGCCGAAGGAGACGTCCATGACGGTACTGAAACTGAGGCTGTTGATCTCGCTTACCATGTTTTTCATTTCGCGGGTGATCGACTCAGCGTAGGACAGCAGCACCTGACCGGCAGCAGTGAGTTTTACGCCGGTGTTTTTACGCACCATCACTTCCACCCCAAAGTAAGATTCGATGTCGCTGATGATTTTGCTGACGGCAGGTTGCGTCAGCCCCAGTTGTCTTGCAGCAGAACCTATGGAGCCACTTTTGATGACTTCCTGAAATACCACGAGGTGCTGAGTTTTCGGTAGAATAATAGTATTCATAATATTCTGCGCTTATTTCCCTATGACGCAGCGGATTCTACCCAATATTGTTTCAGGGGGTATGTGCTGTTACTCACAATTTGCCAGGACGCTCTGTTTTCAGTCGCACCAGAAAACTATTTATATCTTTATAAATCAAAGATTTATCACAATAAAAATACGCATTTACGCTGACATTGATCAATAAAAAACGCGGTAATAAATTTATTTTATGGCAATAACCAGCGTGAATTTTTTTGCCTTAAAAATATTAATAAAGGCTATCTTTCAGGCAATTAAAGATTAATAAAACACCATTATTCCTTTAAAACATTTTTGTGGTTTATCAACTTTACCAGGAGTATTTATTCACTTTCCGGTTAAAGAGTGGGATATATCACACATTCACCAGAAGAATGTTTTTAGATTCAATATTAAATTATCAAATGAATAACATTCGGCATCACTGACTAAACATTTACAACATCTGCTCAACACTAAATTTTTCTAATTTTATAGCGTTAAATTTTGTGATTACGATCATGCGCAGCAGATGAGAGGAACACGCAGCCGAACAAATAGTGAAACGTGCTTAGCGTCGCAAAATTGAGAATTGATGTCGTTTGGCGCTTCGCTTACCCGACCTGCAACCTTCAGAAAGCAAAAACCCCGCCGAAGCGGGGTTTCGTAAGAAGTTGAAGCTGACCGATAAGCCGGGTTCTGTCGTGGACAGTCATTCATCTAGGCCAGCAATCGCTCACTGGCTCAAGCAGCCTACCCGGGTTCAGTACGGGCCGTACCATGTGAACCCCTATTTGGCCTTGCTCCGGGTGGAGTTTACCGTGCCACGGACTGTTACCAGCCGCGCGGTGCGCTCTTACCGCACCCTTTCACCCTTACCTGATCCCGCTTGCGCGGGCCATCGGCGGTTTGCTCTCTGTTGCACTGGTCGTGGGTTTCCCCCCCAGGCGTTACCTGGCACCCTGCCCTGTGGAGCCCGGACTTTCCTCCCCTCCGCCCGTCTCCCCCGAAAGGGACGACGACGAAGCGGCGACTGTCTGGTCAGCTTCGGCGCGCAGTATAGAGGGTTTGCGCGTCGCTGTCACCCCTGGCTACGCATGCCTACCTGCAATGTGGCCGCGATATTCCGCGAGGCGCGGTAAATGTTGTCATACGCGCCCTGGAACGCCTCTTCCAGTGAGCCGATGCGGGTCAGTACGCTGAACACCGCATCGATGCCGTACTGATGCACCACACCCACATCCTGCGTCAGACTTCCGGCAATCCCTATAACTGGCTTATGGTATTTTTTGGCGACGCTCGCCACGCCGACGGGCACTTTGCCATTTATGCTCTGGCTGTCGATGCGCCCTTCCCCCGTCAGCACCCACGTGCAGTCGTGAATATGTTCTTCAAGATTGAGCGCCTGAGTGACAATCTCAATGCCGCTTTTCAGCTCTGCGCCCAGGAAGGCCATCAGCGCCGCGCCCATGCCGCCCGCGGCGCCAGCCCCCGGAACCCGGTTGACGTCAATGCGCAGCGTTTTTTTGATCACTTCGGCATAGTGGCTAAGACTGGCGTCGAGTTCGAGGATCATCTCCTCCGTGGCGCCTTTTTGCGGTCCAAAGATACGCGACGCGCCGCTTTCACCGACCAGCGGATTCGTCACGTCACAGGCGACACGGATTGCGCACCCCTGAAGACGCGGATCGAGATCCGAAATATCAATCCGGTTAAGCGCCATCAGGCTGCCGCCGCCGTAGCCGATCTCCGTCCCGTTCGCATCCGTAAACTTCGCGCCCAGCGCCTGCATCATGCCTGCGCCCCCATCGTTGGTTGCGCTCCCGCCGATACCGATAATGATGTTGCGCGCGCCTTTATCCAGCGCGCGGAGGATCAGCTCCCCCGTCCCGCGCGACGTCGTGACCAGCGGGTTACGCTGCGCGGGAGGAACAAGCACCAGGCCGCTGGCGGCGGCCATCTCGATAAACGCGGTGGTACCGTCGCCCGAGATCCCCCAGCTGGCCTTCACCTTTTCCCCTAACGGGCCGGTGACGACAGCCTGCTGCCAGGTGCCCTGCGTAGCGGCGATCATCGCTTCAACCGTACCTTCTCCGCCGTCAGCAACGGGAACAGACACGTAATGAGCGTAGGGGAAAATTTCCCGAAATCCTTTTTCTATCGCCTGCGCCACCTCAGTGGCAGACAGGCTTTCTTTATAAGAGTCTGGCGCGATTACGATTTTCATAGTTGTATGCCTGAGCCGTAGGCCCGGTAAGCGTAACGCCACCGGGCGGGACGTCATTAGCGAGCAATTTCAACCTTCGCCAGCTTTTCGTAATAGCACGCTAACGCGCTATGATCGGCGGTGCCCAGACCATCCGCACGCAGCGCCTGCATCATCTCCATGACGGCGGCAGTCAGCGGCAGCTGCGCCCCCACGCCGTGGGAGGTATCCAGCGCATTCGCCAGATCCTTAATGTGCAGATCGATGCGGAAGCCCGGCCTGAAGTTACGATCCATCACCATCGGCGCCTTGGCATCCAGCACGGTGCTGCCCGCAAGACCACCGCGAATGGCCTGATAGACCAGATCCGGATTAACGCCCGCTTTGGTGGCCAGCGTTAGCGCCTCCGACATAGCCGCGATGTTCAACGCCACAATCACCTGGTTTGCCAGCTTGGTGACGTTGCCTGCGCCAATTTCACCGGTGTGCACCACGGAGCCAGCCATGGCTTTCATCAGGTCGTAGTATTTGTCGAACACGGCTTTATCGCCCCCTACCATCACCGACAGGGTGCCGTCGATGGCTTTCGGTTCGCCGCCGCTGACCGGCGCATCCAGCATCTCCACGCCCTTCGCTTTCAGCTCCTCGCTGATTTCGCGGCTTGCCAGCGGTGCGATAGAACTCATGTCGATCACCACCAGACCCGGCTTCGCGCCATCGATAATGCCGTTCTCACCCAGCGCCACCTCTTTCACGTGCGGGGAGTTTGGCAGCATGGTGATAATCACGTCGCACTGCTCAGCAATTGCTTTTGCGGTTGTCGCCGTTTCTGCGCCAGCCGCAATCACCTCTGCCACCGCGTCTGAATTACGATCTAAAACCACCAGTGAGTAACCTGCTTTGATGAGGTTTTTGCTCATTGGTTTGCCCATGATACCCAGGCCAATAAAACCCACTTTCAGCGTCATAATCTGTTTCCTCAATGATGGTTATTTTTTAAAAGCGTCCGCTAATTTCTGCGTGGCGGCGCGGAATACGCCGAGATCGCTGCCGACGGCGACAAACGTTGCGCCCCATTCCAGGTAACGGCGGGCATCGGCTTCCACTGGCGCCAGAATGCCGCACGGTTTACCGTGCGCTTTGGCACGGGCAAAAATGTGCTGAATTGCGCGCTGCACATCCGGATGGCTGGCGTTACCCAGATGACCAAAGGCGGCCGCCAGATCGCTCGGGCCGACGAAAATGCCGTCGACGCCCTCCGTCGCGGCAATAGCGTCGACGTTATCGACCCCCTGCTGGCTCTCGATCTGAACCAGAATGGTGATGTTCTTGTTGGACTGGGAGAAATAGTCCGGCACGGTGCCAAACATGTTGGCGCGGTGCGAGACGGACACGCCGCGGATCCCTTCCGGTGGATAGCGGGTCGCCGCCACGGCCAGCACCGCTTCTTCTTCCGTTTCAACAAACGGGATCAGAAAGTTGTAGAAGCCGATATCCAGCAGACGCTTGATGATCACCGGCTCGTTGGTGGGCACACGCACCACCGGCGCGCTGTGGCTGCCTTTCAGCGCCATCAGCTGCGGAATAAACGTGTTGATATCGTTTGGCGCATGTTCGCCGTCCAGCACCAGCCAGTCGAACCCGGCCAGGCCCAGCACTTCGGTGCTGATGGGGTTGGCCAGCGCAGACCAGCAGCCAATCTGAATCTGGTGCGCCGCGAGGGCCGCTTTAAATTTATTCGGGAAGATGTCGTTACTCATTACTTATACCTTTTTTAATTCCGCAGTTTTAGCCAGTAACTTTTCTTATTTATTCCGACTCAGCGTCAGCGTTATATTTATTTTCCTGACTGAATTTTGGCGTTATAAAATCGTCATTCAGTATAATCGTCACCACCCGGCAGCACATTGTCTCAATGCTCAATTATCCAGCGGGAGTAACACGCTATTTTGAGCATTTGCCCAATGCAGTGGGCGCTGATGCACAGAATCAACGATTAGTGTTTCGGGAGCGATCGCGATCACATTCTCACTTTTCCTCTCCTGACATTCTTTATTTCCTCAATAAGAAACGATTAACCATCTGGCTATATTTAGTATCAGATATTTTGCTGGAGAAGAGTGAACAATGGCCGATATTGAAATTCGACAGGCGTCGCCGACGGCGTTCTATATAAAAGTGCACGATACTGATAACGTGGCGATTATTGTCAACGACAATGGCTTAAAAGCTGGCACCCGCTTTCCGGATGGCCTGGAGCTGATTGAGCACATTCCGCAGGGGCATAAAGTCGCACTGGTCGATATCCCGGCTCACGGTGAAATCGTGCGCTACGGCGAAGTCATCGGCTATGCGGTGCGCGCTATCCCGCAGGGTAGCTGGATTGAGGAGTCGCTGGTTGAGCTGCCCACCGCCCCGCCGCTGGAGACGTTGCCGCTGGCTACCCGCGTCCCTGAGCCGTTGCCTCCGCTGGAGGGTTATACCTTCGAAGGTTACCGCAATGCGGATGGCAGCGTGGGAACCAAAAACCTGCTTGGCATCACCACCAGCGTGCATTGCGTGGCGGGCGTAGTGGATTACGTTGTGAAAATTATTGAGCGCGATCTGTTGCCGAAATACCCCAACGTTGACGGCGTGGTGGGTCTTAACCACCTGTACGGCTGCGGCGTGGCGATCAACGCGCCGGCAGCGGTCGTGCCGATCCGTACGATTCACAATATCGCCCTTAACCCAAACTTTGGCGGTGAGGTAATGGTGATTGGTCTCGGCTGTGAAAAATTGCAGCCAGAACGCCTGTTGCAGGGTACTGAGGATGTGAAAGCCATTCCGGTTGACGATGCCAGTGTTGTGCGTCTTCAGGATGAACACCATGTCGGCTTCAGATCGATGGTCGACGACATTTTACAGGTGGCAGAGCGCCATCTGGAGAAGTTGAACAAACGCCAGCGTGAAACCTGCCCGGCCTCTGAACTGGTCGTTGGGACACAGTGTGGCGGCAGCGATGCGTTTTCCGGCGTCACCGCTAACCCGGCGGTAGGTTATGCCTCCGATCTGTTCGTGCGCTGCGGCGCCACGGTGATGTTCTCCGAAGTCACCGAAGTACGTGATGCTATCCACCTGCTCACGCCGCGCGCCGTCAACGAAGAGGTGGGCAAACGCCTGCTGGAGGAAATGGCCTGGTACGATAACTATCTCGACATGGGCAAAACTGATCGCAGCGCCAACCCGTCTCCGGGTAACAAGAAAGGCGGCCTCGCGAACGTGGTGGAAAAGGCCCTCGGGTCGATTGCCAAATCCGGCCAGAGCGCGATTGTGGAAGTGCTCTCCCCTGGCCAGCGACCAACCAAACGCGGCCTGATTTACGCGGCAACGCCTGCCAGTGATTTCGTTTGCGGCACCCAGCAGGTGGCTTCCGGCATTACGGTACAGGTCTTTACCACCGGGCGCGGCACGCCGTACGGCCTGATGGCGGTACCGGTGATCAAAATGGCGACCCGCACCGAGCTGGCAAACCGCTGGTATGACTTAATGGATATCAACGCGGGCACCATCGCCACCGGGGAAGAGAGTATTGAAGAGGTGGGCTGGAAGCTGTTCCACTTCATTCTGGATGTGGCAAGCGGGCGGAAGAAAACCTTCTCCGATCAATGGGGATTGCATAACTCGCTGGCGGTGTTTAACCCGGCGCCGGTGACGTGATTGTCCCTCACCCTGCCCTCTCCCCACCGGGGAGAGGGTAAAAAACCGCACCGAGCAGTCCCCTCTCCCCTATGGGGCTGAGGGTTCCCCACAAAATAATGCCTGCACAGACGGCCCCCTCTCCCTTGAGGGAGAGGGCTGGGGTGAGGGGAAACATACGGCTCTGGTGGTCATTCCGTTCACTTTATGTTCCTTGCTACTCTGTCACGACATGACCGGTGAACGTGCCAGGGTGGCTCAGTCGCCACCACCCTGGCGACCCGGGCTTCCGGCGGAAAATCGCCGCTTCGCGGTGCCTTCGGCTTATTCCTTCCGGCTTATCGGGGACGGGCGGAGGTAACATCCCTGTAAAGCCCGCCCTCTCGGCGCATCCCTGCGCCTCGCCCCGGCCTACAGGAAACGCCTCAGCGATTTACAGCCGGACCGAGGCATCGCTGAAAGCCCTCAGTTATTCTGAGGCAACGTTATAGTTTTTGCTTTCAAATTACTGGGGAACCCTCTCCCCTATGGGGAGAGGGTTAGGGTGAGGGGAAAAGCCTCTTTAGACCAGCACCACATCGATCCCGCTTTTGCGTAACCCTTCCAGGCTTTCCGCAGGAATGCCTTCATCAACGATAATCATGTCGATTCGATGGGTATCAATAATTTTATGCAGGCTTGAACGATTAAACTTGCTGGAGTCCGTGACAACGATAATACGCTCCGCCACCTCGCACATTTTGCGGTTCAGACGGGCTTCATCCTCGTTATGCGTACTCACCCCCCGGTCGAGATCGATGGCATCGACGCCCAGAAACAGCAGGTCAAAATGGTAATTCTGTAAGGACTGCTCCGCCTGGTCGCCGTAGAAGGACTGTGACTGACGGCGCAAATGCCCGCCGGTCATCAGCAGCTCTACGCCTTCCGCTTCCAGCAGCGCGTTTGCCACGTTCATCCCGTTGGTCATGGCAATGACATCGGTGTGCTGGCGCAGCATGCGGGCAATTTCAAAGGTCGTGGTGCCGGAGTCCAGAATAATGCGGTGACCCGGCTTCACCAGTTCAACCGCCGCCTGCGCGATGCTGCGCTTCACTGCCGTATTAAGGGAACTTTTGTCCTCAACGGATGGCTCCACGCCGGGGGCATTGCCTTCGCAAATCAGCGCGCCGCCGTAAGCGCGAACGGCAATCCCCTGCTTTTCCAGAAAGGCCAGATCGTTACGGATCGTCACCGTCGACACGCCGAATAAAAGAGAAAGATCGTTAACCTGCACGCTTCCCTGCGCCCGCAACCGCTGAATGATCTGCTCTCGCCTTTCACTGGTGCCGGTGATGCGCTTCTCTGCGGATGAATCGGTGCTGCTCATACGAGCTCCTTAGTAAATAAACTTTCGTTTCATTTCGTTTTTCTTATTAACGCCTTTCTTTTGAGGGAATGCAAGCCCTGTATGGTAGGCGGACGCAAGCTTAATCGCCGCTGAAACCTTTCATTATGTTTCTTTTGTGAAACAGATCGGAAAACTATTATCTTTCGTTTTATTTTTACATCACCATAATGCAGTATCAAATGAAACAAAACGAAAGATGAATGCCAACACCATCCGAAATGGAGAGGAAAGTGAAACATCTGACAGAAATGGTGGAACAACATAAACGGGGGAATACAAACGGGATTTATGCCGTCTGTTCCGCACATCCACTGGTACTTGAAGCTGCAATACGTTACGCCCATTCACAACAGACGCCTCTGCTGATTGAAGCCACCTCAAACCAGGTGGATCAGTTTGGCGGCTATACCGGTATGACGCCCGCCGATTTTTATGGGTTTGTCTGCAAGCTGGCGGGATCCCTCGGTTTCCCCACCTCACAGCTGATCCTTGGCGGCGATCATTTAGGTCCAAACCGCTGGCAAAACCTGCCAGCTTTGCAGGCGATGGCGAACGCCGACGATCTGATCAGAAGCTACGTGGCGGCCGGATTTAAAAAAATTCACCTCGATTGCAGCATGTCCTGCGAAGACGACCCGGTTCCTTTAACCGATGCAATCGTTGCCGGGCGTGCCGCTCGGCTGGCTAAAATTGCCGAAACCACCTGTCTCGAGCAATTTGGCGTAGCCGATCTGGTCTACGTTATCGGCACGGAAGTTCCGGTTCCCGGTGGGGCACACGAGACGCTGACCGAGCTTGAGGTCACCACGCCAGAGGCGGCACGCGCCACGCTTGAGGCACACCGCCACGCATTCGAGAAGGAAGGGTTAAGCGACATCTGGCCGCGCATTATTGGCCTGGTCGTTCAGCCTGGCGTTGAGTTCGACCATGCGCACGTTTGTGACTATCAACCGCATAAAGCCGTCGCGCTGAGCAAGATGGTTGAAGCCTACGACACGCTGGTATTTGAAGCACACTCTACCGATTACCAGACGCCGCAGGCGCTGCGCCAGTTGGTGAAAGATCACTTCGCCATTCTGAAAGTCGGCCCTGCGCTAACCTTCGCGCTGCGCGAAGCGCTGTTCTCACTGGCAGCAATTGAAGAAGAGCTGCTGCCGGCAAAAGCCTGCTCAGGGCTGCGTCACGCCCTGGAAAACGTGATGCTCGATCGCCCGGAATACTGGCAAAGCCACTATCACGGCGACGGCAATGCCCGTCGCCTGGCCCGCGGTTACAGCTATTCCGACCGCGTGCGCTATTACTGGCCAGACAGCCAGATTGACGACGCCTTTGAGCGGCTGGTACGCAACCTGGCGGATGAACCGATCCCGCTGCCGCTGATCAGCCAGTATCTGCCGTTGCAGTACAGCAAAGTTCGCGATGGTGCTCTCAGCTCCACACCACGGGAACTCATCCTCGACCACATTCAGGACATACTCCATCAGTACCATGCCGCCTGCGAAGGCGTAACGACTCAACACGCATAATTAAAAAGAGGAAAACGCTATGCCAAACATTGTCTTATGCCGCATTGATGAACGCCTGATCCACGGTCAGGTGGGCGTACAGTGGGTGGGGTTTGCGGGGGCGAACCTGGTGCTGGTGGCAAATGACGAGGTTGCAGACGATCCGGTTCAGCAAAACCTGATGGAGATGGTGCTTGCGGAAGGCATCGCCGTGCGTTTCTGGTCTCTGCAAAAAGTGATCGACAACATTCATCGCGCCGCCGACCGGCAGAAAATTCTGCTGGTCTGTAAAACACCGGCTGATTTTTTAACGCTGGTCGAGGGCGGCGTGCCCATCACCCGTATTAACGTCGGAAATATGCATTACGCCAGTGGCAAACAGCAAATTGCCAAAACGGTATCTGTAGACGCGAACGATATCGCCGCGTTTAACGGCCTGAAGGCGGCCGGAGTGGAATGCTTCGTTCAGGGCGTTCCAACAGAGACTGCTTTGGATCTCTTTAAACTGCTCTGAGGGATTCACAATGGAAATCAGTCTGTTGCAGGCTTTCGCGCTGGGGCTTCTCGCCTTTATAGCGGGCCTGGATATGTTTAACGGCTTAACACACATGCACCGTCCAGTGGTGCTCGGGCCACTGGTTGGCCTGATTCTGGGCGATTTGCACACCGGAATTCTGACCGGCGGTACATTAGAACTGGTCTGGATGGGACTCGCGCCGCTGGCGGGCGCGCAGCCGCCAAACGTGATTATCGGCACCATCGTTGGCACCACATTTGCCATTACTACAGGCGTGAAGCCGGATGTCGCCGTTGGGGTCGCCGTGCCGTTTGCCGTGGCGGTTCAGATGGGGATCACCTTCCTCTTCTCGGTGATGTCCGGCGTGATGTCCCGCTGCGATCGCATGGCGGCTAACGCAGACACCCGTGGTATTGAACGGGTCAACTATCTTGCACTGCTGGCGCTCGGCGTCTTCTACTTCCTGTGCGCATTTCTGCCCATCTACTTCGGCGCTGAACATGCGAAAACCGCCATTGACGTGCTGCCGGAACGTCTGATCGACGGTCTCGGCGTCGCGGGCGGCATCATGCCAGCGATCGGCTTCGCCGTGCTACTGAAGATCATGATGAAAAACGTTTACATCCCTTACTTCATTATCGGCTTTGTCGCCGCGGCCTGGCTGAAACTCCCGGTGCTGGCGATTGCCGCGGCTGCACTGGCGATGGCGCTGATCGACCTGCTGCGCAAATCGCCTGAACCCACGGCGCCTGCGGCCCAGAAAGAGGAATTTGAAGATGGCATCTAATCACACCACCCTGCCGGGCGTGTCTGAAAGTGAAGAGACACTGCTGACCGGCGTGAATGAAAACGTCTACGAAGATCAGAGTATTGGCGCTGAGCTAACGAAAAAGGATATTAACCGTGTCGCCTGGCGTTCCATGCTGCTACAGGCCTCGTTTAACTACGAGCGTATGCAGGCCTCCGGCTGGCTGTATGGGCTACTGCCCGCGCTGAAAAAGATCCACACCAATAAGCGGGACCTGGCGCGCGCCATGAAAGGCCATATGGGCTTCTTTAACACCCACCCGTTTCTGGTGACCTTCGTCATCGGCATTATTCTGGCAATGGAGCGTTCCAAGCAGGATGTGAACAGCATCCAGAGCACTAAAATTGCCGTTGGCGCACCGCTCGGTGGCATTGGTGACGCCATGTTCTGGCTGACCCTGCTGCCCATTTGCGGGGGGATTGGCGCCAGCCTGGCGCTACAGGGATCCATTCTTGGCGCCGTTGTCTTTATCGTTCTGTTTAACGTGGTGCATCTCGGCCTGCGTTTTGGTCTGGCGCACTATGCCTACCGAATGGGTGTCGCCGCGATCCCGCTGATCAAGGCCAACACCAAAAAGGTTGGTCATGCTGCGTCCATTGTCGGAATGACAGTGATTGGCGCGCTGGTGGCAACCTATGTGCGCCTGAATACCACACTCGAGATTAAAGCCGGGGACGCGGTCGTCAAACTGCAAACCGATGTGATCGACAAACTGATGCCCGCCTTTCTGCCACTGGTCTACACCCTGATCATGTTCTGGCTGGTACGCCGTGGCTGGAGCCCACTGCGCCTGATTGGTATCACCGTGGTGCTGGGCGTTGTCGGTAAATTCTGTCACTTCCTGTAAAAAGCAAAGAGGTTGCGATGTTAGGCATTATTTTGACGGGTCACGGCGGTTTTGCCAGCGGCCTGCAACAGGCGATGAAGCAAATCCTCGGCGAACAGCCGCAGTTTATCGCCATCGATTTTCCGGAAAGCTCCACCACTGCGCGGCTGACCGCGCAGCTTGAGCAGGCAGTGAATGAACTGGATGCAGAGCACGATATCGTGTTTCTCACCGATCTTCTCGGCGGTACGCCGTTTCGTGTGGCCTCTACCCTCGCGATGCAGCGCCCCGGCAGCGAAGTGATTACCGGCACCAATCTCCAGCTTTTGCTGGAGATGGTTCTGGAGCGCGACGGATTAAGCAGTGAAGCCTTTCGTTTGCAGGCGCTGGAGTGCGGCCATCGCGGCCTGACCAGCCTGGTGGATGAACTTGCACGCTGTCGCGAGGAAGCGCCCGCCGAGGAAGGGATATGAGCCAGCTGCTGCGCGCGCGTCGTCTGCTTACCGGGCAAGGCTGGCTGGATGACCATCAGCTGCGTATGGATAGAGGCGTCATCACCGCCATCGAGCCGATTCCGGCAGGGGTTAACACCCGCGAGGCAGATCTGCTTTGCCCGGCATACATTGATATCCACGTCCACGGCGGCGCGGGTGTGGATGTGATGGATGATGCCCCCGACGTGCTGGACCGGTTAGCCTTACATAAAGCGCGTGAAGGCGTAGGGGCGTTTCTGCCTACCACCGTCACCGCTTCGCTGGAGGCGATCCATGGCGCGTTACGGCGCATTGCCCGGCGCTGTCATGCCGGTGGCCCCGGCGCGCAGCTCCTGGGCAGCTATCTGGAAGGCCCGTACTTTACACCGCAGAACAAAGGGGCGCACCCGCCAGAACTGTTTCGCGAGCTGGATCTCGCGGAACTTGATGAGCTGATTGCGGTTTCGCAGAACACGCTGCGGGTGGTGGCGCTTGCTCCGGAAAAAGTGGATGCCCTGAAGGCGATCCATCACCTCAAGCAAAAAGGGATACGCGTCATGCTGGGCCACAGCGCCGCTACATACGCGCAAACCCTGGCCGCATTTGATGCAGGCGCAGACGGGCTGGTGCACTGCTACAACGGCATGACGGGATTACACCACCGGGAGCCGGGCATGGTTGGCGCCGGGCTTACGGACCCACGCGCGTGGCTGGAGCTTATTGCCGACGGGCATCACGTTCATCCTGGAGCCATGCGGCTATGTTGTTGCTGCGCGAAGGATCGTACGGTGCTGATTACCGATGCCATGCAGGCGGCGGGTATGCCTGATGGGGGCTATACGTTGTGTGGTGAAAGTGTCGAGATGCAGGGCGGCGTTGTTCGCACGGCCTCGGGCGGGCTGGCGGGCAGCACGCTCGCGCTGGATGCCGCCGTGCGGAATATGGTGGAGCATACGGGGGTCGCCCCAGAAAACGCTATCCATATGGCCTCGCTGCATCCCGCCCGTCTGCTCGGTATGGATCACCTGCTGGGATCGTTAGCACCAGGCAAACGCGCCAATATTATTGCGCTCGATGCGGGTTTACACCTCCGGCAGATCTGGATCCAGGGTCAGGCTCTTTCCCTGTAGCCCCTTCACAGTGTGCTCTGTTGGCCTTACGGAAGACGATCGTAAGGCCTTTCTTTTCCTTTCCTTGATCTTCGCCTTTCCTTTCGCGATCACACTTTTCGTTTTATTTCTTTTTTGCCATTGAACTTTCGATTTCTTTTCTATAGATTTTCTTTAACTGCTAAAGTGAACAAGTGAAACGAAACGAAAGATAGCGACACATTTGCCAGCGTCTGATGTGGAATTCACACGACTAAGGACTGAGTTATGCCACAAACCACTACCACCACCGGCACCTGGACCGAAAAAGAGATCCGCCAGCAGCCAGCCAGCTGGCTTCGCTCGCTCAACAATATTGATAATCTGCGCGCGTCGATCGACAGTTTTCTGACGCCACTGTTGCGCAAGCCCGATCTGCGGATCGTTCTGACCGGCGCGGGTACGTCTGCTTTTATCGGCGACATCATTGCGCCATGGCTTGCCAGCCACACGAGAAAAAATATCACCGCGATACCTACGACCGATCTGGTCACCAACCCGATGGATTACTTCAGCCCTGCGCACCCGCTGCTGCTGGTCTCTTTCGCCCGTTCTGGCAATAGCCCGGAGAGCGTCGCTGCCGTTGAGCTGGCGAATCAGTTTGTTCCGGAGTGCTACCACCTGTCGATCACCTGTAATGAAGCGGGCAGCCTGTATCAGAATGCCGTCGACAGCGATAACGCCTGCGCTCTGCTCATGCCAGCCGAAACGCACGATCGCGGGTTCGCGATGACAAGCAGCATCACCACCATGATGGCGAGCTGCCTGGCGGTATTCGCACCGGAAACGATCAACAGCAAAACGTTCCGCGACGTGTCCGATCGCTGTCAGGCGATCCTCACGTCGCTTGGCGATTTCAGCCCCGGCGTCTTTGGTAACGAACCGTGGAAACGCATTGTTTATCTGGGCAGCGGTGGATTACAGGGCGCCGCACGGGAGTCAGCGTTGAAGGTGCTGGAGCTGACCGCCGGCAAGCTGGCGGCATTCTACGATTCGCCAACGGGTTTCCGTCACGGGCCTAAGTCGCTGGTGGACAACGAAACGCTGGTCGTCGTGTTTGTCTCCAGCCATCCGTACACGCGTCAGTACGATCTGGATCTGCTCGCCGAGCTGCGACGCGATCGTCAGGCTATGCGCGTGGTAGCCATTGCAGCCGAAACGGATCCGGTCATTGAAGCTGGCCCGCATATCCTGCTGCCTCCTTCCCGTTCATTTAACGATATGGAGCAGGCGTTCTGCTTCCTGATGTACGCCCAGGTCTTCGCACTGACCCAGTCTCTGCACGTTGGCAATACGCCGGATACGCCATCCGCCAGCGGTACGGTTAACCGTGTGGTCCAGGGCGTCGTTATTCATCCGTGGCAGGCTTAAGAGGACAGGCTCATGAGTATTATTTCTACCAAATATCTTTTGCAGGACGCACAGGCGAAGGGCTATGCCGTTCCGGCCTTTAACATCCATAACGCCGAGACGATCCAGGCGATCCTCGAAGTCTGTAGCGAAATGCGATCGCCGGTGATCCTCGCGGGTACGCCGGGGACGTTTAAACATATTGCGCTGGAAGAGATTTACGCCTTGTGCAGCGCGTATTCCCTTACTTATGACATGCCGCTGGCGCTACACCTCGATCACCACGAATCGCTGGACGACATTCGCCGCAAAGTCCATGCCGGCGTACGTAGCGCAATGATCGACGGTAGCCATTACCCCTTCGAACAAAACGTCAAGCTGGTGAAATCGGTCGTCGATTTCTGCCACCTCAACGACTGTAGCGTCGAGGCCGAACTGGGCCGACTGGGTGGGGTGGAAGATGACATGAGCGTCGACGCCGAAAGCGCGTTCCTGACCGACCCGCAGGAAGCAAAACGCTTTGTCGAACTGACAGGCGTGGACAGCCTCGCCGTCGCCATCGGTACCGCGCACGGTCTCTATACCAAACGCCCAAAAATCGACTTCCAGCGGCTGGCCGAGATCCGCGAGGTAGTGACAGTGCCGCTGGTGCTGCATGGTGCAAGCGATGTGCCGGATGAGGATGTGCGCCGCACCATTGAGCTGGGCGTCTGCAAAGTTAACGTCGCAACAGAGCTGAAAATCGCCTTCTCTGACGCAGTCAAAGCCTGGTTTGCCGAGAACCCACAGGGCAACGATCCGCGCTTCTACATGCGCGTCGGCATGGATGCCATGAAAGAGGTGGTCAGAAGCAAAATCACCGTTTGCGGCTCGGCGAACCGGCTGCTGCTTCCGGCTGAAGCCTGAACCCATCGCGCATAACGTTAGTACCTAAAAAAATAACTATAAGCCTCGCAAATATGAAGGCGCGTCCTTAAGCCGGACAGCGCCTTCCATTATCCTAAAAATACGAGGAGTCCCTACATGACACAGGAAAAGTCGTTTAAATCGAAAGCGTGGGAGTTTTTCCAGAGCCTGGGAAAGACGTTTATGTTCCCGGTCTCGCTGTTGGCCTTTATGGGGTTGTTGTTAGGTATCGGTAGTTCTGTCACCAGCCCTTCCACCATCAAAAGTTTTCCCTTTCTGGGCGGCGAGTTAACGCAGCTCACCTTTGGTTTTATCGCCATGGTCGGCGGCTTTGCTTTTACCTATCTGCCGCTGATGTTTGCCATGGCGATCCCGATGGGCCTTGCCAGACGTAATAAAGCGGTGGGCGCTTTTGCCGGATTCGTTGGCTACATGCTGATGAACATGAGCATCAACTACTACCTGACCGCCACCCACCAGCTTGCGGACGCCGCCACCATGAGACAGGTGGGACAATCCATCGTGCTTGGTATTCAAACGCTGGAGATGGGCGTGCTCGGCGGCATTGTGGTAGGGGTGATCACCTACTTCCTGCACGAACGCTTCCAGGACACGGTGCTGCACGACGCGTTTGCCTTCTTTAGCGGCATTCGTTTTGTACCGATTGTTACCGCCCTCACCCTGTCGCTGGTCGGCTTGTTCATCCCCCTGCTGTGGGAATATGTGGCAATGGGCATTGCCGGGATTGGTCATATCATCCAGAGCACCAGCGTCTTTGGGCCGTTCCTGTATGGCGTGGGCGTACTGCTGCTCAAACCTTTTGGCCTGCACCACATCCTGCTGGCGATGGTGCGCTTCACCCCGGCGGGCGGCATTGAGATGGTTAACGGCCAGGAAGTGGCCGGTGCGCTGAACATTTTCTACGCCGAGCTGAAAGCCGGCCTGCCGTTTAGCCCGCACGTTACGGCATTTTTATCGCAAGGGTTTATGCCGACCTTTATCTTCGGCCTGCCTGCCGTGGCTTACGCTATCTACCGCACCGCGCGTCCGGAAAACCGTCCGGTGATTAAAGGGCTGCTGCTTTCTGGCGTGCTGGTTTCAGTGGTCACGGGTATTTCAGAGCCGATTGAGTTCCTGTTCCTGTTTATTGCCCCTGTGCTTTACGCGTTTCATATCGTTATGTCTGGCCTGGCGCTGATGGTGATGGCGCTTCTCGGCGTCACTATCGGCAACACCGACGGCGGCATTCTGGATCTGCTGATCTTCGGCGTCATGCAGGGGATGTCGACCAAATGGTATCTGCTGTTCCCGGTGGGTATGGCCTGGTTTGCTATCTACTTCTTCGTCTTCCGCTGGTACATCCTCAGGCACGATATTAAAACGCCGGGCCGTGAGGTTGACGCGCAGGGTGCGCTCCAGTCGGTGGAAGCCAATACCCGGGCACGTGGAAAATCAAAATACGATCATGGGCTTATTCTTCGCGCGCTTGGCGGTAAAGAGAATATTGAGTCGCTCGACAACTGCATCACCCGCTTACGTCTGGTGGTGAAAGATATGGGGCTTATCGACCAGCAGGCGCTGAAGGCCGCGGGCGCCTTGTCAGTCGTGGTGCTTGATGCCCACAGCGTTCAGGTGATCATCGGCCCGCAGGTGCAGAGCGTCAAATCCGGCATTGAAGCCTTAATTTAACAGGGGGACGTTGTGTTTGATTTCGACAGAATCATTGAGCGTAAAAGCGATAAATGCCGTAAATGGGATCATGCGTTTGTGTGCTCGCGTTTCGGTGATGTCCCGGAGGGATTTATCCCGCTGTGGATAGCAGACATGGATTTCACCTCGCCACCCGCCGTGATTGAAGGCTTCCAGCGCATCGTGGAGCATGGCACCTTCGGTTACACCTGGTGCTTCGACGAATTCTACGATGCGGTCATCGCCTTCCAGCGCACCCGTCATCAGGTTGAGGTGCATAAGTCATGGATCACCCTGACCTACGGCACCGTTTCCACGCTGCACTATACGGTTCAGGCGTTCTGCAAACCCGGCGACTGCGTGATGATGAACACCCCGGTGTATGACCCATTTGCGATGGCGACACAGCGACAGGGCGTGCGGGTGCTTGCAAATCCGCTGAGCGTGAAGGAAAACCGCTATCACCTGGATTTTAATCTGATTGAAGTTCAGCTCAAAACTCACCGTCCAAAACTGTGGTTCTTCTGCTCGCCGCATAACCCTTCGGGCCGAATCTGGCGCGCGGATGAGATACGCCAGGTGTCCGATCTCTGTAAGCGCTACGGCACGATTCTGGTGGTTGATGAGGTTCACGCCGAGCACATTCTGGACGGTACATTCGTCAGCTGTCTGACTTCGGGCTGTGCCGCCCAGGACAACCTGATTGTGCTGACCTCCCCCAATAAAGCGTTCAACCTTGGCGGGCTAAAAACATCCTACTCGATAATTCCAGACGATTCGCTGCGCCAGCGTTTCCGCCAGCAGCTGGAGAAGAACTCCATTACCTCGCCCAATATCTTCGGCGTGTGGGGAATTATTCTGGCCTATCAGCAGGGTCTGCCATGGCTCGACGCGCTGAATGGTTATCTGCGCGGCAATGCCCGCTACCTTGCGGATGCTATCCAGACCCACTTCCCTGCATGGAAGATGATGAACCCGGAGTCGTCGTATCTCGCCTGGATAGACGTCAGTGCGGACGATCGCAGTGCGACGGCGCTAACCCAACATTTCGCCAAACAGGCTGGCGTGGTCATCGAAGATGGCAGCCACTACGTACAAAACGGCGAAAACTACCTGCGTATTAACTTCGGCACCCAGCGCTACTGGCTGGAACAGTCCATCAACCGAATGCTGAAGCATTACTGATAAGGATCTTACCCCGATGAAAAAAATGCTCACTCTCTCGCTGCTGGCTCTCTGCGTTTCTCACGGCGCGGCGGCAGCAAACTACGCGCTCAGTAACGACAATATTGCCCTTTCGTTTGATGATGCAAATGCAACGGTAGTAGTAACGGACAGCAAAGCTAACCATCCGCTCACGCCCCAGGAGCTGTTCTTTCTGACGCTGCCGGATGAAACAAAAATCCACACCGCTGATTTCAAAATCAAGCACGTCGAAAAGCAGGACAATGCGATAGTCATCGACTTTACGCATCCGGATTTTAACGTAACGGTGAAACTGAACCTGGTGAAGGGAAAATACGCCAGCATCGGCTACACCATCGCCGCCGTCGGGCAGCCGCGGGACGTAGCGAAAATTACCTTCTTCCCGACGAAGAAGCAGTCTCAGGCACCTTACGTTGACGGGGCGATTAACAGCTCGCCAATCGTGGCCGACTCGTTCTTCATCCTGCCAGACAAACCGATTGTGAATACTTACGCTTATGAAGCCACCACGAACCTCAACGTGGAGCTGAGAACGCCAATTCTGCCTGAGACACCGGTTAGTTTTACCACCTGGTTCGGCACTTTCCCGGAAACTAATCAGCTGCGCCGCAGCGTAAACCAGTTTATCGATGCCGTGCGTCCGCGGCCTTATAAGCCTTATCTGCACTACAACAGCTGGATGGACATCGGTTTCTTTACCCCTTACTCCGAGCAGGATGTCATTGGGCGGATGGACGAATGGAATAAAGAATTTATTGCCGGACGCGGGGTGGCGCTGGACGCGTTCCTGCTGGACGATGGCTGGGACGATCGCACCGGACGCTGGCTTTTTGGCCCGGCATTCAGCAACGGTTTTGGCAAAGTCAGGGAAAAAGCCGACAGCCTGCACAGCTCGGTTGGGCTGTGGCTTTCTCCGTGGGGCGGATACAACAAGCCGCGCGATATTCGCGTCTCGCATGCAAAAGAGTATGGTTTCGAAACCGTAGACGGCAAGCTGGCGCTGTCGGGGCCGAACTATTTTAAAAACTTTAACGATCAGATCATTAAGCTGATCAAAAACGAGCACATTACCTCGTTCAAGCTCGACGGAATGGGTAACGCCAATTCGCATATCAAGGGCAGCCCATTTGCATCGGATTTTGACGCGTCCATTGCCCTGCTGCACAACATGCGCAGCGCAAACCCGAACCTGTTTATCAACCTGACCACCGGCACCGACGCCAGCCCGTCCTGGCTGTTCTATGCTGATTCAATCTGGCGTCAGGGCGATGATATCAACCTGTACGGCCCCGGCACGCCAGTGCAGCAGTGGATGACCTACCGCGATGCCGAAACCTGGCGATCCATCGTGCGCAAAGGTCCTCTGTTCCCGCTGAACTCACTGATGTACCACGGGATCGTCAGCGCAGAGAACGCTTACTATGGACTCGAGAAAGTGCAAACAGACAGCGATTTTGCCGATCAGGTCTGGAGCTACTTCGCAACCGGAACTCAGCTTCAGGAGCTGTACATCACGCCGTCCATGCTGAATAAGGCGAAGTGGGATACCCTGGCGCAGGCGGCGAAATGGTCGCGTGAGAATGCCAGCGTGCTGGTGGATACTCACTGGATTGGCGGTGACCCAACTTCGCTTCAGGTTTACGGCTGGGCCTCATGGAGTAAAGACAAAGCGATTTTTGGCCTACGCAACCCGTCGGATAAGCCGCAACGTTACTACCTGGATTTAACCAAAGATTTTGAGATCCCGGCAGGAGAGCGTTCGCAGTTTACCCTGAAAGCCGTGTACGGCAGTAATTCGACCGTACCAGAGGAGTATAAAAACGCTGTGGTAATTACGCTGCAACCGCTGGAAACGCTGGTGTTTGAGGCGATGCCGGGGAAATAGTGAGGCTCTGACACGGTGTAGGCCGGGTAAGGCGAAGCCGCCACCCGACAAAACAGGCGGCAGGGGCTTACTCCCCCTGCTGCTCCAGCGCATATTTATACAGTGCATTTTTCTTCACGCCGTGGATCTCCGCCGCCAGCGCCGCCGCTTTTTTCAGGGGGAGTTCAGCCTGTAGCAGAGCCAGCGTACGCAGCGCATCGGCAGGCAGAGCGTCTTCCTGCGCTTTGTGCCCTTCAACAATCAGCACCATTTCGCCCTTGCGGCGGTTTTCATCCTCTTTCACCCACGCCAGCAGTTCGCCAACCGGCGCACCGTGAATGGTTTCCCACGTTTTGGTCAACTCGCGCGCCAGCACCACGTAGCGCCCTTCGCCCCAGACGGTCACCATATCTTCCAGGCTTTCCAGCAGACGGTGAGTTGATTCGTAGAAGATCAACGTACGCGGTTCAGCTTCCAGATCCTTTAATACATCGCGACGGCCTTTGGATTTAGCAGGCAGGAAGCCTTCGTAGCAGAAACGATCGGACGGCAGGCCCGCAGCGCTTAACGCCGCAATGGCCGCGCACGGCCCGGGCAGCGGCACAACGCGGATGCCTGCTTCACGGCAGGTGCGTACCAGATGGTAGCCCGGATCGTTGATCAGCGGCGTTCCCGCATCGGAGACCAGCGCGATGTTCTGCCCTTCTTTAAGCTTCGCCACCAGCGTTTCGGCTTTTTGTTGCTCATTGTGATCGTGCAGGGCAAACAAACGGGCGTTAATGGCAAAGTGTTGTAGCAGTAAACCGGTATGACGGGTGTCTTCAGCAGCAATTAAATCAACAGCTTGCAATACGGTGAGCGCACGTTGGGTAATATCAGACAAATTCCCGATAGGAGTAGGTACAATATAAAGCTGGCCTTGAGAATTATCTGCCGTTTCGTGTTGTTTCATTGTTTCGTCCGTATTGCCGATTTAATATTGAGCATTGCGTAAAAAAATCACTGGATACAGTATGGTACCGTTAACGTTTCTTCGTAAAAAAGCCGCGCACAGCGTGCCCCTCCTGCTGGCAGCCCTGATCTTTACCGGCTGCGGCACCCAGGCACCTGACCAGAGCACTGCTCATATGCAGGGATCCGCTCAGGCTGATTCTGGCTTTTATCTGCAACAAATGTCGCAGAGTACAAATGATACCAGGATCAACTGGCAATTACTCGCCATTCGTGCACTGCTGAAAGAAGGGAAAACCCAGCAGGCCGCCGAGCTGTTCAGCCAGCTGCCGCAGGATCTTAACGACACTCAGCGTCATGAGCAGACGCTGCTGTCAGCAGAACTGAAGGTCGCGCAAAAAGATTACGACGGCGCGAAGAAGATCCTCGGCACCATCGATCTCAGCACGCTGGATAAAAACCAGCAGACCCGTTTCTGGCAGGCCGGTATCACCGCTGAGCAGGGCCGCACTTCCCTGACGCTACTCCGCGCGCTGATTGCCCAGGAGCCTCTGCTCGCGGGTGCGGACAAGCAGAAAAATATTGATGCAACCTGGCAGGCGCTCGCCTCCATGACCCAGGATCAGGCCAAAGCGCTGGTAATCAACGCCGATGAAAATGTTCTGCAAGGCTGGCTGGATCTGCAACAGATGTGGTTCAACAACCGCAGCGATCCGAACATGCTGAAAGCTGGCATTACCGACTGGCAAAAGCGTTACCCGCAAAACCCGGGAGCGAAAATGCTGCCAACGCAGCTGGTGAACGTGCAAAACTTTAAGCCCGCCTCCACCAGCAAAATCGCCCTACTGCTGCCGTTAAACGGTCAGGCAGCGGTGTTTGGTCGCGCCATTCAGCAAGGTTTCGAAGCCGCGAAAAACGGCACTACCGCCGTCAGCGGTAGCGCGGTTCCGACCCAGGCAGCACAGGCGGCGAATGTGAATGACGTTGTCAGCCCGTCCGCCGCCGAAACCAGCGACCTGACCACCGCGCAAACCCCTGCGCAGGGCACCATGCAGAATCCGGTTACCGCGCAGCCCGCTCCCCCTGCGCCTGCGGCAACACAGGCCCCGGCTGAAACACCGGCGCCCGCGACGGCAGAACAACCTCAGCCGCAAACCGAGCAGCCGGAACAGCAGCCAGCAACCCAGCCGCAGGCTGTGGCCACCACCAGCGCTAACCCTGGTGCAGAGTTGAAAATCTACGACACCAGCGCCCAGCCGCTTGACCAGGTGCTGGCGCAGGTTCAGCAGGACGGGGCCAGCATCGTTGTCGGTCCGCTGTTGAAAAACAACGTGGAAGCGCTGATGAAGAGCAACACCACGCTGAACGTGCTGGCGCTTAACCAGCCTGAGCAGGTTCAGAACCGCGCCAATATCTGTTACTTCGCCCTCTCTCCGGAGGATGAAGCCCGCGATGCGGCCCGTCATATTCACGAGCAGGGCAAGCAGGCGCCGCTGCTGCTGATCCCACGCAGCACGCTGGGCGATCGCGTTGCCAACGCGTTTGCGCAAGAGTGGCAGACCCTTGGCGGTGGCGTGGTGTTGCAGCAGAAATTTGGCTCAGCTGCCGAACTGAGAGCGGGCGTGAACGGCGGGGCAGGTATTGCCCTCAACGGTAGCCCGGTATCCGCCAGCCTGCCGCAGCAGCAGAGCGTCACCATCGGCGGTCTGACGATCCCGGCGCCCCCTACCGACGCGCAAATCAGCGGCGGCGGTAAAGTGGATTCGGCGTACATCGTCGCTACGCCGGAAGAGATCGCCTTTATCAAACCGATGATCGCCATGCGTAACGGCAGCCAGAGCGGCGCAACGCTCTACGCCAGCTCACGCAGCGCACAGGGTACCGCAGGCCCGGATTTCCGTCTGGAAATGGAAGGACTGCAATACAGCGAGATCCCGATGCTGGCAGGCAGCAACCCGCAGTTGATGCAGCAGGCGCTGGGCGCGGTGCGCAATGACTATTCCCTGGCGCGTCTGTACGCGATGGGCGTCGATGCCTGGGCGCTGGCAAACCACTTCACCCAGATGCGCCAGGTACCGGGCTTCGAGCTTAACGGGAATACCGGCGATCTGACCGCCGATCAGGATTGTGTGATTAACAGGAAGTTATCATGGCTCAAATACCAGCAGGGGCAGATTGTCCCGGCCAGTTAAGCCGTAAACAGACCGGCGACGCGTGGGAGTTAAAGGCGCGTCGCTGGCTTGAAGGCAAAGGACTGCGCTTTGTCGCCGCCAACGTTCGCGGGCGCGGCGGCGAGATTGACCTGATCATGAAAGACGGTCAGACCATCGTGTTTGTTGAAGTTCGCTACCGACAGTCGTCCCGTTTTGGCGGTGCTGCCGCCAGCGTGACGCTCGCCAAACAACAAAAATTATTACAGACTGCCCACTTGTGGCTTGCCCGCCATAATGGGAGTTTTGATACTGTGGATTGCCGTTTCGATGTGGTAGCCTTCACCGGAAATGCGATCGACTGGCTTAAAAACGCGTTTGGCGAAGACGCATAAATAAGATTTTAAAGGGATACCGTGCTCGAACGAATTAAAGTGTGCTTCACAGAAAGCATTCAAACGCAGATTGCCGCGGCGGAAGCCCTTCCGGACGCGATCTCGCGTGCAGCGATGACACTGGTTCAGTCGCTGCTCAACGGCAACAAAATCCTCTGTTGTGGCAATGGCACGTCCGCCGCCAACGCACAGCATTTTGCTGCCAGCATGATTAATCGCTTTGAAACCGAGCGCCCAAGCTTACCTGCCATTGCACTAAACACCGATAACGTGGTCTTAACTGCGATTGCCAACGATCGTCTGCATGACGAAATCTACGCCAAGCAGGTGCGCGCCTTAGGCCATGCCGGAGACGTGCTGCTGGCGATCTCCACGCGCGGTAACAGCCGGGATATCGTTAAAGCGGTTGAAGCGGCAGTGACCCGGGATATGACGATTGTCGCCCTGACCGGTTACGACGGCGGTGAGCTGGCTGGCCTGCTGGGGCCGCAGGATGTGGAGATCCGCATTCCTTCGCACCGTAGCGCCCGCATCCAGGAGATGCATATGCTCACGGTGAACTGCTTATGCGATCTGATCGATAACACGCTTTTCCCTCACCAGGATGATTAAGGAGTTCTCATGAAGGTTTTATCGGCCCTTGCAGTCGTGATGTCTGCATTACTGCTTCAGGGATGCATCGCTGCCGCTGTAGTCGGTACCGCAGCGGTCGGCACCAAAGCAGCGACCGATCCGCGTACCGTTGGGACGCAGGTGGATGACGGTACGCTTGAGCTGCGCGTAAACAGTGCGCTGTCGAAAGACGAGCAGATCAAGAAGGAAGCACGCATCAACGTGACGGCTTATCAGGGCAAAGTGCTGCTGGCAGGCCAGGCGCCAAATCCTGAACTCGCCTCGCGCGCCAAACAGATCGCGATGGGTGTGGAAGGCACGGCGGAAGTGTATAACGAGATCCGCCAGGGCCAGCCGATTGGTCTCGGCACCGCGTCATCTGATACCTGGATCACCACCAAAGTGCGTTCCCAGCTGCTGGGTACCGACCAGGTGAAATCCTCAAACGTGAAAGTGACCACGGAGAACGGCGAAGTGTTCCTGCTGGGTCTGGTGACGGAACGTGAAGGGAAAGCGGCAGCGGATATCGCCAGCCGGGTGAGCGGCGTGAAACACGTCACCACCGCCTTTACTTACATTAAGTAATTCACACCTGACTGTAAGCCCGGTAAGCGCTAGCGCCACCGGGCTTTTTTTCACACAAGCGCCATACTCCCCACAATCACTCCACTCAACGCCACCAGCCCCGCAGTCAGCCACAGCGCTTTCGCCGGGAATGACTTACGCAGCATGATAAGCGACGGCAGGCTCACCGCCGGCAGCGTGATGAGCAGCGCCAGCGCTGGTGCGGTCCCCATACCGGCCATCATCATGGTCTGAATAATCGGGATCTCCGCCGCGGTTGGGATCACGAACAGGCAACCGGCCACCGCCATCGCAATCACCCACATCAGCGTGTTGTCGATAGCGCCATCCGCATGCGGGAACAGCCAGACGCGCGCGGCCCCCAGCACCAGTACGGCCAGGATATAGACCGGAATGGTGCTCCAGAAAAGCTGCCACAGCGCTTTGCCCCAGCGAGCAAAGAAACTGCCCTGCGGCTCGCTGACGTCCAGCTCAACGGAAGCAGACCCGGCCTCGTTGTCTTTCACCAGGTGCTGCACCAGCGTAGCGACAAGCACCACCGTCAGCAGGCCAGCCGCCAGACGGATAAACGCGAAATGCCAGCCGAGAACGAAGCCCATAAACACCAGCGTTGCCGGGTTCAGCAGTGGGTTACCCATCCAGAAGGCAAGCGCGCCGCCCATCGACACGCGCTGTCGGCGCATACCCGCCGCCACCGGTGCGGCGCAGCAGGAACACATCATGCCCGGCAGGGAGAAAATCGTCCCCAGCAGCGTGCCCTGCAAGCGCGGCTGTCCCAGGGTTTTCACCAGCCAGTTACGCGGGATAAGTACCTGAATCAGCGAGCCCAGCAATACGCCCAATACCGCCGCTTTCCAGACGGCAAGAAAATAGACCATTGCGTAATCCCACGCCGCGCGTAGCGGGCTGGAATCGGCCTGCGCGAGAATCGATTTACCGATGCTGTGGGTGTCGGCGGCGGTGAAGGCTTTACCGTAGTACGGCTGCCATTTCACATACCAGAGGCCAATGATGACCACGAGAAAGAAGAGTGCGGGCTTCCACCACTGAACAGGTGTTGCCGCCTGAGATGAAGACTGACCAGTCATACCATTCCCCGGAAGGTGTTATTTAATAAGCCGGGGAAGTTTACGCCTCGCCCTGCGCGATTTCACGCAGTTTTGCCGAAGGGATAATATTAACCCCCTCCTGCGACGGAGCCAGCGCCTCTTTTAGCATCGCCAGCGCGACATCCCGCGCCTCGATGGACTTCCAGTTACCCGGCAGAATGCGAAACAGCGGAGCGAAAAAAGACTCGTTAAAACGACGTTCGTCACGGTGCCCCATCAGCATGGAAGGCCGCGCGATGGTCAGGCGCTCCCATTTCTGCGCGATTAACGCCTCTTCCATTTTGCCCTTCACCTGGTTGTAAAAAAACGGCGAGCCTGCGTTCGCGCCGTGCGCGCTGACCACCAGGAAATGTTTTGCGCCCAGCTTTTTCGCCGTCAGGGCGGTATCCACCACCAGCGTGTAATCCGCATGGACAAAAGCTTCTTTACTGCCCGCTTCCCGCCGGGTGGTGCCAAGGCAGCAAAAGGCGATATCAATGGGATCCTGCACCTGCGCCAGCGCGTCGGTGAGCTGTGGATCGTGCGGGTTATAGACGCCGGTGATATCCAACAGCGGGCGACGCGTCGGGGCGGCGATATAGTTGATATGCCGATCCTGGATCAGCAGCCGCAGCAGATGTCCACCCACCAGCCCGGTTGCGCCGGTAATCAGTACCTGACTCATCTTATCCCCTTTACAGAATTGTCCGTTTGCGTTCTGGGCCTGCTCTACCACACTTAAAAGTCTGTTACCGGTAAGTATTTACCACAAACGGGAAAAAAACAGTCTGAAGCGAAAACAACGGAGGAAGCATGGGTAAAAAAATCGCAGTCTTGATTACCGACGAGTTTGAAGATTCAGAATTTACATCGCCAGCAGAGGCATTCCGGAAGGCGGGCCACGAGGTGGTCACCATCGAGAAAGAAGCGGGTAAAACCGTGAAGGGCCATAAGGGCGAAGCCAGCGTGACCATTGACGAATCCATTGATAACGTCAGCCCGTCGGATTTCGACGCCCTGCTGTTACCGGGCGGCCATTCACCGGATTCCCTGCGCGGAGACGAGCGTTTCGTCACCTTTACCCGTGACTTCGTCGGCACCGGTAAACCGGTATTTGCCATTTGCCACGGTCCGCAGCTGCTCATCAGCGCCGAGGTGGTACGCGGGCGTAAGCTCACCGCGGTGAAGCCGATCGTTATCGATCTGAAAAACGCGGGAGCCGAGTTCTACGATCAGGAAGTGGTGAACGATAACGATCAGCTGATCACCAGCCGTACACCGGACGATCTGCCGGCGTTTAACCGTGAAGCGCTACGCCTGCTCGGCGCGTAACCAGTGCAGCTTTTTACCAAAGCCCAGGGTGTTGTCGGTAAATTTCAGCTCATCAAGGCGGATTTCCCACACCGGGGCTTTTAGCGCCGCAGCCACCGGGAAGCGGCGCGTATAGCGTTTACGTTGCGCGTCGCTCTCCTTCCCTTCCAGGCGACGAATTTCACCTTTGAACTGGACCCCGCGGATCAGCGCAACAGTTTTAGGCTGACCGTTTACCGTACCTGCCACTTTTGCCTGCTGGCCCGTCATCTGCGCATGCCGCGTTTTGTCTTCGCTCATTACGTAAAAGGCCACGCGCTCGGGATCGTAGTAATAAAAGGCATTTGCGCACCACATCTCCTCGTCTTTACAGACGCACCAGGTCACGACATGCTGCTTTGCCAGCCAGCGGTTAATGGCGGCCAGTGTTTCCATTTTCGCTCTCTCTCATGCTATGGTGCGTTCACCTTAACATACTGAATCTGTTTACTGTGTGCTGGTTTCTCTATCTTGTCCGAACCGCTGATAACGCACTCTACACCGGGATCACTACCGATGTGGCACGGCGTTTTTTACAACATCAAACGGGGAAAGGGGCGAAAGCACTACGGGGGAAAGGTGAACTTCAGTTAGCGTTTTCAGCCGCCGTGGGCGACAGATCCCTGGCGCTCAGGCTGGAATACCGCATCAAGCAGCTGACAAAGCGCCAGAAAGAGCGTCTCGTCAACGGGGACGGCTCTTTCGAGGCGCTACGCGAAAGCCTGCTTAAAAACGATTGAAATGATCGTGGTACTCCACCAGACCGGTAACGCCGTCGAGCGCATCATCTGCCAGAGGATGCACCTGGAAAGATGTTTCCGTGCCCGGCCAGTGGCAGCGCAGATCGTATCTGGACGCTGGCTCAAAACCTAAACGTTCGTAGAACGCCGGATCGCCCAGAACGACGACAGCGGCATAGCCAAATTCATTCAGTGAATCCAGTCCTTCATAGACCAGCTGGCGCGCCAGGCCCTGGCCACGGTAGTTTTCATCCACCGCCAACGGCGCCATGCCGACCCACTGCAACTCTTCACCCTGCACAATCACCGGGCTGAAGGCCACGTAGCCGACCACCTGCCCTTCATCGTCAGTGGCAACCAGGCCCAGCGTAATCAGGCCATCTTCGCGAAGATCGTGAACCAGTTGGGCTTCGGCGTCGCCTGCAAAAGAGCGGCGTAACAACGCATCGATACCCGGCGCATCAATCCCAATTTCGACTCGAATCAGCATGGTTCACCTACTGAAGTGTGTTTACTGTCCGGCGGGGTTTTTAGCCCGGCCTCAACGAAATCTGCCATTTGCATCAACATCATACGCAGCGCTTTCGGCATCTGCTCCAGCTCAATGGCATCCATTAAATTTTTGACGTACAGACCGAGCTCCGTGTCGCCTTCAATCACCAGACGACGCTGGAAGAAGAGGGTGTCCGGATCCTGTTTGCGCGCGGCGATCATCAGCAGATCGCTGGCATCCGCGCTAAAGCTGACATCCGCCTCGGCGGTTTCACGGACGATAAGCCGATCGTTCTCAACGGAAGTAAACCAGCGCAACCCGATATCGCGCACTTCAATCTTTAACCAGCGGCCTTCCAGAAACTCCAGCTCACCGTCCTGTAGCGCCTGGCGGAACTGCCAGCTCAGTACCTGTTCCAGCACCTGGCGTTTAAGCGCGAACGGCGCCAGTTTTACCGGCACGCTCAGCATTGATGGACCAAATTGTACGAGACGTGAACGCAGTTTATCCAGCACGAGCTTTACTCCCTGATAGCTATAGTCCTGCTATTTTGCCATATCCCGACAAGAAGATAGCGGCGTAAATCAACAAACCGTTGTCCGGTGTACCTCATTATTGGTGCCATCAATACGCCATTAGCTGCCTTAAATCAAAAATTGTCGCGTATGGGTTAATTAAAATCCCAGCTCGTTAACATTTTTTACGATCCCTGCGATCGACAACATCGGGATAAATTATGGAGCTGCTCTGCCCTGCCGGAAACCTTCCGGCGCTTAAGGCGGCCATCGAAAATGGGGCCGATGCGGTCTATATCGGGCTGAAAGATGATACCAACGCCCGCCATTTTGCGGGTCTTAACTTTACGGAGAAAAAGCTTCAGGAAGCCGTTAACTTCGTCCACCAGCACCGGCGCAAACTGCACATCGCCATCAATACCTTTGCCCATCCTGATGGCTATGCCCGCTGGCAGCGCGCCGTGGATATGGCGGCCCAGCTGGGCGCCGATGCGCTGATCCTGGCCGATCTCGCCATGCTTGAGTATGCGGCAGAACGTTATCCGCATATTGAGCGCCATGTCTCTGTTCAGGCATCGGCCACCAATGAAGAGGCCGTCCGTTTTTATCATCGACACTTTGACGTGGCTCGCGTAGTGCTGCCGCGCGTACTCTCTATTCATCAGGTTAAGCAACTGGCGCGCGTCACGCCAGTGCCGCTGGAGGTTTTTGCCTTCGGCAGCCTGTGCATCATGGCCGAAGGCCGCTGCTATCTTTCCTCGTATTTGACCGGCGAATCGCCAAATACCGTCGGCGCCTGCTCGCCTGCCCGCTTCGTTCGCTGGCAGCAAACGCCGCAGGGACTGGAGTCACGCCTGAATGATGTGTTAATTGACCGCTATCAGGACGGTGAAAACGCGGGCTACCCGACGCTGTGCAAAGGCCGATATCTGGTGGACGGTGAGCGCTACCACGCGCTGGAGGAGCCCACCAGCCTCAACACGCTGGAACTGCTGCCAGAGCTGCTGGCCGCCAATATTGCCTCGGTGAAAATCGAAGGCCGCCAGCGCAGCCCGGCCTACGTGAGCCAGGTGGCAAAGGTGTGGCGTCAGGCCATCGACCGCTGCATGGCGGACCCGCAAAACTACGCTCCGCAGGCGGCATGGATGGAGACGCTCGGCGCGATGTCCGAAGGCACCCAAACCACGCTCGGCGCGTATCACCGTAAATGGCAGTGAGATAATCATGAAATATTCATTAGGGCCGGTGCTTTACTACTGGCCAAAAGAGACGCTGGAAGATTTTTACCAGCAGGCGGCTAACAGCAGCGCCGATGTGATTTACCTCGGCGAAGCGGTGTGCAGCAAGCGCCGCGCCACCAAAGTGGGCGACTGGCTGGATATGGCGAAAAGCCTGGCCGGCAGCGGCAAGCAGGTGGTGCTCTCGACGCTGGCGCTGGTGCAGGCGTCCTCTGAACTGGGCGAGCTGAAGCGCTACGTCGAAAACGGTGAGTTCCTGCTGGAGGCGAGCGACCTGGGCGTGGTGAACATGTGCGCCGAACGTAAGCTGCCGTTTGTCGCCGGACATGCCCTGAACTGCTATAACGCCGTGACCCTGCGCCTGCTGCTCAAACAGGGGATGACCCGCTGGTGCATGCCGGTTGAACTCTCCCGCGACTGGCTGGCCAACCTGCTTACACAGTGCGAAGAGCTGGGCATTCGCAACAAGTTTGAAGTGGAAGTTCTGAGCTATGGGCATCTGCCGCTGGCCTACTCTGCCCGCTGCTTCACCGCACGTTCCGAAGATCGTCCGAAAGACGAGTGCGAAACCTGCTGCATTAAGTACCCGAACGGACGCAGCATGCTGTCGCAGGAGAATCAGCAGGTGTTTGTTCTTAACGGCATTCAGACCATGAGCGGTTACGTCTATAACCTCGGCAACGAACTGGCGTCAATGCACGGGCTGGTGGATATGGTGCGTCTTTCGCCGCTGGATACCGGCGTATTCGCCATGCTGGACGCCTTCCGCGCCAACGAAAATGGCGCTGCTCCGCTGCCTCTGACGGCAAACAGCGACTGCAACGGTTACTGGCGACGTCTCGCCGGGCTGGAATTGCAGGCATAAAAAAGGCTCACTTTGTTAACAACGGTTATCATTTTTTAATGCAGTATTAAAGATTGACCGTCGACAAAGTGAGCTGTTATGACTGACAAAACCATTCCGTTTTCGGTGCTGGATCTGGCGCCGATCCCACAAGGCTCCTCGGCCAGAGAAGCCTTCACGCACTCTCTCGATCTTGCTCAGCTTGCCGAAAAGCGCGGCTATCACCGCTACTGGCTGGCGGAGCACCACAATATGGTGGGCATCGCCAGCGCCGCCACCTCGGTGCTGATTGGCTATCTGGCGGCGAATACCACCACACTGCACCTGGGCTCCGGCGGTGTGATGCTGCCGAACCACGCCCCGCTGGTGATCGCCGAGCAGTTCGGCACGCTGAATACCCTCTATCCGGGCCGTATTGATTTAGGGCTTGGCCGTGCGCCGGGCAGCGATCAGCCGACCATGCGCGCCCTGCGCCGCCATATGAGCGGCGATATCGATAACTTCCCGCGCGATGTGGCGGAGCTGGTGGACTGGTTTGACGCGCGGGATCCGAACCCGCACGTGCGTCCTGTGCCGGGGTACGGGGAAAAGATCCCGGTATGGCTGTTAGGCTCAAGTCTGTACAGCGCGCAGCTCGCCGCCCAGTTGGGGCTGCCGTTTGCGTTTGCCTCGCATTTCGCACCGGATATGCTGCATCAGGCGCTGCATCTCTACCGCACGCACTTCAAACCGTCCGAGCGTCTGGAGAAACCGTACGCGATGGTCTGTATCAATATCATTGCCGCCGACAGCAACCGCGACGCGGAATTCCTGTTCACCTCCATGCAGCAGGCGTTTGTGAAGCTGCGTCGCGGTGAGACGGGCCAGCTGCCGCCGCCGGTAGAGAATATGCATCAGCTGTGGTCGGCCTCCGAGCAGTATGGCGTGCAGCAGGCTCTGAGTATGTCGCTGGTAGGTGATAAGGCGAAAGTGCGTCACGGGCTGGGGTCGGTGCTGCGTGAAACCCAGGCGGATGAGATTATGGTTAACGGCCAGATTTTCGATCACCAGGCGCGTCTGCATTCGTTTGATTTGGCAATGCAGGTGAAAGAGGAGTTGGTGGGGTAGTTTTTTGCTTTGCCCGGTGGCGCTTCGCTTACCGGGCCTACATTCTTTTCTCCCTCTCCCTGCGGCAGAGGGCCGGGGTGAGGGGTTCAGACCGCACGTTTTACTGATACACAGGCAACAGATTAAAACTCGAAAGCACGTGCACCACCGCGTTACCGATACCAAATAACAGGATCAGCGCAATCATCGGTTTTCCGCCCCAGACGCGGAATTTCGGGCTGCCGAAGCGCTTACGTGATTTGCGCGCCAGCAGCGCCGGTACAATCGCCGCCCAGATGGTGGCCGCCAGTCCTGCATAGCCGATGGCGTAGAGGAAACCGTTCGGCCACAGCAGGCCGCCCACAATCGGCGGCAGGAAGGTCAACAGCGCCGTTTTGAAGCGCCCCGTCGCAGAGTCATCAAAACCAAACAGATCCGCCAGGTAGTCAAACAGGCCCAGCGTCACGCCGAGGAATGAACTCGCCACCGCAAAGTTCGAGAAGACCACCAGAAGCAGATCCAGGCTGCGGCTGTTCAGCACGCCGCTCAGCGCCTGTACCAGCACATCAATGTTACCGCCCTTCTGCGCAATGCCGATAAATTCCGGACGCGGGATGTTACCCATCGTCCCCAGCAGCCAGATCACATACAGCGCCAGCGCCAGCAGCGTGCCGTAAACCAGGCATTTCACGATGGTGCGCGGATCCTTGCCGTAGTACTTCATCAGGCTCGGTACGTTACCGTGGTAGCCAAACGACGCCAGACAGAACGGCAGGGTCATCAGCAGGTACGGCGTATAAGAGGTGTTCGTTTCGGCAACGTTAAACAGCGTGGCCGGCGTGACGTGCCCCAGCAGGCTGCCGAAGGTAAGAAAGAAGGTGATGACCTTTGCGCCCAGCACGATTGCCGTCATGCGGCTGACCGCTTTGGTGCTCATCCAGACGATAAACGCCACGCCCAGCGCGAAGCAGAGACCCGCCAGACGCGCCGGAACGTTCAGCGACATCTCTGAGAAGGTGTGATGCAGAATCGACCCGCTCGCTGAAATGTACGCGTAGGTCAGGATATAGAGTACAAACGCGATGGACAGCCCGTTCACCAGGTTCCAGCCTTTGCCCAACAGATCCCGGGTGAGGGTGTCGAAGCTGGAGCCAATGCGATAGTTCAGGTTTGCTTCAAGGATCATCAGCCCGGAATGAAGCATGCAGAACCAGGTGAAAACCAGCGCCGCCAGCGACCAGAAGAACCACGCACCGGACATGACCACAGGCAGGGAAAACATCCCGGCACCAATGATGGTTCCGCCGATGATCACCACGCCGCCAAGCAGCGAAGGTGACGTTTGGGTGGTGGTTAGTGTTGCCATGCGGCCTTATCTCCAGTGAAAAATGTGGTTCTGCATTTTAGTGTGCTGCACTGTACCAGTACAAGAGTACAAAAGGAATAAAAAAAGCCCTGATAGCAACTATCGGGGCTGTATATTTTACTTTACGTCAGAAGCGAAAGGCTTACGCGTCACCGAAACGACGACGGCTGGCACCTTCTTCACGGCGTGGACCACGGTTTTCGCGGCGCTCACCGGAGAAACGACGGCCTTCACCACCGCGACCTTCGCTGCGACCACCTTCACGACGCTCGCCACCGAAACCGCGACCACCGCCACGACGTTCGCCGCCACGGTCAGGACGTGGCTGTGCATCGCCCAGCAGCTGCATGTTCATCGGCTTGTTCAGGATGCGGGTGCGAGTAAAGTGTTGCAGTACTTCGCCCGGCATGCCTTTTGGCAGCTCGATGGTGGAGTGGGAACCGAACAGCTTGATGTTACCAATGTAACGGCTGCTGATGTCGCCTTCGTTAGCGATCGCGCCAACGATGTGACGAACTTCAACACCATCATCACGGCCCACTTCAATGCGATACAGTTCCATTTCGCCAGCGTCACGACGCTCGCGACGTGGACGGTCTTCACCACCACGCTCTGGACGGTCACCGCGTGGACCACGGTCGTTACGGTCGCCACGACGTTCGAAACGATCGTCACGGTCACGGAACTCACGCTTAGGACGCATCGGCGCATCAGGTGGCACGATCAGGCTACGTTCGCCCTGCGCCATTTTCAGCAGTGCTGCGGCCAGGGTTTCCATGTCCAGCTCTTCGCCTTCAGCGACAGGCTGGATCTGGGACAGCAGCGCACGGTACTGATCCAGATCGCTGCTTTCCAGCTGCTGCTGTACTTTCGCGGCGAATTTTTCCAGACGGCGTTTGCCCAGCAGTTCTGCGTTTGGCAGCTCAGCTTCTGGAATGGTCAGCTTCATGGTGCGTTCAATGTTACGCAGCAGACGACGCTCGCGGTTCTCAACGAACAGCAGCGCACGGCCCGCACGACCCGCACGACCGGTACGGCCGATACGGTGAACGTAAGACTCGGAGTCCATTGGGATATCGTAGTTTACAACCAGGCTGATACGCTCAACGTCCAGACCACGTGCTGCCACGTCGGTTGCAATCAGAATATCCAGACGACCGTCTTTCAGACGCTCCAGGGTCTGCTCGCGCAGGGCCTGGTTCATGTCGCCGTTCAGCGCTGCGCTGTTGTAGCCGCTACGCTCCAGGGCTTCAGCCACTTCCAGGGTCGCGTTTTTGGTACGTACGAAGATAATCGCCGCATCAAAATCTTCCGCTTCCAGGAAACGGACCAGCGCTTCGTTTTTGCGCATGCCGTATACAGACCAGTAGCTCTGGCTGATGTCCGGGCGAGTGGTCACGCTGGACTGAATGCGCACTTCCTGCGGCTCTTTCATGAAGCGGCGGGTAATGCGACGGATCGCTTCTGGCATAGTTGCAGAGAACAGAGCGGTCTGATGACCTTCCGGGATCTGCGCCATGATGGTTTCTACGTCTTCGATGAAGCCCATACGCAGCATTTCATCGGCTTCGTCCAGTACCAGACCGCTCAGTTTAGAGAGGTCCAGGGTACCGCGCTTCAGGTGATCCAGCAGACGGCCCGGCGTACCGACAACAATCTGTGGACCCTGGCGCAGGGCGCGTAACTGCACGTCATAACGCTGGCCGCCGTACAGGGCTACCACGTTTACGCCGCGCATATGTTTAGAGAATTCCGTCATGGCTTCAGCAACCTGAACAGCCAGTTCACGGGTTGGAGCCAGGACGAGGATCTGCGGCGCGCGCAGGTCCGGATCAATGTTGTTCAGCAGCGGCAGCGAGAATGCTGCGGTTTTACCGCTACCAGTCTGGGCCATGCCCAGCACGTCACGACCAGAAAGCAGGTGTGGGATACACTCAGCCTGGATCGGAGATGGTTTTTCGTAACCCAGATCGTTAAGGGCTTCAAGGATAGGAGCCTTCAGGCCCAGATCTGCAAAAGTGGTTTCGAATTCAGCCATGTAGTACAAGTGCCTCGATATTAATGGCGGCCAGTCTACTTAGCTCATCGTGAAAATGATTAGCAATTTTCATTGAAAAGTGTGAACCGGCTCAAATTAGGTGTATTGACGAACAACAACGCCCTCACCAGTGAAGGTGATGGCAATCAAAAGATTACGGGCTGATGTTTATGTCGTCAGCTATTGCTGGTCCGATTCTGCCAGGTCGTCTTGCTCCTGGCCCAAGAGCGATAATTCCAACAATGCATAACGGTGCTCAACGAAGTTATGTACGTTGTTAGCAACCGCTAATTTGAACAGTGCCGTAGCGCTGTCCATATCCCCCAGACTTAGGTAGTACTTACCTAAATAGAAGTTGGTTTCACTGAGATGCTCAGCGAGCGAGGTGTTATCCGTTGCGTCCGCCTTGAGGCGTTCCATCAGCGTTGCTTCGCTAATGTTGCCCAGGTAGAACTCGACAATGTTCCATCCCCACTGTTCCTTGTCCGATTTCTCGAAGCGCTGTTTCAGTGCTTCTTTGGCCTGCTTCTCATCAAGCTTCTGCTCAACGATGTAAAGCCACAGGCTGCGGAAAGGATCATTAGGATCGTCTTGATAAAACGCCAGCAGATCATCTTGCGCTAACTTATCACGTCCGCCGTAATACAATGCGATACCGCGATTCAAGTGCGCGTAGTTGTAAGTTGGATCAAGCTCAAGTACAGAATCAAACGCTTCATAGGCAGCATCAAAATTGCCTGCCTGCGTTAAATAAATGCCTAAGTAATTGAATACTTCAGGCATATCAGGTCGAATCGCCAGCGCTTGTGAAAAATCATTTCGCGCCAGTGCCCTCAGACCGAGACTATCATACAACACTCCGCGCTCATATAAAAGCTGTGCGCGTTCGTCATCGGTTAAAGCCCGACTGGCAAGTATTTGTTCCATGCGTGCCAGAATGACTTCCTGCTGCAAAGTCGGTTGCAATGGCACTGCGAGGACTTCGCTCTTACGCCAGGCAGAGTTGCTGCATCCTGCCAGCGTTAAAGCTGTCGCAACGAAACACCAGCGCAAAAAAGGCTTCATTTCCCACTCCCGAAGACAACTATTGGATGAACGTCCTGTCCCCCGGCGGCTTAACAAGGCGTCCTGCCTGATAATAAGCCCTCCGCCTGCGCGGAGGGCAAATGGCAACCTTACTCGCCTTGCTGTTCAGCAGCCGGAGCTTCCGGCGCCGCAGCAGGCTGAGACTGCTCGGTTGCTTCTTTAATGCTCAGACGGATACGGCCCTGGCGGTCAACTTCCAGAACTTTCACCGGTACTTCCTGACCCATTTGCAGGTAATCGGTCACTTTCTCAACGCGCTTGTCAGCGATCTGAGAGATGTGTACCAGACCTTCTTTACCGCCACCGATGGCAACGAATGCGCCAAAGTCAACGATACGGGTCACTTTACCATTGTAGATACGGCCCACTTCGATTTCTGCCGTGATCTCTTCGATACGACGGATAGCGTATTTCGCTTTCTCGCCGTCGGTTGCTGCGATCTTCACAGTACCGTCATCTTCGATTTCGATGGTGGTGCCCGTTTCTTCGGTCAGTGCACGGATAACGGAACCGCCCTTACCGATAACATCTTTGATCTTGTCTGGATTGATCTTGATGGTGTGAATACGCGGAGCGAATTCAGAGATATCACCGCGTGGCGCGTTGATAGCCTGTTCCATCACGCCCAGGATGTGCAGACGCGCACCTTTAGCCTGGTTCAGAGCAACCTGCATGATCTCTTTGGTGATACCTTCAATTTTGATATCCATCTGCAAGGCAGAGATACCGTCGCGGGAACCCGCCACTTTGAAGTCCATATCACCCAGGTGGTCTTCATCACCCAGAATGTCAGACAGAACAACGTAGTTGTCGCCTTCTTTCACCAGACCCATTGCGATACCCGCAACGGCGGCTTTAATTGGCACGCCTGCATCCATCAGCGCCAGAGAAGCACCACACACGGAAGCCATGGAAGAAGAACCGTTGGATTCAGTGATTTCAGACACCACACGTACGGTGTACGGGAATTTGTCTGCTTCTGGCATCACTGCCAGCACGCCGCGCTTCGCCAGACGACCGTGACCAATTTCACGACGCTTCGGTGAGCCAACCATACCGGTTTCGCCCACAGAGTACGGAGGGAAGTTGTAGTGGAACAGGAAGCTGTCAGTGCGCTCGCCCATCAGTTCGTCGATGATCTGTGCGTCACGTGCAGTACCCAGGGTCGCGGTTACCAGCGCCTGCGTTTCACCACGGGTGAACAGCGCAGAACCGTGAGTACGTGGCAGTACGCCAGTACGCACGTCCAGACCACGGATCATGTCTTTTTCACGGCCATCGATACGCGGCTCGCCTGCCAGTACGCGGCTACGAACAACGTTTTTCTCGATAGCGTGCAGGATTTCGCCAATTTCGTTAGCGTCCAGCGTTTCGTCTTCGGCAACCAGGGTCGCGGTCACTTCAGATTTGATCACATCAACCTGAGCATAGCGCTCCTGTTTGTCGGTGATGCGGTATGCGTCGCTCAGACGAGATTCTGCCAGTGCAGCAACGCGTGCGTTCAGCGCGTCGTTGGCCGCTTCTGGCTGCCAGTCCCAACGTGGTTTACCGGCTTCTTTCACCAGGTCGTTGATGTTCTGGATAACAACCTGCTGCTGGTCGTGGCCGAAGACCACAGCGCCCAGCATCTGGTCTTCGCTCAGCAGTTCAGCTTCGGATTCAACCATCAGCACCGCGGCTTCAGTACCGGCGACAACCAGGTCCAGCTTACTCTCTTTCAGCTCTTCCTGAGTTGGGTTCAGCACGTACTGATCATTGATGTAACCCACGCGCGCAGCACCGATTGGACCATTGAATGGAATACCAGACAGTGACAGGGCAGCAGACGCACCGATCATCGCAACGATGTCCGGGTTAACCTGCGGGTTAACGGAAACAACGGTTGCGATAACCTGCACTTCGTTCACGAAGCCTTCCGGGAACAGCGGACGAACCGGGCGGTCAATCAGACGCGCGATCAGGGTTTCGCCTTCGCTTGGACGGCCTTCACGACGGAAGAAGCCACCTGGGATTTTACCGGCAGCGTAGGTACGCTCCTGGTAGTTAACGGTCAGCGGGAAGAAGTCCTGACCTGGTTTAGCTTTTTTCTGGCCAACTACGGTAACGAATACAGCAGTGTCATCCATGCTTACCATAACGGCAGCAGTAGCCTGACGCGCCATCATGCCGGTTTCCAGCGTGACGGTATGCTGACCATACTGGAATTTACGAACGATCGGATTCAGCAAAGTTCTGTCCTTTCTTAAATGTTTGAAAGCACACCTCAGGTGTGCTGACGATTTAACCCGACCTTCTTCGCATCCTCGCGACTAATGACAACCGACACCCCCATGGGTGAAGCCTCTCATTAGCCGCGCGAACCTCTGCAATGAAGATCATTTATAGCAACAATACAATAGTTTCCATTGAATTGCTGCCGTCTGGTTGAAAAAAGGGGCCATCAGGCCCCCTTTTCTGAAACTCGCAAGAATTAGCGACGCAGACCCAGACGCTCGATCAGCGCGGTGTAGCGTGCAACATCTTTACGCTTCAGGTAGTCGAGCAGTTTACGACGCTGAGAAACCATACGCAGCAGACCACGACGGCTGTGGTGATCTTTTTTGTGCTCTGCAAAGTGACCTTGCAGGTGGTTAATCTGTGCAGTCAGCAGTGCAACCTGAACTTCGGTAGAACCGCTGTCGTTAGTACCACGACCAAACTCAGAAACGATTTTAGCTTTAGCTTCAACGCTTAGAGACATTTTCAAACTCCAAAGTATAAAGAATGTAAGGATGCCGATCTCTAATTCAGCTATCCCATGTACGCCCCGCAGATTGTTAAACAATTTACCAGGCGTTAAGCGGCGATATTCTACTCGTCTCCCCTGCTTATCGCAAGGTAAGGCGTTATCACCGTCACGCTTCGACCGGATATTCGACGACCAGACGACGCGGCGCCACACGCCCTTCGCCGTCCATTTCGCCCATACCGATGAATTTCCCTTCGTCACCTTCCGTCACGCGTACCAGGCCCTCAAGCGGTGCCCCCGTTGTGCGAACCGGGTTTCCGTTCTTAAAGTAAACGGACGATGTTAAAGGAAGATTAACAACCGGGAAGTCCACTGCCGGACTGTCCATTGGCATCAGCAGCGGGTCCAGCAGATCGGCCGGCGCAACGCCCTGCGCTTGCGCCTGCTCAATCAGGGCGTGCAGATGCTCAAGCGTCACCATGCGTTCGACCGGATATTTGCTGACCGCCAGACGACGCAGATAAATCACATGCGCGCCGCAACCCAGCTTTTCACCGAGGTCATCAATGATGGTGCGGATATAGGTCCCTTTCGAACAGTGTACTTCCAGCTCGAGTTCATCACCTTCGTGACGAATGAACAGCAGCTCATACACGGTAATCGGACGAGCTTCGCGCGGAACCTCAATGCCCTGACGTGCATATTCGTAGAGCTTTTTGCCCTGATATTTCAGCGCCGAATACATCGACGGCACCTGTAGCGTATCACCACGGAAGCTGTCCAGCGCCGCATCAAGTTGCTCTGCGCTGAAGGTCACCGGGCGCTCTTCCACCACCAGGCCATCTGCATCGGAGGTATCCGTGCGCTGGCCCAGTTTGGCAATCACGCGGTAGCGCTTATCGGAATCCAGCAGGTACTGGGAAAACTTTGTCGCTTCCCCCAGGCAGATCGGCAGCATGCCGGTTGCCAGCGGATCCAGCGCGCCAGTGTGCCCTGCTCGGTTGGCGTTATAAATACGCTTCACTTTTTGCAGCACGTCGTTGCTGGATGCGCCCTGTGGTTTATCCAGCAACAGCACGCCATGCACGTCACGACCGCGACGACGAGGACGACTCATCAGTCCTCCTTGCTGTCGTCCGCCGGGTTAACACGACGCTCATCGTCATGTTTCACCACGCTGGTCACCAGGTTGGACATACGCATACCTTCAACCAGCGAGTTGTCGTAGAAGAAGGTCAGCTCTGGCACGATACGCAGGCGCATCGCTTTGCCGAGCAGAGAGCGGATGAAACCAGAGGCTTCCTGCAACGCTTTAATGCCGTTCTTCACGGCGTCTTCATCCTGGTCATTCAGGAAAGTCACAAACACTTTGGCGTACGCCAGGTCGCGGGACATTTCCACGCCAGACACGGTGGTCATCATACCCACGCGTGGATCTTTGATTTCACGTTGCAGAATGAGAGCGATCTCTTTCTGCATCTCCTGCGCGACGCGCTGTGGGCGACCAAATTCTTTCGCCATAATAAATTCTCCAGACAAAAAAGGGGCTTAAGCCCCTTTTTAAAATTACTGCCGGGTGGCGCTTCGCTTACCCGGCCTACGCTAATTACTCTTCAGTTGACGAAGATTACGCGATGGTACGCTGAATTTCGATGATCTCGAACACTTCGATCATATCGCCAACGCGAACGTCGTTGTAGTTCTTCACGCCGATACCACATTCCATGCCGTTACGAACTTCGTTAACGTCATCTTTGAAGCGGCGCAGGGATTCCAGCTCACCTTCGTAGATAACCACGTTGTCGCGCAGTACGCGGATTGGGTTGTGACGCTTAATGGTCCCTTCGGTAACCATACAGCCCGCGATCGCACCGAATTTCGGTGATTTGAACACGTCACGTACTTCAGCCAGACCGATGATCTGCTGTTTCAGCTCAGGAGACAGCATGCCGCTCATCGCTGCTTTCACTTCGTCAATCAGGTTATAGATGACGGAGTAGTAACGCAGATCCAGGCTTTCAGCATCAATCACTTTACGCGCAGATGCGTCAGCACGAACGTTGAAGCCAACCAGTATCGCGTTGGACGCTGCTGCCAGAGTTGCGTCGGTTTCGGTGATACCACCTACGCCAGAACCGATGATCTTCACTTTCACTTCGTCGGTAGACAGTTTCAGCAAGGAGTCGGAGATCGCTTCCACAGAACCCTGAACGTCCGCTTTCAGAACAACGTTCACTTCGTGAACTTCGCCTTCGGTCATGTTGGCGAACATATTCTCGAGTTTAGATTTCTGCTGACGAGCCAGCTTCACTTCACGGAATTTACCCTGACGATACAGAGCGACTTCACGCGCTTTCTTCTCGTCACGTACGACGGTTACTTCGTCACCGGCAGCCGGAACACCGGACAGCCCCAGGATTTCCACTGGAATGGACGGACCCGCTTCCAGCACTTCCTGACCCAGTTCGTTACGCATCGCGCGAACGCGACCGTATTCGAAACCACACAGAACGATGTCGCCCTTGTGCAGAGTACCTTCGCGAACCAGAACGGTTGCAACCGGACCACGACCTTTATCCAGGAAGGATTCGATTACCGCGCCGCTCGCCATACCTTTACGAACCGCTTTCAGCTCCAGAACTTCAGCCTGAAGCAGGATAGCGTTCAGCAGGTCGTCGATACCGGTACCTGCTTTTGCAGATACAGGGATGAACTGTGCTTCACCGCCCCACTCTTCCGGCATAACGCCGTACTGGGACAGTTCGTTCTTCACGCGATCCATATCAGCTTCTGGCTTATCGATTTTGTTGACTGCAACAACCAGAGGCACCTGCGCCGCTTTCGCGTGCTGGATAGCTTCAATGGTCTGTGGCATCACGCCATCGTCGGCAGCAACAACCAGAACAACGATATCCGTTGCCTGAGCACCACGAGCACGCATTGAGGTAAACGCTGCGTGGCCTGGGGTATCCAGGAAGGTGATCATGCCGTTTTCGGTTTCTACGTGGTAAGCACCGATGTGCTGGGTAATACCACCCGCTTCGCCGGAGGCAACCTTAGTAGAACGAATGTAGTCAAGCAGAGAGGTTTTACCGTGGTCAACGTGACCCATGATGGTCACAACCGGTGCGCGCGGTTCAGCCGCTGCGCCCGTATCACGGTCGCTCATTACTGCTTCTTCCAGCTCGTTTTCACGACGCAGGATAACTTTGTGGCCCATCTCTTCGGCAACCAGCTGTGCGGTTTCCTGGTCGATGACCTGGTTGATGGTGGCCATTGCGCCCAGTTTCATCATCGCTTTGATGACCTGAGAGCCTTTCACCGCCATTTTGTTAGCCAGTTCGCCAACGGTGATAGTTTCGCCGATCACAACGTCACGGTTAACGGCCTGAGCAGGCTTCTGGAAGCCCTGCTGGAGAGCGGAACCTTTACGCTTGCCGCCTTTACCGCCGCGAACCGCTGCACGCGCTTCTTCACGGTCAGCTTTTGATTCAGCGTGTTTGTTACCTTTTTTCGCAGGACGCGCAGCTTTTGCACTGCGAGTACGACCACGACCACCTTCTACTTCGCGGTCGTTGTCGTCTTCTGCCTGACGCGCATGCTGAGACGTGGTGACGTGATAATCGCTGGTATCTTCAGTTGGTTCAGCAGTATTCACACCATTCTTCTCGTTTTCTTCTGCCATGCGACGCGCTTCTTCGGCGACGCGGCGAGCTTCTTCTTCAAGCTTGCGGCGGGCTTCTTCTTCCGCTTTACGCTTCAGCTCGGCAGCTTCATTTTCACGGCGGGCTTTTTCAGCCTGGGCAGTTTTGGTCATTTCGTCGGTCTGTTGATTGCTCACTTTGTCTTTTTCCGCAGCGTCACGCTTCGCTTTTTCACCGGCGTCGCGTTTCGCTTTTTCTGCGGCCTCACGTTCAGCTTTTAATTCTGCTTCACGTTTGGCAGTGGCTTCTGCCTCACGCTGAGCTTGTTCTTCCGCTTCACGCTGTGCCTGCTCTTCCGCGGCAAGGCGTTCTGCCTCTTGCGGATCACGTTTTACAAAGGTGCGCGTCTTGCGGACTTCAATTTGTACCGACTTGCTTTTGCCACCGGTACCAGGGATGTTCAACGTGCTACGCGTTTTACGCTGTAGCGTTAACTTGTCAGGCGTAGAGCCGTGTTCACGGTTCAGGTGCGCTAACAAGGTTTGTTTTTCTTGCGCGGTCACCGAGTCATCAGCGGACTTCGGGATCCCTGCATCAGCAAATTGCTGTACCAGGCGGTCCACGGAGGTCTGAATCTCAGCAGCCAGCGATTTTACAGTTACATCAGTCATGCTGTTCCTTCCTGCTACAGTTTATTACGCTTCGTCGCCGAACCAGCAAATATTACGTGCGGCCATGATGAGTTCGCCGGCTTTCTCGTCGGTTAAACCTTCGATATCGGCCAGGTCATCAACGCCTTGCTCAGCGAGATCTTCCAGCGTACAAACACCACGGGCAGCCAGCTTGAACGCAATCGCACGATCAAGACCTTCCAGATTCAGCAGGTCATCAGCCGGCTTCTTATCGCCAAGGCTTTCTTCCTGAGCCAGCGCCAGGGTGGTCAGTGCGTTTTTAGCGCGTTCACGCAGGGCTTCAACGGTTGGTTCATCCAGACCGTCAATTTCCAGCAGCTCTTTCATTGGCACGTAGGCCAGTTCTTCCAGCGTAGAGAAACCTTCTTCAACCAGCACAGTGGCGAAGTCTTCGTCAATGTCCAGGTATTTGGTGAAGGTATCGATCGCCGCGTGGGCTTCAGCCTGATGCTTGGCCTGAAGGTCATCAACGGTCATCACGTTGAGTTCCCAGCCGCTCAGCTGTGACGCCAGACGTACGTTCTGACCGTTACGGCCAATCGCCTGCGCCAGGTTGCCCGCTTCAACAGCGATATCCATGGTGTGTTTGTCTTCGTCAACAACGATAGACGCCACATCAGCCGGTGCCATTGCGTTGATCACGAACTGCGCCGGGTTGTCGTCCCACAGAACGATATCAATGCGCTCGCCGCCCAGTTCGGTAGAAACCGCCTGAACACGTGCGCCACGCATACCGACGCAAGCACCGACCGGGTCGATACGCTTGTCGTTGGTTTTCACCGCAATTTTCGCACGGGAACCCGGATCGCGGGCCGCCGCTTTGATTTCGATAACTTCTTCGCCGATTTCCGGCACTTCGATACGGAACAGTTCAACCAGCATTTCTGGTTTAGAACGCGTCACGAACAGCTGTGCACCACGCGCTTCAGGACGTACGGCATACAGCACACCACGAATACGATCGCCTGGGCGGAAGTTTTCACGCGGCAGCATGTCTTCGCGCAGGATGACGGCTTCAGCGTTACCCGGCAGTCCTTCGGATTTGATCTCCAGAGAGATGTTGTCGCGGTTCACTTTCTTCACCACGCCAGTGATGATTTCGCCTTCCTGATCGCGGAACTGATCGACAACCAGAGCGCGCTCGGCTTCGCGAACTTTCTGCACGATAACCTGCTTCGCGGTCTGGGTGGTGATACGGTCGAAGGTAACAGATTCAATCTGATCTTCAACGTAGTCACCCACGTTCAGACTTTCGTCTTCAAAACGTGCCGCTTCCAGGGTGATCTCTTTGGTCGGTTGGGTCACTTCTTCAACGATTACCCAACGACGGAATGTATCGAAGTCACCGCTTTTACGATCGATTTCTACGCGAACATCGATCTCTTGTTCGTATTTTTTCTTGGTTGCTGTAGCCAGTGCACTTTCCAGCGCTTCGAAAATCTTCTCACGCGGCAGTGATTTCTCGTTGGAGACGGCTTCAACAACAGCCAAAATTTCTTTGTTCATCGCGGGCTTTTCACCTCAATCCAGACTGTTAAAAGTGGGGAACCAGGTTCGCCTTCTGGATATTACTCAGCGCGAACACTTCATCTTTGCCTTCGACTGTCACCGTGATCATTTCACCATCAACGGCTTTGATAATTCCCTGCCATTTACGGCGGTTCTGTACGGCCATACGCAGAACGAGAGCCACTTCTTCACCGGTAAAGCGCACGTAGTGCTCGGCCGTGAACATCGGACGATCGAGGCCAGGTGAGGAAACTTCCAGGTTGTACGCAACGGTAATCGGATCTTCAACATCAAGAACCGCACTCACCTGGTGGCTGACATCAGCACAATCATCAACATTGATGCCATCTTCACTATCAATATAGATGCGCAGTGTGGATGTACGGCCGCGAACGAATTCGATGCCGACCAGTTCGTAGCCCAGTGCTTCGACCGGCGCAGTAATCATCTCTGTTAATTTTTGCTCTAATGTGGACAAGCCCACCCCCAAGACATAAAAAAAGGGCGTAAAGCCCAGTTATTCTGTAGTCAGATAACAAAAAACCCCGATAAATCGGGGCTTTAGATAACTGAACCCTATAGCCACAACTGTGGCCTGGAGCACTCTCCGAAAGCATTTTTTCAAATCCAGCTACGAAGGCTCTAAGTCTTCACAGTATATTTGAAAAAGAACTTTATGGGAAAGTGGTTGCGGGGGCCGGATTTGAACCGACGACCTTCGGGTTATGAGCCCGACGAGCTACCAGGCTGCTCCACCCCGCGCCTGAAACGTGGCAAATTCTACGCGTTTTGGACAGAATTTGCAAATAATGCTGGGATTTGGTACCGAAGACGGGACGTAAAATCGGCATTCAGTATATTGATAGTTGACCCCACCTGTCAACCCAACTTCGGCCAGGGCAATAAAAGGGAAATTTTTACAAAAAACGCACACGTCTCTTTCGGTCGTCGATAAAAGATGATTAAATGAATACTCACTTATTTTGCATAAACATGCATCGAGAGCGAAAGCGGTCTCTAATCAGTCAATCAAGCAGGGTTTTATTATATGACGACGATTCTCAAGCATCTCCCGGTAGGACAACGTATTGGCATCGCTTTTTCTGGCGGCCTGGATACCAGCGCTGCACTGCTGTGGATGCGCCAGAAGGGAGCGGTTCCTTATGCATATACTGCGAACCTGGGTCAGCCGGACGAGGAAGATTATGACGCGATCCCTCGTCGTGCCATGGAATATGGCGCAGAGAACGCACGTCTGATCGACTGCCGTAAGCAGCTGGTCGCCGAAGGGATTGCCGCGATCCAGTGCGGTGCTTTCCATAATACGACCGGCGGCCTGACCTATTTCAATACCACCCCGCTGGGTCGTGCCGTCACCGGCACTATGCTGGTCGCCGCCATGAAAGAAGATGGCGTGAACATCTGGGGGGACGGTAGCACCTATAAAGGCAACGATATTGAACGTTTCTATCGTTATGGCCTGCTGACCAACGCCGAGTTGCAGATCTACAAACCGTGGCTGGATACCGACTTCATCGACGAGCTGGGTGGCCGTCATGAAATGTCTGAGTTTATGATTGCCTGCGGCTTTGACTACAAGATGTCGGTTGAGAAAGCCTACTCAACCGACTCCAACATGCTGGGTGCGACGCACGAAGCGAAAGACCTGGAATTCCTGAACTCCAGCGTAAAAATTGTTAACCCGATCATGGGCGTGAAGTTCTGGGATGAAAACGTGAAGATCCCGGCGGAAGAAGTGACCGTGCGTTTCGAACGTGGTCATCCGGTTGCCCTGAACGGTAAAACCTTCTCCGACGATGTTGAACTGATGCTGGAAGCAAACCGCATCGGCGGTCGTCACGGTCTGGGTATGAGCGATCAGATCGAAAACCGTATCATCGAAGCAAAAAGCCGCGGCATTTACGAAGCTCCAGGGATGGCGCTGCTGCACATCGCTTATGAGCGTCTGCTGACCGGTATTCACAACGAAGACACCATTGAGCAGTATCACGCTCATGGCCGTCAGCTGGGCAAACTGCTGTATCAGGGTCGCTGGTTTGATCCACAGGCGCTGATGCTGCGTGACGCCCTGCAACGTTGGGTGGCAAGCGCCATCACCGGCGAAGTGACCCTGGAACTGCGTCGCGGTAACGACTACTCCATCCTGAACACCGTGTCTGACAACCTGACCTATAAAGCAGAGCGTCTGACCATGGAGAAAGGTGAGTCAGTATTCTCTCCGGACGATCGTATTGGCCAGCTGACCATGCGTAACCTGGACATCACCGATACCCGTGAGAAGCTGTTCAACTATGTTGAGAATGGCCTGCTCTCCGCGAATTCCGGTAATGGTCTGCCGCAGGTTGAGAACCTGGAACACAGCGATAAGAAGTAATCGACAGCAAGACATGCAAAAGGCGCCCAATGGGCGCCTTTTTTGTGGTCTTCGTAGGCCCGGTAAGCGCAGCGCCACCGGGCAAAACGGCGGGTGGCGCTGCGCTTACCCGCCCTACAATAGATCGGAAACACAGAATATAAAGACGAAAAAAAAGACGTCTTGCGACGTCTTTCTTCTGGAATATTGGTACCGAGGATGGGACTCGAACCCACAAGCCCGTTAGGGCACTACCACCTCAAGGTAGCGTGTCTACCAATTCCACCACCTCGGTACGGAATACTTACTGCGGGATATCGCTGGTTGGCTTAGCCGGTGCAGCTGGCTGAGTTTGCTCAGTTTTTGCTGGCGCGCTCAGATTTTCCCACTCGCTTCCTTTACTGGTCTTGTTGCTGTTGATATTGCCCAGCACCAGGCTGATAATGAAGAACAGCGTAGCCAGAATCGCCGTCGTGCGGGTCATGAAGTTCGCAGAACCACTTGAACCGAACAGCGTACCGGAAGCGCCTGCTCCGAAGGAGGCTCCCATATCAGCGCCTTTACCTTGCTGTAGCATAATCAGCGCTACGAGAGCGATGGCTACAATAAGGAAAATAACTAAAAGAGCTTCGTACATAATCAACCTGTTCCTTGCGGATTTGCCGCATACCAATGCTTCGACCAATTAGCAGGATTTTGTTTCCCACTGAAGCGGGTGTGAATACTAACCAAAGCGAATCACCTTCGCAAGGGCATTTTCGAGGCATTGTATCAACTGCGGAAAAAAACAGCAAAAAGCCATTAATTGTTTAAAACAAAGGCGGCAAACGCCGCCTTTTTAAACACTTATTCTGAAAGATTATGCAGCTTTGACTGCATCCGCAATGCGGTGCGCAAATTCAGTCACCTGCGCTTCGTCTTCGCCTTCCACCATCACGCGGATCAGCGGCTCGGTACCCGACTTACGCAGCAGGACGCGCCCACGGCTGCCAAGCGTCGCTTCCACCTCTGCCATCACCGCTTTCACGTTATCATTTTCCAGCGGGTCACCTTTACCCGCGGTGAAACGCACGTTGACCAGGATCTGCGGGAACATTTTCATGCCGCTGCACAGATCGTGCAGGCTCATATGGTTACGCGCCATCGCGGCAACAACCTGAAGCGCCGCCACAATGCCGTCACCGGTGGTGGTTTTATCGAGCAGGATCACATGGCCGGAGTTTTCCGCGCCAATACGCCAGCCTTTCTCCTGGAGTTTTTCCAGCACGTAGCGGTCACCCACTTTCGCACGAACAAACGGGATGCCCAGCTGTTTCAGCGCCAGCTCCAGACCCATATTGCTCATCAAAGTGCCCACCGCGCCACCGCGCAGTTGCCCCTGACGCAGGCCTTCACGCGCAATGATGTAGAGGATCTGATCGCCATCGACCTTGTTACCTTCGTGATCAACCATGATCACACGGTCACCATCGCCATCCAGGGCAATACCCAGATCGGCCTTTTCAGCCAGGACACGCGCTTGCAAGGCACGCACGTCTGTCGCGCCAACTTCTTCGTTGATGTTCAGACCGTCCGGCTCGCAGCCGATAGTGATCACTTTCGCACCCAGCTCGCGGAACACATTCGGCGCAATGTGGTAAGTCGCACCGTTTGCACAGTCCACCACAATTTTGAGGTGTGCCAGGCTCAGTTCATTCGGGAAAGTGCCTTTGCAGAATTCAATGTAGCGGCCTGCGGCATCGACAATACGGTTGGCTTTACCCAGCTCAGCGGAGTCAACACAGGTGATCTCTTTTTCCATTTCCGCTTCAATCGCCTCTTCCACGTCATCCGGCAGTTTAGTGCCGTCGATGGAGAAGAATTTGATACCGTTGTCATAGAACGGGTTATGGGAAGCGGAAATGACGATGCCCGCTTCCGCACGGAAGGTGCGGGTCAGATAGGCAACAGCAGGAGTCGGCATTGGCCCCGTAAAGGAAGCTGAAAGCCCCGCCGCCGCCAGCCCGGCTTCCAGCGCGGATTCCAGCATATAACCCGAAATACGGGTATCTTTCCCAATAATGATCTTACGGGAGCCATGACGCGCCAGCACTTTCCCCGCTGCCCAGCCCAGCTTCAGGACAAAGTCAGGGGTAATTGGCGCATCGCCTACGCGCCCACGGATGCCATCGGTACCAAAATATTTACGATTACTCATAGCGTTTGTTTTCCTTCGCTGCCAGTGTGGCTTCCACCACACGCATGGCTTCTACTGTTTCTTTTACGTCATGGACGCGAATGATGTGTGCACCTTGCATCGCGGCAATCACCGCGCAGGCCAGACTGCCGCTCAGACGTTCGCTCGGCCCGACATTCAACAACTGACCAATCATCGATTTTCTCGACATTCCCACCAGCAGTGGCAGGCCGAACTGATGAAACTCTGATAAGCGCGCAAGCAACGCGTAATTGTGTGAGAGATTTTTACCGAAACCGAAGCCCGGGTCGAGCAGCAATTTCTCTTTTGCGATACCCGCACGTTCACAGCGTTCGATATGCTCAATAAAGAAGCGGGTGACGTCGGCAAACACGTCTTCATATTTTGGCGCCTCCTGCATTGTCTTAGGCTGGCCCTGCATATGCATCAGACACACCGGTAGCCCGGTTTCTGCGGCGGCTTCAATCGCGCCCGGCTCGGTCAGCGAGCGGATATCATTGATAATGTGAGCGCCCACTCTCGCCACTTCACGGATCACTTCGGGTTTGGAGGTATCAACAGAGATCCACACTTCAAAGCGCCGGGCGATAGCCTCCACCACCGGCACCACGCGCGCCAGCTCTTCTTCCACCGAAACCTCCGCCGCGCCAGGCCGCGTTGACTCCCCTCCAACGTCAATGATGGTGGCACCCGCGTTAATCATTAAATTCGCGTGTTTAACCGCGTCGATAAGCGAATTATGCGTGCCGCCGTCAGAGAAGGAATCAGGCGTGACATTCAGGATCCCCATCACATGGGGATGTGAAAGGTCGAGATGCGAGTCCTGGGCGAATAGTTTCATGGTGAAGTCCCTGGGATTAATGTGGTTAAACAGATAAGAAAAACCCCGGAGCAAGCTCCAGGGTTTGAGATACAGACAAACGCTTCAACAGCAGTGACTTACTTGTCGCCTAACTGCTCTGACATGGTGTTGCCCGGGTTTGGCGTACGCGGTTCATCGACCGGACGCGGCGCACGCGGGGTGCCATTGTTGTCAGAATTGTTAGACGCGCCTGGGTCTTCCCAGCCTGCCGGCGGACGCACTTCGCGGCGCGCCATCAGGTCGTCAATCTGTGGTGCATCGATGGTCTCATATTTCATGAGCGCATCTTTCATCGAATGCAGGATGTCCATATTGTCGTTCAGGATCTGACGGGCGCGAGCGTAGTTACGTTCAATCAGCGCTTTCACTTCCTGGTCGATGATACGTGCCGTTTCATCGGACATATGTTTCGCTTTTGCCACGGAGCGGCCCAGGAACACCTCGCCCTCTTCCTCTGCATACAGCAGCGGACCGAGTTTGTCGGAGAAGCCCCACTGAGTCACCATGTTACGCGCCAGGTTTGTCGCCACTTTAATATCGTTCGACGCACCGGTGGAAACATGTTCCGCACCGTAGATAATCTCTTCAGCCAGACGACCGCCGTACAGGGTTGAAATCTGGCTTTCCAGCTTCTGACGGCTGGCGCTGATCGCGTCGCCTTCAGGCAGGAAGAAGGTCACACCCAGCGCACGACCGCGTGGAATGATCGTCACCTTGTGTACCGGATCGTGTTCCGGCACCAGACGACCGATAATCGCGTGGCCCGCTTCGTGATATGCCGTGGACTCTTTCTGCGCTTCCGTCATCACCATGGAGCGACGTTCCGCACCCATCATGATTTTGTCTTTCGCTTTCTCAAATTCCACCATGGACACCACGCGCTTGTTACCGCGAGCGGCAAACAGGGCTGCTTCGTTGACCAGGTTAGCCAGATCCGCACCGGAGAAGCCTGGAGTACCACGCGCGATGATTGCCGCGTCGATATCTGGCGCCAGCGGTACGCGACGCATATGCACTTTCAGAATCTGTTCACGACCGCGAACATCCGGCAGACCGACCACAACCTGGCGGTCGAAACGGCCTGGACGCAGCAGCGCAGGGTCAAGTACGTCCGGACGGTTAGTTGCCGCGATAACGATGATACCTTCGTTACCTTCGAAGCCGTCCATCTCAACCAGCATCTGGTTCAGCGTCTGCTCACGTTCATCGTGACCACCACCCAGGCCTGCGCCACGCTGGCGGCCTACGGCATCGATTTCATCGATGAAGATGATGCACGGTGCTGCCTTCTTAGCCTGCTCGAACATGTCACGCACACGAGATGCACCGACACCCACGAACATTTCAACGAAGTCAGAACCTGAAATAGTAAAGAACGGCACCTTCGCTTCACCCGCGATGGCTTTTGCCAGCAGGGTTTTACCCGTACCCGGAGGGCCGACCATCAGGACGCCTTTCGGGATCTTACCGCCCAGTTTCTGGAAACGGCTCGGCTCGCGTAGGTATTCAACCAGTTCACCCACCTCTTCTTTTGCTTCGTCACAACCTGCTACGTCAGCAAACGTGGTCTTGATCTGGTCTTCCGTCAGCATACGCGCCTTGCTCTTACCGAACGACATGGCACCTTTGCCACCACCGCCCTGCATCTGGCGCATAAAGAAGATCCAGACGCCGATAAGAAGCAGCATCGGGAACCAGGAAATGAAGATAGAAGCCAGCAGGCTTGGTTCTTCCGGCGGCTCGCCTACCACTTTGACGTTTTTGGTCAGAAGGTTATCAAGCAGCTTAGGATCGTTCACCGGGATGTAAGTCGTGTAACGGTTACTATCTTTCTTGGTAACGTTGATCTCACGTCCGTTGATACGCGCTTCGCGAACCTGGTCCTGATTGACCTCTTGCAGGAAGGTAGAATAATCCACCTTGCGGCCATTCGACTCGCTGGGCCCAAAGCTCTGGAATACTGACATCAGCACAACGGCAATGACCAGCCAGAGTATTAGGTTTTTCGCCATGTCACTCAAGGGATTAACCTCATATTACAACTGTGTTAAAAACAGCGTCAGGATACTCTATATCCAGTTTCATTCAAACTTTCGCCTGAAATCTACCGGTTATCATTTTCGCCCGGTCGCTACAATATACACTTCACGGGAACGGGCCCGGGAAGAGTCCGGCTTACGAACTTTGACCTTCGCAAACAGGGAGCGAATTTCCTTAAGATACTCCTCGAAACCTTCGCCCTGAAACACCTTCACAACAAAACTACCACCAGGCGCTAGTACATCACGACACATTTCTAACGCTAGTTCCACCAGATACATGGCGCGGGGGATATCCACCGCCGGTGTTCCACACATATTTGGCGCCATATCCGACATGACAACCTGGACCTTACTGTCACCTACACGATCAAGTAATGCTTTCAGCACTAATTCATCACGAAAGTCGCCCTGAAGGAAGTCGACACCGACGATGGGATCCATTGGTAAAAGATCGCATGCGATGATTCGGCCCGTTCCGCCGATCTGCGTAACCGCATACTGGGACCATCCGCCAGGTGCCGCACCGAGGTCGACCACCGTCATTCCCGGTTTAAAAAGTTTGTCACTTTGCTGTATTTCATCAAGTTTAAACCAGGCGCGGGAACGCAACCCCTTTTTCTGCGCCTGTTGAACATATTTATCGCTAAAGTGTTCCTGAAGCCAGCGGCTGGAGCTGGCAGAACGCTTTTTACCTGTCATTTAACATTTCCGTCCTGGTTCATCGTTGCTTGCCTGTGACGTAAATTTCTACGCAGCTATTTGGCGATATTAGGGAGATGGCGGTAGAATGAACCGTTTTCAATCCCAACGTAAGCAAAAATATACGATGAATCTGAGTACTAAACAAAAACAGCACCTTAAAGGTCTGGCACATCCGCTCAAGCCTGTAGTGATGCTTGGCAACAATGGTTTGACCGAAGGGGTGCTTGCCGAGATTGAACAAGCGCTGGAACACCACGAGCTGATCAAGGTGAAAATCGCCTCTGAAGACAGAGACACAAAAAACCTGATCGTGGAAGCCATCGTGCGCGAAACCGGCGCCTGTAATGTACAGGTCATCGGTAAAACGCTGGTGCTCTATCGCCCATCTAAAGAGCGCAAAATCTCGCTGCCACGTTAAGGATATCCTGAATCGAACACATTTTCTGTGTGAAACGAGGGATTTCTTTCAGCAGGCGAGCAAAATGCCATGCTCCGTGAGTTGATAAAAGGCCGCTATGCGGCCTTTTTCTTTTCTTTACAATGTATCAACATCTTAGTAGAGAAGCGAATTACAGATATTCAACCTTAATAATTTCGTATTCCACTTCACCACCAGGGGTGCGGATGGTGACCACATCGTCCTGCTCTTTGCCAATCAGGCCACGAGCAATTGGCGAGTTCACCGAAATCAGGTTCTGTTTGAAGTCAGCTTCATCATCACCCACGATGCGATAGGTCTGCTCTTCGTCGTTGTCCAGGTTCAGCACGGTAACGGTTGAACCAAAAATCACACGGCCATTATTCGGCATTTTGGTGATATCGATAACCTGTGCATTGGACAATTTTGCTTCGATATCTTTAATACGCCCTTCACAGAAACCCTGCTGCTCACGCGCCGCGTGGTATTCAGCATTCTCTTTCAGGTCGCCATGCTCACGCGCTTCCGCGATAGCGGCGATGATTTCAGGGCGACGTACGGATTTCAGAAAATCCAGCTCTTCGCGCAGTTTTTCGGCACCACGTAAGGTCATCGGAATAGCTTGCATTTGTTATACCTCTTAAACATTCCTGTTGGGAGCAGTGTTCCCTGCTCCAGCCCACCTGAACAGGCCAGAAGCAAAAAGAAAACCGACCCGGGAGCAACGCCCCAGGTCAGCAGCAATTTTTCAATTTGATACGCATTTTACCGCGAAGTTCACTATGGGTCATCGTTTACTTTACAGTGCCATGCACCGTAGTATGACGGTTTGTTTTCGGGTTGTTAGCGCGAGATTATGCGATTTTCCAGTTTTATCATCGGATTGACTACCAGTATAACGTTCACCGTTCAGGCCGCGAATGTTGATGAGTACATTAATCAACTGCCCGCCGGCGCGAACCTTGCCCTGATGGTGCAGAAGGTTGGCGCGCAGGCTCCCGAGATTGACTATCACAGTCAACAGATGGCGCTGCCTGCCAGTACCCAGAAGGTGATCACCGCCCTCGCCGCTCTGCTCCAGCTCGGGCCTGACTTCCGTTTTACTACCACCCTTGAAACCAGAGGTAACGTTGAGGGTGGCGAACTGAAAGGCGATCTTATCGCCCGTTTTGGTGGCGATCCCACCTTTAAGCGCCAGGATGTCCGCAACATGGTGGCGGTACTGAAAAAATCCGGCGTAACAAAAATTGATGGCAACGTGCTGATCGACACCTCCATTTTCGCCAGCCACGATAAAGCGCCTGGCTGGCCATGGAACGACATGACGCAGTGTTTTAGCGCCCCGCCAGCCGCCGCCATCGTTGACCGTAACTGCTTCTCCGTATCGCTTTACAGCGCGCCAAAACCAAATGACTTAGCGTTTATCCGCGTGGCGTCTTACTACCCGGTCACGATGTTCAGCCAGGTGCGGACGCTGGCGAAAGGCTCCCCGGAGGCACAGTATTGCGAGCTGGACGTGGTACCGGGCGATCTCAACCGCTATACGCTCACCGGCTGCCTGACCCAGCGGGCCGATCCACTCCCGCTGGCCTTTGCCATTCAGGATGGCGCAGGTTATGCCGGTGCCATTTTTAAAGATGAACTGAAGCAGGCGGGCATAACCTACACCGGAACGCTGCTGCGCCAGACGCAGGTGAATGAGCCAGGCACGGTGATTGCCAGCAAACAGTCCGCGCCACTGCATGATTTGCTTAAGATTATGCTGAAAAAGTCGGATAACATGATTGCCGACACGGTATTCCGCATGATCGGGCACGCGCGCTTTGGTGTGCCGGGCACCTGGCGGGCCGGTTCTGATGCCGTACGTCAGATCCTGCGCCAGCAGGCGGGTATCGATCTGGGCAATACGATCGCCGTTGATGGTTCCGGTTTATCGCGTCATAACCTGATCTCGCCGGCCACCATGATGCAGGTGTTGCAGTACATTGCTCAGCATGACGCTGAGCTAAACTTTATTACGATGCTGCCGCTTGCCGGACACGACGGCTCTCTTCAGTACCGCGCGGGCCTTCACGCTGCGGGCGTGGATGGCAAAGTTTCAGCCAAAACGGGTTCCCTGCAAGGCGTTTACAACCTTGCCGGTTTCATCACGACCGCCAGCGGACAACGCATGGCATTTGTGCAGTATCTTTCCGGCTATGCCGTCGAACCGGCTGACCTGCGCAATCGCCGTATTCCACTGGTACGTTTCGAAAGCAGGCTCTATAAGGACATCTACCAGAATAACTAGCGATGAAACTACTGATAGTTGAAGACGATCTGTTATTGCAGGAAGGGTTAGCGCTGGCGCTGGCCAATGAGGGCTACGCCCTGGATTGTGCCGCCACAGCCGCTGAAGCAGATGCCTTGATCCAGAGCGGTGAATACAGCCTGGTGATCCTGGATTTGGGACTGCCGGATAAAGACGGCGCGACGCTGCTCTGCCAGTGGCGTCGTCGCGGAGTGGAGAATCCCGTATTGATTCTCACCGCCCGCGATGCCATTGAAGACAGAATTAACGGGCTTGATTCTGGCGCTGACGATTATCTGGTAAAACCCTTCGCCCTTGCCGAGCTACAGGCTCGCGTACGGGCGTTGATCCGCCGCTATCAGGGCCACAGCGACAACCTGCTGACGGACGGGGATATTACCCTCAATCTGCAAACTCAGCAGGTGCTGCGCCAGTCTCAGCCTGTGGAAGTGACCCCAAAAGAGTTCGCTCTGCTGACGCGCCTGATCATGCGCAGCGGGCAGACCGTGCACCGTGAAACGCTGCAACAGGACATCTACTCCTGGCAGGACGATCCAGGATCAAACACGCTTGAAGTTCATATTCATAATCTGCGTCGCAAGCTCGGTAAAGATCGGATCAAAACCGTACGCGGCGTGGGTTACCGTCTGGAGAGCCAGAAATGAACAGTATGCGCCGGCGATTAATGGTGTTGCTGGCGGTTATTCTGCTATTTTTTCAACTCATTAGCGTAGTCTGGCTGTGGCATGAGAGCCGCGAGCAGATCGGTTTTCTGGTGAATGAAACGTTGTCCGCTAAAGCACGCAACAACCATGTCGAAAAAGAGATCCGCGAAGCCATTGCCTCCCTGCTGGTCCCTTCACTGGTGATGGTCGGTTTTACCCTGCTCTTCTCATTCTGGGCAGTCACATGGATCACCCGACCACTCAACAAACTTCGCGCCAGCCTTGCGAACCGTTCGGCGGATAATCTGACTCCCCTGCCGATGTATTCTGATATGGAAGAGATAGGCGCAGTAACCACGTCCCTCAACCAACTCCTCGCCCGGCTGGACCACACTATTCAACAGGAACGCCTGTTTACCGCCGATGCGGCACACGAGTTACGTACGCCGCTGGCGGGGATTAGGCTCCATCTGGAACTGATGGCTCAGTCCGGTTCCCCGCAGGCCACGCCACTGATAAACCGGATCGATCAGCTGATGCACACGGTGGAACAGCTGCTGATGCTGGCGCGTGCCGGACAGGCGATGGCCAGCGGCCATTACGATACCGTGAACTGGACTGAGTCGATCATTGCTCCGCTTAGCCTGGAGCATGAAGCCAAAGAGCATACGGTATTATGGCCGGCCCACAGCACGCTGACGGTACAGGGGGACGCCGTCCTGTTACGTCTGATGCTAAGGAACCTTCTGGAGAATGCCGCCCGTTACAGCCCGGCAGGCACAACCATTGAAGTGGCATTAACAGCGACGGAGGGGGGTACCCGGGTGAGCGTTACCGATCAGGGGCCGGGTATTGATGAGGCGCACCGCCAGTCGATCACCGAACCTTTCCGACGTCTCGACCAGCGCTACGGCGGCAGCGGCCTTGGGCTGAGCATCGTACAGCGTATCGTACAGCTCCATCATGGTCATTTAACGCTGGAGAACGGCGCTGAGGGCGGCCTCATCGCCAGCTGTTGGTTACCGACGAAAATAGGATAAAAAAAAGCCCCGTTAAGGGGCTTTATACAGGGGTTAGTGCTTGTAGATGAACTCGACGCCTTCTTCGTCGTCTTCATCCCAGTCATCGTCCCAGTCTTCATCATCTTCTTCCGCTTCCAGCTCTTCGAGCTGCTGGCGGTGGTAGTCATCCCACATGAATTCGACTTTTTCAGGCTGTTTCGCCTCTTCTGCCTGAACAACCGGATTCTCGATGATAAAGGTCATCACATCCCAGCAGAGATCTTTCACGCCAACCTGGCTGGCGGCAGAGATCAGATAGTACTTATCTTCCCAACCCATCGCTTCGGCAATCGCTTTAGCTTTCGCTTCAGCTTCCGCTTTGTCCATCAGGTCGATCTTGTTGAATACCAGCCAGCGCGGTTTTTGCGCCAGTTTTTCACTGTATTTCTCCAGCTCGCCGATAATGATACGAGCGTTTTCAACCGGATCGGAACCGTCGATTGGATCGATGTCGATGAGGTGCAACAGTACGCGGCAACGCTCAAGGTGCTTCAGGAAGCGAATACCCAGACCGGCGCCTTCTGCTGCCCCTTCAATCAGACCCGGGATGTCAGCGACCACGAAGCTCTTCTCGTTATCCATACGGACAACGCCCAGGCTCGGTACCAGCGTCGTAAACGGATAATCTGCCACTTTTGGTTTCGCCGCAGAGACCGCACGGATAAACGTCGATTTACCGGCGTTTGGCATGCCCAGCATCCCCACATCCGCCAGCAGCATCAGTTCCAGTTGCAGGTCGCGCTTATCACCCGGGGTACCCATGGTTTTCTGACGCGGGGTACGGTTAACGGAAGATTTGAAACGGCTGTTACCCAGACCGTGCCAGCCGCCTTTGGCCACCATCAGGCGCTGACCGTGTTTGGTCATATCACCCATGGTTTCGCCCGTACCCTGATCGATGACACGCGTACCCACCGGCACTTTGATCGTCACGTCTTTACCGCGTTTACCGGTACAGTCGCGGCTCTGGCCGTTCTGGCCACGCTCGGCGCGGAAAGATTTTTCGAAACGGTAGTCGATCAGCGTGTTGAGGTTTTCATCCGCCTCCAGCCACACGTCGCCACCGTCCCCACCGTCACCGCCATCAGGACCGCCACGAGGAATATATTTTTCACGGCGGAAGCTTACACAACCGTTACCGCCATCACCTGCCACGACCAGAATCGTCGCTTCATCAACAAACTTCATTTTACTCTCCGTAACTCATTCGCCTGAGCGGGGGACTATTACAACCGCTTCATTTTTGCGCCAACGCCCCCAGAGACGATGACCAATGGCGGAATACATCGCGCCCGCAACCACGACAAACGCACCGAGATAACCCAACAGGTTGAGCATCGGCTTGACGAAGACATCGGGCCAGGCCATTGATAATAAATCTGAAAATAACAGCGTAAACAGCGGGGTAAGCGTGATTAAGGCGCTCACCTGTGCTGCCTGCCAGCGCGCCATGGCTTCAGCCAGCGCGCCATAACCGACCAGCGTATTCAGCCCACAAAAAATGAGGCACGCCAGTTGCCAGTCGCTGAGCTGGGTAATTACACCCGGCTTCGCTAAAGGCAATAATGCCAGTGTACACAAAGTGTACAGCAAAAAGAGGATCTGCTGTGAGGCAAGACGGCGCAATAACACCTTTTGCGCGACGCCATAACTCACCCAGACCGTTGCTGCGCCCACCCCAAAAATGACACCCCAGGTGTAATCCGTCAGGCGGGTAAAAATCTCAATCAGGCTGGTGTTAAAGAACATCACCAGCCCGCAAAGCAGCATACTTGCCCCAATGATCTGCGTGCCGCGCATCTTCTCCTTGAGGATGAATACGCTGGCGACCATCATGCCGACCGGTGAAAGCTGACCAATCACCTGCGACGCTGTAGGGCTAAGATATTGCAGGGAAGAGCTGAACAGAATGAAGTTACCGAACAGACCGCCCGTCGCGATAGCCAGTAACACCAGCCAACGCGGTTTTCGAAAGATGCGCAGCGGTGGCAGCTTACCTTTGACGGCCAGAATGGCACCCAGGCCTATGCTTGCCATCAGGAAGCGATAAAACACCACCGTCGGTGGCTCCATGACTTCCAGTACCTGCTTCATTGCAATTGGCAGCGCACCCCAGCACATTGCGGTAGTGAGCGCCAAAAGAATACCAATGCCGGCCTGCTGCTTCATGCCCGTTTTCCCTACAGAAAATTTTCCGGGTTTCCAATGTAAAAAGCCCCGCAACACGTTGCGGGGCTTTAATCCGTTACCGGACCGAGAAAACCTTACTCAGCAACGATGCTGATGTATTTACGGTTGTTCGGGCCTTTAACTTCAAATTTCACTTTACCGTCTGCTTTAGCAAACAGAGTGTGGTCACGACCGCAACCTACGTTGGTACCCGCGTGGAACTTGGTGCCACGCTGACGAACGATGATGCTACCCGCCAGAACGGATTCGCCACCGAAACGCTTAACGCCCAGGCGTTTAGCTTCTGAATCGCGACCGTTACGTGTGGAGCCGCCAGCCTTTTTATGTGCCATTTAAATCTCTCCTCAGGTCTTAGGCGCTGATGCCAGTAATTTTCACATCAGTGAACCACTGACGGTGGCCCTGCTGCTTACGATAGTGTTTACGACGACGAAACTTAACGATTTTAACTTTCTCGCCACGACCGTGAGCAACAACTTCAGCTTTGATAACGCCGCCATCAACGAAAGGAACGCCGATTTTGACTTCTTCACCGTTTGCGATCATCAGAACTTCAGCGAACTCAACAGATTCGCCAGTTGCGATGTCCAGCTTTTCCAGGCGAACGGTCTGACCTTCGCTTACTCGGTGTTGTTTACCACCACTTTGGAAAACCGCGTACATATAAACTCCGCTTCCGCGCACATCCTCGTATGATTCAGAGTGCGCTATAAATATTCACAATAGGGCGCGAATATTACGCAAAATGCGAGCCTTTGACAAGTGCTACCATCAATACATGAAGAAAAAAAACACAACACGTACGGTAACGTTTATCTGAGCCGTTTTTTCAGTACAATCAGCAATACTATTTATAAACCGAAACCCTTTGTGTACCCATCTCGTGTGGGATAAACAGGATAAAAAGCCCGGCTTTTGCGATGAATTTAGAAAAAATCAATGAGTTAACCGCGCAAGATATGGCGGGTGTGAATGCAGCAATCCTGGAGCAACTCAACTCTGACGTTCAGCTGATCAATCAGTTGGGCTATTACATCGTCAGCGGCGGCGGTAAACGTATTCGTCCGATGATTGCCATTCTGGCCGCACGCGCGGTTGGCTATCAGGGAAATGCCCATGTCACGATCGCGGCGCTGATCGAATTTATCCACACCGCCACCCTTCTTCACGACGATGTTGTGGATGAATCAGACATGCGTCGTGGCAAAGCCACCGCCAACGCCGCGTTTGGTAATGCGGCAAGCGTTCTGGTAGGCGATTTTATCTATACCCGAGCCTTCCAGATGATGACAAGCCTTGGCTCGCTGAAGGTGCTGGAAGTGATGTCAGAAGCCGTGAACGTTATCGCTGAAGGTGAAGTCCTACAGCTGATGAACGTCAACGACCCGGACATCACCGAAGAAAACTATATGCGGGTGATTTACAGCAAGACCGCACGTCTGTTCGAAGCCGCCGCGCAGTGCTCTGGCATTCTGGCTGGCTGTAGCGAAGCGGAGGAAAAAGGCCTTCAGGACTATGGCCGTTACCTCGGCACCGCGTTCCAGTTGATTGATGATTTGCTGGACTACAGCGCGGATGGCGAAACGCTCGGTAAAAACGTCGGCGATGACCTGAACGAAGGCAAGCCAACGCTGCCGCTGCTCCACGCGATGCGCAATGGTACACCAGAGCAGGCGAAAATGATCCGGGAGGCTATCGAGCAGGGAAATGGACGCCATCTTCTGGAACCGGTACTGGAAACAATGGCAATCTGCGGCTCCCTGGAATGGACGCGTCAGCGCGCTGAAGAAGAAGCGGACAAAGCCATCGCCGCTATTCAGGTCATTCCCGACAGCCCATGGCGTGATGCGCTAATCGGCCTCGCGCACATCGCCGTCCAGCGCGACCGTTAATCCCTCATCATCTCCCTGCCCCTACGCAGGGAGACTCCAGTACGCTCCAGTAAATTACATTTACGCGTAAGCCCATCGGGTTACAGGCCGTATGTATAAAGCCGTGCCTTATTCTGAATATTGCTTCTCGTAACATGAACTTTTTAGAACAGATGTTCGAAGTGAGTATAGTAATGCTGTCTTTTCACACGAAACGACGTGGACGATAACGAACACAAGGACAGCATTATGGATACAAAATTCATCGACTGGCATTCTGCTGACATTATTGCGGCACTGCGTAAAAAAGGAACTTCGCTGGCTGCCGAATCACGTCGTCATGGGCTGAGCTCGTCGACGCTGGCAAACGCCCTGACCCGCCCATGGCCGAAGGGGGAACTGATTATCGCGACGGCGCTGGATACGCATCCGTGGGTGATATGGCCGTCACGCTACCACGATCCCATCACCCATGAATTTATCGACAGAACGCGCATGATGCGCCAGAGCAAAACGAAGAAAGCGCATCAGGACTGATGCACCAGAATTGACAAGAACAGCAATCCCCCGGCCTGTTCTGGCAGGGGGGTGCCGGAATGATTACTCGCCCTTCACACGCTCGATATTTGCACCCAGCGCGCGCAGTTTATCCTCAATACGCTCGTAACCACGATCGATGTGGTAGATACGATCGACAACGGTAGTCCCTTCCGCAATACAACCTGCCAGTACGAGGCTCGCAGATGCGCGCAGATCGGTCGCCATCACCTGCGCACCGGACAGTTTTTCAACGCCGTGGCAAATTACCGTGTTGCTTTCAATCTCAGCATGCGCACCCATACGGATCAGTTCCGGTACGTGCATGAAACGGTTTTCGAAGATGGTTTCCGTGATGAAGCCCGTGCCTTCGGCCACCAGGTTCAACAGCGTGAACTGTGCCTGCATATCCGTCGGGAATGCCGGATGTGGCGCAGTACGCACGTTAACGGCTTTAGGACGCTGCCCGTGCATATCCAGGCTGATCCAGTCTTCACCGATTTCAATGTCCGCACCCGCATCGCGCAGCTTCGCCAGCACCGCATCCAGGGTATCCGGCTGGGCGTTACGGCAGACAATCTTACCGCCAGAAATGGCCGCGGCCACCAGGAAAGTGCCGGTTTCGATACGGTCTGGCAGTACGCGATACACACCGCCACCCAGACGTTCAACGCCTTCGATGGTGATACGGTCTGTGCCCTGCCCGCTGATCTTCGCTCCCAGCGCGACCAGGAAGTTCGCGGTATCCACGATCTCCGGCTCACGGGCGGCGTTTTCGATGATGGTAGTGCCTTCTGCCAGCGTAGCAGCCGACATGATGGTGACCGTTGCGCCCACGCTCACTTTGTCCATGACAATGTGCGCGCCTTTCAGACGACCATTGACGGATGCTTTAACGTAACCCTCTTCCAGCTTGATCTCCGCGCCGAGTTTTTCCAGCCCGAAGATATGCAGGTCAACGGGACGCGCGCCGATAGCGCATCCGCCCGGCAGTGAAACCTGTCCCTGACCGAAGCGCGCCACCAGCGGACCAAGCGCCCAGATGGACGCACGCATGGTTTTCACCAGCTCATACGGCGCTGAGAAGTTGTTCACGTTGCTGGCATCGATCCAGACGGAACCGTTACGCTCCACTTTGGTGCCCAACTGGCCGAGCAACTTCATGGTCGTGTCGATATCTTTCAGCTTCGGTACGTTCTGGATCTCTACCGGCTCTTCTGCGAGCAGCGCAGCGAAAAGAATGGGCAGTGCGGCGTTTTTTGCGCCAGAAATTGTGACTTCGCCCTGGAGACGCGTAGGTCCCTGTACACGAAATTTATCCATCGTTTGCTCTCTTATAAATTCAACCGTGCTGCGGGCGTTTCGCCCTCAGCTCAAAAACCGTTTAGTTTGCGATCGCGTGCCCACTCCTGTGGGGTGAACGCTTTAATCGACAGGGCGTGGATGCGGTTATCCGCAATGTATTCCATCAGCGGCGCGTACACAGCCTGCTGTTTCTTCACGCGACTCATTCCGTCGAACATCTCACCCACAGCAATAACCTGGAAGTGACTGCCATCGCCAGAGACGTGGGCTTCCTGAAGGGAGAGTGCATTCATCAGCACAGTCTGGATTTCATTATTTTCCATGGGGTCTACATCATCTGATAGTGAAAACAAGCTCAACATCTTAGAGCAAAGTGGCGCGGTCTTAAACAAGCAAAAAGCCCCGACGCGTAAACTGTCGGGGCTTTCAGAAGTAACGTACTGAAAAAATTAGCGAGGTAATACGTCTTCGGGCAAATTGTAAAGCTGTGCAAGGGTAATCACGTTATCGCTTACCCCCGTCAGGGTGACGCTACTCCCCTGCTTTTTGCCCGTGGCCACCAGGTGCGCCAGCAGGGCGATACCGGCGGTATCTACCCGCGTGACGCCATGGAGATCAATCAGCGTCACGCCCTGCATCGCGTTATGGCGAGCGTCCCACAGCGGGTTAAGCAGATCCTGATCCAGCTCTCCCGTCAGCGTCAACGTCTCGCCGTCACGCGCCCAGCTAAGCTGCTGTGACATTACTTCTTCTCGTCCAGGGTAATTTTCTGACGAGAGATGGACTGAAGCTGAGCCGTCAGGCCATCAATGCCTTTAGTGCGCAGCAGATCGCTCCACTCGTTCTGTTTAGTGGTGATCATGCTGACGCCTTCAGCGATCATGTCGTACGCCTGCCAGTTTCCGGTCTGACTGTTTTTACGCCACTGGAAGTCCAGACGAACCGGTGGACGACCGTTTGGATCGATAATCGTCACGCGAATAGGAATGATAGTGGCATCGCCCAGCGGTTGTTCAGGGGCAATCTGATAGGTCTGCCCGTGATACATCGCCAGCGCCTGGCCGTAAGCCTGTTTCAGGTATTCACGGAACGCCGCAAAGTAAGCCTCGCGCTGCGCCGGGGTCGCGTCTTTGTAGTAACGGCCCAGCACCAGTGCGCCCGCGTACTTGATCTGCACATACGGCAGCAGCTCCTGATCCACCACATCACGCAGATAATCAGGGTTAGAACGGATTTTTGGCTGTTCGTTTTTAAGACGGTCGAAGGTTTTCTTCGCGGCCTCATTCATCAGTTTGTACGGGTTACTCTGATCCGCAGCGTGCGCCGCGGTAAGAGGGGCAATGACCAGCATGGCAACCATTAACAGTCGTTTAAACATGAATAACTTCTCCTGAAATTAATTCGTCGCGCCTGGCGTCGGTTCGACGTTGGTGTGGTCTTCACTCTGCGCAGGGGCATCGTCAGACTTTTTATCATCCCCTTTACTGTTGTAAAGGAACTGACCAATCATATCTTCCAGCACCATCGCTGACTTGGTATCCTGGATTACGCTACCGTCTTTAAGGATAGTCGTTCCCAACTCAGGATCTTCAAAACCAACGTTAAGTGCCAGATATTGCTCCCCCAGCAGGCCAGAGGTGCGGATAGAAAGCGAGCTGGTGTCCGGAATGTGGTTATAGCGCTCTTCGATATCCATCGCGACGCGCGGCAGATAGGTTTTCTCATCAAGCGTAATGTCGGCGACACGTCCGATAACGACGCCACCAATACGCACCGGTGAGCGCGCTTTCAGGCCGCCGATGTTATCGAAAGTCGCGTAGATACGGTACGTCGGCTCGGCGCGAACAGAGGTGATGTCCGCCGCTCGCAGGCAGATGAACAGCGCGGCCAGTAGCGCCAGAAGCAGAAACACGCCAACCCAAATTTCATTTTTTCTCGTTTGCATGAACTCAATTCCCAAACATCAGTGCGGTGAGCACAAAATCCAGACCTAAAACGGCCAGCGACGAATGTACGACAGTACGCGTCGTTGCACGGCTAATGCCCGCCGACGTCGGAATGGCATCGTAACCATTAAACAACGCAATCCAGGTAACCGTCACAGCGAAAACCACGCTCTTGATCAGACAGTTCACCAGATCCATCCGCAGATCGATGGCGTCCTGCATGGCAGACCAGAAGAATCCGGCATCAATGCCTTTCCAGTTAACGCCAACCAGCGCGCCTCCCCAGATACCTACCGCCACAAAGAGGATAGTCAGTAACGGCAAGGAGATAACCCCGGCCCAGAAGCGCGGCGAGATCACCCGGCGCAGCGGATCGACTGCCATCATCTCCATACTGGAGAGCTGCTCGGTGGCGCGCATCAGGCCAATTTCCGCCGTCAACGCTGACCCGGCACGCCCGGCGAACAGCAGCGCGGCAACCACCGGCCCGAGTTCACGCAGCAGCGAGAGCGCCACCAGCATGCCAAGGCTGGTTTCCGCGCTGTAGGTTGTCAGTACCAGATACCCCTGCAACCCCAGCACCATGCCAATAAACAGACCCGACACGATGATGATAAGCATCGACAGCACGCCGACGTTATAGAGCTGCCGCACCAGTAACGGCGCATGCTTGCGGAACTCCGGTTTGCCGACCAGCGCGTTGAACAACATTAATCCGGCACGCCCGAACGTACTGATGGTTTTTAGGCCACGGTGTCCAAGACCCGCCAACGCATTTAACAGCATGAGTGGCTTAACTCCCTATTCCCAGTAAATCGTCATGATAGTCGCCCGCCGGATAGCGGAAAGGCACCGGCCCATCTGCGATACCGTCCAGGAACTGCCGCACGCGCGGATCGCCATTCTCCTGCAACGCCTGCGCGCTGCCGTGGGCGACGATCTTTTTGTCAGCCACAATATAGGCGTAATCAGCGATACTCAGCACTTCCGGCACGTCGTGGGAAACCACCACGCAGGTGACGCCAAGGGCGCTGTTCAGCTCCGAAATTAACTTCACCAGCACGCCCATGGTGATGGGGTCCTGCCCGACGAACGGTTCATCGAACATGATTAAATCGGGTTCCAGGGCAATAGCACGCGCCAGCGCGGCGCGGCGCGCCATCCCACCCGAGAGTTCGGACGGCATGAGTTTCGCAGCCCCCCGCAGCCCCACGGCTTCAAGCTTCATCATCACCGTGCTGTGCAACAGCGCAGGAGGAAGATGGGTGTGCTCACGCAGCGGATAGGCCACGTTGTCAAAAACGTTCATATCGGTGAACAGCGCACCCGACTGAAAGAGCATGCTCATCCGTTTGCGAACCGTGTAGAGGCGCGAGCGAGACATCGCCGGGACGTTTTCGCCGTCGAAGAGAATTTCGCCGCTGTCAGGGGGGATTTGCCCGCCGATAAGACGCAGCAACGTGGTTTTACCGATCCCTGACGGCCCCATGATGGCGGTGATTTTACCGCGCGGCACGGTCAGCGAAATATCATCAAATATTAACCGGTTGCCGCGAGAAAAACTGACGCCCCGGACATCGACTATATTCGCCATCGTTTGGCTCATTTATGGTTCCTTACTTACCTTGCTTCACGGCTGGCATGAAGCGTAAATCAGCCCTAAACCCCGCATTTTTACAGAATATTCACTATTGGGGTTAGCGAAAGCTGGCATTTGTTTTACTTTTCCGGCGCATAAAGTCAAAATTAGGAATTCGTCACGTCTCAGACTTCATCTGGCGCTAAAATTCGTGCGCAGTGGACCAGCGAGTATACCTGAAGAAAGGACTTTTGATGCTTTTAGCAACAGCACTGTTAATAATTGGTTTACTGTTGGTGGTCTACAGTGCTGACCGTTTGGTCTTTGCCGCATCCATTCTCTGTCGACTCATTGGCATGCCGCCCATCATTATCGGCATGACGGTGGTCAGTGTAGGCACATCGCTTCCTGAAATCATCGTTTCTGTTTCAGCCTCGTTGCATGGCCAGGTTGACCTCGCTATCGGCACCGCGATTGGCTCTAACATCGTCAATATCTTGCTGATTTTAGGCTTAGCCGCATTACTGCATCCATTTCGCGTACATTCCGATGTTTTGCGTCGTGAATTGCCGCTAATGTTAGTCGTCAGTCTGCTGGCGGGCTATGTGCTTTATGACGGGGTGCTGAGCGTCGGTGACGGTATATTCCTGCTCGCCCTGGCCGTGATCTGGTTGCTTTACAGCGTGAAGATCGCACGTCTGGCGGAAAAACAGGGTAACGATAGCCTCACGCGTGAGCACCTCGCCGAGCTGCCCCGGGAAGGGACCTTACCCGTCGCCCTGCTGTGGCTGGGCGTCGCGCTGATTATCATGCCAATGGCCACGCGGATGGTGGTCGATAACGCGACGGTGCTGGCGAACGCGTTTGCGATGAGCGAACTGACAATCGGTCTGACGGTCATCGCTATCGGCACCAGCCTGCCAGAGCTGGCTACCGCCATCGCCGGGGCGCGTAAAGGGGAAGATGATATCGCCATCGGCAATATCATTGGCTCGAATATTTTCAATATCGCGATCGTGACGGGGCTGCCGGCATTAATCTCACCGGGGCCGTTTAACCCTATGGTTTTCACGCGCGATTACGGTGTGATGCTGCTGGTCAGCGTGATTTTCGCCCTGCTCTGCTGGCGGCGAAAAGAGCAGATCGGCAAAGGCGCGGGCGCGCTGCTGACGGGTGGATTTATCGTATGGCTGGCGATGCTGTACTGGCTTTCGCCACTTCTCTCTGGGTAAACGGAAACGCATTATGTCGCAAATAGAATTGCAGCCGGGTTTTGACTTTCAGAAAGCAGGCAAAGACGTTCTGGAGATTGAACGTGAAGGTCTGGCGCAGTTAGATCAGTACATTAATCAGGATTTTAGTCTGGCCTGTGAGAAGATGTTCTACTGCGCCGGTAAAGTCGTGGTGATGGGGATGGGCAAATCCGGCCATATCGGGCGCAAAATGGCGGCGACCTTTGCCAGTACCGGCACGTCGTCATTCTTCGTTCATCCCGGTGAAGCCGCGCACGGTGACCTCGGCATGGTTACGCCGCAGGACGTGGTTATTGCGCTGTCCAACTCCGGGGAATCGAATGAAATCCTGGCGTTGATCCCGGTGCTGAAGCGTCTGCACGTACCGCTGATTTGCATGACCAGCCGCCCGGAAAGCAGCATGGCGCGCGCGGCGGATATTCACCTGTGCGTGAAGGTGCCTAAAGAAGCCTGCCCGCTGGGGCTGGCGCCGACCTCCAGCACAACCGCCGCGCTGGTGATGGGCGATGCCCTTGCCGTTGCGCTGCTGGAAGCCCGCGGTTTTACGCCAGAAGATTTCGCCCTGTCTCACCCCGGCGGCGCGCTCGGGCGCAAACTGCTGCTGCGGGTTAACGATATTATGCACACCGGGGATGAGATCCCGCACGTCAGCAAAGAGGCCTCTTTGCGCGACGCCTTACTGGAGATCACCCGTAAAAACCTGGGCATGACGGTTATCTGCGACGATCTGATGAAGATTCAGGGCATTTTCACCGACGGCGACCTGCGCCGGGTATTCGATATGGGTGTGGATGTCCGAACGCTGGGCATCGCTGATGTAATGACACCAGGAGGGATCCGCGTCCGTCCGGGTACGCTGGCGGTAGATGTACTGAACCTGATGCAGTCCCGTCATATTACCTCAGTGATGGTTGCCGATGGCGACCAACTGCTGGGTGTGGTACATATGCATGATCTGCTGCGCGCTGGCGTAGTGTAATGAAGGATAAGACAATGAGTAATGCGGGTGCATCCCTTGCAACCTGTTATGGCCCGGTGAGCGCCCACATGATGTCAAAGGCGGAAAATATCCGCCTGCTGATCCTCGATGTGGATGGTGTGCTCTCCGACGGTCTGATTTATATGGGCAATAACGGCGAAGAGCTGAAAGCCTTTAACGTTCGCGACGGTTACGGTATCCGCTGTGCGCTCACGTCCGGTATTGAAGTTGCAATCATCACCGGGCGGAAAGCTAAACTGGTAGAAGATCGGTGTGAAACGCTGGGCATTACGCATCTCTATCAGGGACAGTCTGATAAGATGGTAGCCTTCCGGGATTTGCTGGGAAAACTGGCCATTGCGCCAGAGAATGTGGCATACGTCGGGGATGATTTGATCGACTGGCCAGTCATGGCGGAGGTGGGTCTGAGCATCGCCGTGGCTGACGCGCACCCGCTGCTGATCCCGCGTGCTGATTACGTTACCCATATTCACGGTGGCCGTGGCGCCGTCCGTGAAGTCTGCGATCTGCTTCTGCTGGCGCAGGGCAAGCTTGATGAGGCGAAAGGGCAATCGATATGAGTAAAACCAGACGTTGGGTTATCATTCTGCTTGCGCTTGTCGCCCTGATACTGATTGGCGTAAATCTCGCTGACCGCGATGATACGCAAGCGGAAGTGGTTAACACGAGCGACCCGACCTATAAAAGCGATCACAGCGACACCGTGGTCTATAGCCCGGAAGGTGCGCTGAACTATCGCCTCGTTGCTCAGCATGTAGAATATTTTTCAGATGACGGCACCTCGTGGTTTACCCAGCCGGTCCTGACCACCTTTGATACGGACAAAGTGCCGACGTGGTCAATCAAGTCTGACCGGGCAAAACTGACAAATGACCGTATGCTTTACCTGTATGGTCACGTTGAAGTCAACGCCCTGACCGCTGACGCGCAACTGCGAAAAATTACGACGGATAACGCCCAGATCAACCTGGTCACCCAGGATGTCACGTCGCAGGATTTAGTCACCCTGTATGGCACAACATTTAATTCCAGCGGTTTAAGAATGCGCGGGAACTTACGCAGCAAAAACGCCGAGCTGATTGAAAAGGTTAGAACCTCCTATGAAATTCAAAACAAACAAACTCAGCCTTAAAGTTGTTATCGCCAGCGCGCTGCTGGCGGCCAGTCTTCCCGCGCTTGCTGTGACTGGCGACACCGAACAGCCGATTCATATTGAATCCGATACCCAGTCTCTGGATATGCAGGGTAACGTCGTCACCTTTACCGGCAACGTCGTTGTGACCCAGGGCACTATCAAAATCAACGCCGACAAAGTGGTCGTTACCCGTCCGGGCGGCGAGCAGGGGAAAGAGATTATCGATGGTTATGGCAACCCGGCCACCTTCTACCAGATGCAGGACAACGGCAAGCCGGTGAAAGGCCATGCCTCGCATATGCACTATGAACTGGCGAAGGATCTGGTCATCCTGACCGGTAATGCTTACCTGGAACAGCTGGACAGCAATATCAAAGGCGACAAGATCACTTATCTGGTGAAAGAGCAGAAAATGCAGGCCTCCAGCGAAAAAGGCAAACGCGTCACGACCGTGCTTGTGCCTTCGCAGTTGCAGGACAAGAACAACGGTCAGGCTCCGGCAAAGAAAAAGAGTAACTAATTCGTTATGGCAACTTTAACTGCAAAAAACCTCGCGAAAGCGTATAAGGGCCGCCGCGTTGTCGAAGATGTCAGTCTGACCGTCAACTCCGGCGAAATCGTGGGTTTGCTTGGCCCTAACGGCGCGGGTAAAACTACGACCTTCTACATGGTAGTGGGCATCGTCCCACGTGACGCCGGCAACATCATTATCGATGATGAAGATATCAGCCTGCTGCCGCTGCATGCCCGCGCGCGTCGTGGCATCGGCTATCTGCCGCAGGAAGCGTCTATCTTCCGCCGCTTAAGCGTGTTCGACAACCTGATGGCCGTGCTCCAGATCCGTGACGATCTGACCAGCGAGCAGCGCACTGACCGTGCGAACGAGCTGATGGAAGAGTTTCATATTGAACACCTTCGCGACAGCCTCGGTCAGGCGCTGTCCGGTGGTGAACGCCGCCGCGTTGAGATTGCGCGCGCGCTGGCAGCAAACCCGAAATTTATCCTGCTGGATGAACCGTTTGCGGGCGTTGACCCCATCTCCGTTATCGATATCAAACGTATCATTGAACACCTGCGCGACAGCGGGCTTGGCGTACTGATCACGGACCACAACGTTCGTGAAACGCTGGCGGTGTGTGAGCGCGCCTACATAGTGAGCCAGGGCCATCTGATTGCCCACGGTACGCCGCAGCAAATCCTCGAAGATGAGCATGTTAAGCGCGTGTACCTTGGGGAAGACTTCAGACTCTGATAGGGTAGAGGTTAAGTCACGCCGAACCGGAGAAAAACGCTCTGAACATGAAGCAAGGTTTGCAATTACGGCTCAGCCAGCAACTGGCCATGACGCCGCAGCTCCAGCAGGCAATCCGTCTGTTGCAGCTGTCCACGTTAGAACTCCAGCAGGAGCTCCAGCAGGCGCTGGACAGCAATCCGCTGCTGGAGCAGACCGATCTTCATGACGAGGTAGACGCCCAGCAGACGCAGGACACAGAAACGCTCGACTCCGTAGATGCACTCGAACAGAAAGAGATGCCGGACGAACTGCCGCTGGATGCCAGCTGGGATGAAATCTACACCGCGGGTACCCCTTCCGGGACGCGTGCAGACTACCAGGACGATGAACTCCCGGTCTACCAGGGCGAAACTACCCAATCGCTTCAGGACTACCTGATGTGGCAGGTGGAGCTGACGCCTTTCTCCGATACCGATCGCGCCATTGCCACCTCGATTGTCGATGCCGTTGACGACACGGGCTATTTGACCGTGACGCTGGACGAGATTCTTGAAAGCATCGGCGATGACGAGATTGAACTGGAAGAGATCGAAGCCGTCCTGAAACGCGTTCAGCGTTTCGACCCGATTGGCGTCGCCGCGAAAGATCTGCGTGACTGCCTTCTGATCCAGCTTTCGCAGTTTGCTAAAGAGACACCGTGGATTGACGAAGCCCGGCTCATCATCAGCGATCATCTGGATCTGCTGGCGAACCACGACTTCCGCACCCTGATGCGCGTCACGCGCCTGAAAGAAGAGGTGCTGAAGGAAGCGGTGAATCTGATCCAGTCGCTCGATCCGCGTCCGGGGCAGTCGATTCAGACCAGCGAACCGGAATATGTCATTCCCGATGTGCTGGTGAGAAAACACAATGGCCGCTGGGTCGTTGAACTGAACGCCGACAGCATTCCTCGCCTGCAAATCAACCAGCAATACGCCTCCATGTGCACCAGCGCCCGTAACGACGCTGATAATCAATACATTCGCAGCAACCTTCAGGAAGCACGCTGGTTGATTAAGAGTCTGGAGAGCCGTAATGACACGCTGCTGCGCGTCAGCCGCTGTATTGTCGAACAGCAGCAGGCATTCTTTGAGCAGGGCGAAGAGTTTATGAAACCGATGGTGCTGGCGGACATAGCCCAGGCCGTCGAGATGCATGAATCAACCATTTCCCGCGTGACCACGCAGAAGTATCTGCACAGCCCACGCGGTATTTTTGAGCTTAAGTATTTCTTCTCCAGCCACGTGAACACCGAAGGCGGCGGCGAAGCCTCGTCGACGGCCATTCGCGCACTGGTGAAGAAGTTGATCGCCGCGGAGAACCCCGCGAAGCCACTCAGTGACAGTAAGTTAACCACCATGCTGTCCGATCAGGGTATTATGGTGGCACGTCGTACTGTCGCGAAGTATCGAGAGTCTTTATCCATTCCGCCGTCTAACCAGCGTAAACAACTGGTTTGACACAACCGATAAGGAAGACACTATGCAGCTCAATATCACCGGACATAACGTCGAGATTACTGAGGCTTTACGCGATTTTGTAAACACTAAGTTTGCGAAACTCGAGCAGTATTTCGAGAGGATCAACCAGGTCTATGTTGTGTTGAAAGTGGAGAAAGTGACGCATATCTCGGATGCGACCCTGCACGTCAACGGAGGGGAACTCCATGCCAGTGCGGAAGGGCAAGACATGTACGCGGCTATCGACGGCTTGATTGATAAGCTTGCGAGACAGCTCAATAAACATAAAGATAAACTGAAACAACACTAATTGTCCGGGCAGTTAACGGGTGCAGGACGGCCTGTTGTGAAACACAACAGGCCATTTGTACAGTTAGCGCTTAGGTGAAATTATGATAAACAACGATTCCGCTCTTCAACTGAGCAATGTCCTTAACCAGGATTGTACCCGCAGTGGCGTTCACTGCCAGAGCAAAAAACGTGCGCTGGAAATCATCAGTGAGCTGGCCGCAAAACAGCTGGGTCTGCCGCCGCAGATCGTGTTTGAAGCCATTCTGACTCGTGAAAAAATGGGCAGTACCGGCATCGGCAATGGCATTGCGATCCCGCATGGCAAGCTGGAAGAAGATACGCTGCGTGCCGTGGGGGTGTTTGTGCAACTGGAAACGCCTATCGCTTTTGACGCCATTGATAACCAGCCTGTGGATCTGCTCTTCGCGCTGCTGGTTCCTGCCGATCAGACCAAGACCCACCTGCACACGCTGTCGCTGGTTGCCAAACGTCTGGCGGATAAAACCATTTGTCGTCGACTGCGCTCAGCCCAAAGTGATGAAGAGCTTTATCAAATTATCACTGAAGCAGAAGGCAATCAGGATGAGGCATAATCGGGAAAGGGCCTTCAGAACGGCTGCCCTGAGGAGAAACGGAACATGGTGCTGATGATCGTCAGCGGTCGTTCGGGGTCCGGGAAGTCCGTGGCCCTGCGCGCGCTGGAAGACATGGGATTTTACTGTGTAGATAACCTGCCGGTAGTGTTGTTACCCGATCTGGCGCGGACGCTGGCGGACAGGCAAATCTCTGCCGCCGTCAGTATTGACGTGCGTAACATGCCGGAATCGCCGGAAATCTTCGAGCAGGCAATGAACAGCCTGCCGGAATGCTTCTCGCCTCAGCTCTTGTTCCTGGACGCTGACCGCAACACGCTGATCCGCCGTTACAGCGATACACGTCGTTTGCATCCGCTCTCCAGTAAAAATCTTTCGCTGGAAAGCGCCATCGATAAAGAGAGCGATCTGCTTGAGCCGCTGCGTTCGCGGGCCGACCTGATTGTCGACACCTCTGAAATGTCCGTCCACGAGCTGGCGGAAATGCTGCGTACGCGCTTACTCGGCAAGCGCGAGCGTGAACTGACGATGGTGTTTGAATCCTTCGGCTTTAAGCACGGCATACCTATCGATGCGGATTACGTTTTTGATGTGCGTTTCCTGCCGAACCCGCACTGGGATCCGAAACTGCGTCCGATGACCGGTCTGGATAAGCCGGTGGCGGCGTTCCTCGACCGACACACAGAAGTACACAATTTTATCTACCAGACGCGAAGCTACCTTGAGCTATGGTTACCTATGCTGGAAACAAACAATCGCAGCTACCTGACGGTGGCGATTGGCTGTACCGGCGGTAAACATCGTTCGGTCTATATTGCCGAACAGCTGGCCGATTACTTCCGCTCACGCGGAAAGAACGTTCAGTCCCGTCATCGCACGCTGGAAAAACGCAAAACATGACCGTAAAACAGACCGTCGAAATCACCAATAAGCTGGGCATGCATGCGCGCCCGGCGATGAAGCTGTTTGAGCTGATGCAGGGTTTTGATGCTGAGGTGCTGCTGCGCAACGACGAGGGAACCGAGGCAGAAGCCAATAGCGTGATCGCCCTGCTGATGCTGGATTCTGCCAAAGGCCGCCAGATTGAAGTTGAAGCCACCGGCCCGCAGGAAGAAGAAGCGCTGGCGGCAGTGATTGCCCTGTTTAACGCCGGGTTTGACGAAGACTAACGTTCGCCATGTCGGCGGGTAGCGCTGCGCTTACCCGCCTTACATAAGATTATTTCGCTCCATAAACCCTTCCCCACCCAACTGACGCATCTGGCGCATAATCCACGCCTGGCGGCTTCGCACGTAGCCTGACGGGGTGCTGGCCTTAAAACGCAGCGGGTTCGGCAGCACGGCGGCAAGGAGTGCCGCTTCGGACATAGTCAACCTGCTGGCGGGCTTGCCAAAATAGCGCTGCGATGCCGCTTCGACGCCAAACACGCCGTCACCAAACTCCGCGATATTCAGGTAGACGGTCAAAATGCGTTTTTTGCTCCACACCGTCTCGACCCCCAGCGTCAGCCCGGCCTCCAGCCCTTTTCTTACCCAGCTGCGACCGTCCCATAAGAACAGATTTTTTACCGTCTGCTGAGAAAGCGTTGACGCGCCGCGGACGCGGTTTTCATGACGTTCATTATGATCCAGCGCCTTCTCGATAGCCGCCACGTCAAAACCCCAGTGCTCCGGGAATTTCTGATCTTCTGCCGCAATGACCGCCAGCCCCATCCACGGGGAGATTTCATCCATGCCGACCCAGTCTGAGTGGGCAACATAGCCAAAATCACCCAAGAGCCAGGCGCTAATCTGCCGCTCTGCCATCACGGCGGAGAACGGGACGGGCAGGATGCTGAACAGCGCAATGCCTCCGCCCCAAAAAACGGCCAGGACCAGCACAATACGCAGCAGGATCCGTTTTAACCACCCGCCAGGGGATAATTTACGACTCATTCGGTAAGAACCAGCACTCTGTCCACCAGCTTTTCAATGCCTGCGGCAGCCTCAGCGATATTCTGCGCCAGCATATACGCCGGCGTGGTGATGATTTTGTTGTCCTCATCCACCACAATGTCGTCGACCGGGCATGGCACGTGCTCGCCGCCCATATCCTCAATAATTTCAGCGGTATCAATGTCGGTTCCGATCGTGAGCCGCAGCGGGAAATCAAAAATTTTCGGCAGCATGGCTGGCGCAATGCAGATAAAGCCCTGCGGCTTACCTGCTGCATGCATCGCCAGCGATAGCGCTTTCAAATCGGGATCGACATGGCACGCCGCGCCTTCTGTTGCAAACGTGCTCAGGTTTTTTGCCGCGCCAAAGCCGCCCGGCACGATGAGCGCATCAAGTTCAGCGGCATCGGCCTGTGCCAGCGGATGAATATCTCCACGCACAATACGTGCTGCTTCAATCAGCACGTTACGGCTTTCCGCCATTGGCTCGCCGGTAAGATGATTCATTACGTCTGCTTGAGTTTTATCCGGCGCGAAGCAGAGAACGTCTGCCCCCTGCCGCGATAATGCCAGCAGCGTTAATACGGTTTCGTGTATCTCTGAACCATCGTAAACGCCACATCCGCTCAGCACGACACCCACTTTCTTCATTCTGACGATCCTTCTAAGCAACTCGCTGAAGCACATTAAAAATTCTGATTAAAACGCTATGCTTCACACATTTCACTGATTCATGTAACAAACTGTTTAAGATTTGCTATCTTATCTGCGTGCGGCCTCAATTTTCAGGCGGCGTCCATGCGAAAACAACCCACAAAAATCAGGCGCAGCCACGATTTCCCTGGTGTTGGCGCAGTATTCGCGCACCCCGGTATAGCCGGGGTCATTTTTTTCTGGCATCTACCCAGGCTTTCAGCACTGCCACATCGTTTTGCCACTCCTGTTTCATCTCTTCGACCCAATCACCTACATTATCTTCCCAGGCAGGTAAATCAGGCGACTGAATCTGTTGGCCCAGTTGCTGGAGATGACGTAACCCGACCGATCCTGCCGCGCCTTTGATTTTATGTCCCTCTTCGACGATGCCCTTCTGGTCACGCGCCGTCAGGTTGGATTCGAGCACGTTCAGATAGCCCGGCATCATTTTTTCGAACACGGCCAGGCCATCGGTGATCAGTTTTGGTCCTACCAGATCGATATACTGCTCCAGCATGGCGGTATCCAGTATCGTTTGGGCTTTGGCGCTATCAACAGACGTCATGGTGCTCTCCTCTTCATCACAGGTATCCCAGAACTTCTTGATCATCGCCGTCAGGGCAGGTACCGCCAGCGGCTTGCTGAGCACATCGTCCATTCCGGCCTCGAGGTACTCTTTTTTATCTTTCAGCACGTTTGCGGTCAACGCCACCAGCGGCGGCAGCTCGTCAGGAGCATATTTGCGCGTCAGCTCGCGGGAGATATCCAGTCCGGTCATGTCCGGTAGCTGAATATCGAGCAGCACCAGGTCGTACTCGCCCGGCGTGAACATCTCCAGCGCGGCTTTGCCGGTCATCGCCACATCCACGCTGTTACCGAGTTTTTCCAGTACCGACCGGGCGACAATGACGTTCAGCTCAATATCTTCCACCAGCAGGACGTGCAGGGCTGGCAGCGGCATATCGTCGTTCTCAAACGTATCTTCCACCTCTTCCGCTACGGCAGGCGCATGGACGGTAAGCGTAAAGGTGGAGCCTTTACCCGGCTGGCTGGCAACGGTGATATCCCCGCCCATACTTTTCGCCAGACGTTTCGACACCGCCAGGCCAATGCCCGTACCGGTCGCCGGTTTACCGCCGTGGCTGTCTTTAACCTGATAATACATGGCGAAGATCTTATCCTGCTCTTCCTGAGGAATGCCGATACCCGAGTCCTCAACTTCAAAGTGCAGCATGTCGCCTTCGTCATAGCGAATGCGCACCGCAACCTGCCCCTTCTGGGTAAACTTCACGGCATTGCTGATGAGGTTCCACAGGATCTGCCGCAGCCGCGTGCCGTCCGTCACCACTTTATGCGGCAGCGGCAGCGTCGGCTCCATCACAAAGCTCAACCCTTTTTGCTGGGCCTGCAAACCTGACAGGTTCTCCAGGTCTGCGAGGAAGCCGGTAAAATCAACCGGCTGGTTGTCGAGCTGAACTTTACGGCGCTCCATCTTATCCATGTCGATAATATCATTGAAGATATTGCCCAGCGTGACCGCCGAGACGTGGATCGTTTTGAGGTATTTTTCCTGCTCGCTGGTCAGCTCGGTATCCAGCAGAATGCGGCTCAGCCCCACAATGCCATTCAGCGGGGTGCGCAGTTCATGGCTGATGGTGGAGATGAAGGTTGTTTTATCCCGGCTGGCGCGCTCCAGCGCATCCTGATAGCGCTTACGCTCAGTGATATCACGGCCAAAGCCCATCAGACCATGACGTTTACCCACCCGGTCGTAATAAGGTACTTTGCGGATCTCAAAGCAGGCTTTGCGCCCGTCGGGGTAGTCCAGCCACTGCTCATAGGTCAGCGAAACGTTATGGCGGAAGACCTTTTCATCCGTCTCCATCACTTTTGCTGCCGCCTCTTCGGAATAGACATCCTGAGGTTTCAGGTGTATCAGCTGTTTTTCGCTTTTCCCGGTCAACAGTTCCATGGCCCGGTTACAGCCGGAGAACTCTTTATCTTCATTACGGTAGAACACCAGATCCGGCGACGCATCGAGGAACGAGCGCAGGAAAGAGGATTGCTGTTCAAGCTGGATCTGCGTGACTTCGCGCTCTTTCATCTCAATTTTCAGCTGCTCAAGCGTGGTCTGACGCTCGGCTTCCGCCTTCTCACGGTCTGAAATTTCCTGATTCAGCTGGGCAATGTTGTCCTTGAGCTGAACGTTGAGTTTAAGATCGCGCTCGCGCATCTCTTCCAGCTTATCCACCAGTTTCGATAAACGCTGTCGGGACTCTTCCAGCTGCTCAACCACCACGGAGAGGAAATAGACCGCCCATGGGGTGATCAGCAGGCCAAAGAAAATAGAGCGGATCACGTCGATGCTCTCGACCTGACCATGCAGAACCATGGTCACGGCCATTTGCACGACAATGGCCAGAACGACCAGCGCCAGCGCCAGCAGCATGGAAAAACGCACCAGCCCGAGCTTCATCATCAGGTCGACGTAGTACTGGGCCAGCATTCGAATTTGCTTCATAGAGGATCCCTTCACGACTTTATCGCTCAATAATACTCAAATTCACGGCGAGGCGTTGAAGGTTGTGAGAAAAAGTGCGGGGTGAAACAGGAGATTAGCCTCGCCCCCGGGCTAGCGGGAGCGAGGAAGACGTTTTATCAGGAGCGTTTTAGCAGCATCCAGAGGCTGATCAGGAAGAAACTGGCGCTCGGCAACAGCGCGCCGATAATTGGCGGAATGCCATACACCAGTGTCAGCGGACCGAAAATCTGATCGAGGACGTAGAACACGAAACCAAAGCTGATACCAGTTACCACGCGGACCCCCATCGGCACGCTACGTAGCGGTCCAAAGATGAACGACAGCGCCATTAGCATCATCACCGCCACGGACAGTGGCTGGAAGATTTTGCTCCACATGTTGAGCTGGTAACGCCCCGCATCCTGTCCGCTCGATTTCAGATACTTCACGTAGTTATGCAGACCGCTGATGGAGAGCGCATCGGGATCGAGCGCTACCACGCCAAGCTTGTCCGGCGTCAGGTTGGTTTTCCAGGTACCGCTTACGGTCTGCGAACCGGTGATCTGTTTCGGGTTCGTCAGGTCAGATTCATCAACCTGGGATAACCGCCACAGCTTGTTGTTCGCATCAAATTTAGCGGAGGCGGCATAACGCACCGACTGCAAACGACGATCGTTGTTGAAGGCGTAGATGCTCACGCCGCCCAGTTCATCGTCCCCTTTCACGCGTTCGATATAGACGAAGTTCTGACCATCTTTCGCCCATAACCCCTGCTGCGTGGAGAGCAGCGAACCACCGTACATAGCCTGAGCACGGTAGTTACGCGCCATCTGTTCGCCCTGCGGCGCGACCCATTCGCCAATCGCCATGGTCAACAGCACCAGCGGGATCGCGGTTTTCATTACCGACAGCGCAACCTGCATACGGGTAAAGCCAGATGCCTGCATCACCACCAGCTCGCTACGCTGAGCCAGCATCCCCAGGCCCAGCAACGCCCCCAGCAGGGCCGCCATCGGGAAGAAGATCTGCACATCTTTTGGTACGCTGAGCAGGGTGTACATCCCGGCACCCAACGCATCGTAACTCCCCTGCCCGGCTTTTTTCAGCTGGTCGACAAATTTGATAATGCCCGAGAGCGACACCAGCATGAACAGGGTCATCATGATGGTGGTGAAAATCGTTTTACCGATATAGCGGTCAAGTACGCCAAACGCCTGCATTAGATGGCTCCTTTACGCGTAAACCGGGCACGAAGACGACGCACAGGCACCGTGTCCCACAAGTTGAGTCCGACTGCCAGCAGCAGATACAAACCATTCACGACCCAGGTCCAGATCATCGGGTCAATTTTTCCTTTCCCGCCGTTAGACTTGATTGAGGTTTGCAGCAGGAAGAACACCAGATACAGCAGCATCGCTGGCAGCATCGACAGCACGCGGCCCTGGCGCGGGTTCACCACACTCAGCGGAACCACCATCAGCGCCATCATAAATACGGTGAATACCAGCGTGATACGCCAGTGCAGTTCAGCACGCGCACGATCGGTATCGGTATTCATTAAGGTGCGCATATCCATCTGCTCAGTATCCGTTGGATCGAGCGCGACGGCCTGATGACCAATGATGGCCTGGTAGTTCTGGAAATCGGTAATACGGAAGTCGCGAAGCATAGCCGTGCCTTCGAAACGCGTTCCTTTGTTCAGCGTGACAACCTGAGAGCCGTCTTTACGCTGAGACAGCTGACCGGAGTCCGCCACCACCACAGAAGGCCGAGCGTTACCTTTCGGGCGCAGTTGAGCAAGAAACACGTCATTGAAGCGGTTGCCATCGACGCTTTCGATAAACAGCACGGAGTTACCGTCGGTCGCCTGCTGGAACTGCCCCTGCGCCAGCGCCGCCAGCCCCGGGTTAGCTTTTGCTTCCGCCAGCACCTCATCCTGATGACGAGAGGAGGTCGGCCCCGCCCACATGACGTTAACCGCGGCAACAATGCCCGTAAACAGTGCCAGCACCATGGCTGCTTTTACCAGTACGGCTTTACTGAGGCCGCAGGCATGCATCACGGTGATTTCACTTTCGGTATAGAGCTTACCCAGGGTCATCAGCAGACCAAGGAACAGGCTTAACGGCAGGATAAGCTGCGCCATTTCCGGCACGCCAAGCCCGAGCAGGGAAAGCACCAGATTCGTTGGGATTTCGCCATCAACCGCCGCGCCGAGGATCCTGACCAGCTTCTGACAGAAAAAGATCAGAAGGAGGATAAAGAGGATCGCCAGTTGGCTCTTCAGCGTCTCCCGAACCAGATATCTTATGATTATCACTTTAAATACGCCCGTTAAAACTCGTCTTATGCAGGAATTTAGCTTGTTTCATGGCTTAAACGTCATTTATTCTCTTGAGTCGTCGAAATCATCGCTAAGATTAAAAAACCCGGCGGATTCGCGCTTCATGACATTTATTGACGTGTCGAAACCGTAGTAACGTAAGATTAACACGAAGTCACCACAACGGCGGACATGAGTTACGAAAGGTTTCAATTCTATCCGTAGCCGCCGCCGTTGTCTTTAAGATTCAGGAGCGTAGTGCATGGAGTTCAGTGTAAAAAGCGGTAGCCCGGAGAAACAGCGGAGTGCCTGCATCGTTGTGGGCGTCTTTGAACCACGCCGACTCTCCCCGATCGCCGAGCAACTCGATAAAATCAGCGACGGCTATATCAGCGCCCTGCTGCGCCGTGGCGAACTGGAAGGCAAACCAGGGCAGACCTTGTTGCTGCACCATGTTCCGAACGTCCTGTCCGAGCGTATTCTGCTGATTGGCTGTGGTAAAGAACGTGAGCTTGATGAGCGCCAGTACAAGCAGGTTATTCAGAAAACCATTAATACACTGAATGATACTGGTTCGATGGAAGCCGTCTGCTTCCTGACGGAGCTGCACGTTAAGGGCCGCAACACGTACTGGAAGGTGCGCCAGGCCGTCGAAACCGCAAAAGAGAGCCTCTACAGCTTTGATCAGCTGAAGACCACCAAAAGCGAGCCGCGTCGCCCGCTGCGTAAAATGGTCTTTAACGTGCCAACCCGTCGCGAGCTGACCAGCGGCGAGCGCGCCATTCAGCACGGTCTGGCCATTGCCGCCGGTATCAAAGCGGCAAAAGATCTTGGCAATATGCCGCCAAACATCTGTAACGCCGCGTACCTGGCGTCTCAGGCGCGCCAGCTGGCTGACGCCTACAGCAAGAACGTTATCACCCGCGTTATCGGCGAACAGCAGATGAAAGAGCTGGGGATGCACTCTTATCTGGCGGTCGGTAACGGCTCCCAGAACGAATCCCTGATGTCAGTCATTGAGTACAAGGGCAATCCGTCTGAAGATGCGCGTCCGATCGTGCTCGTCGGTAAAGGGCTGACCTTCGACTCAGGCGGTATCTCCATCAAGCCTTCAGAAGGCATGGATGAGATGAAGTACGACATGTGCGGCGCGGCGGCGGTTTACGGCGTTATGCGCATGGTCGCGGAACTTCAGTTGCCCATCAACGTGATCGGCGTGCTGGCGGGCTGCGAAAACATGCCTGGCGGCCGCGCTTATCGTCCTGGTGATGTGCTGACCACCATGTCCGGCCAGACCGTTGAGGTGCTGAACACCGACGCCGAAGGCCGTCTGGTACTGTGCGACGTGCTGACCTACGTTGAGCGTTTCGAACCTGAAGCGGTGATTGACGTGGCTACACTGACCGGCGCCTGCGTGATTGCGCTGGGGCATCACATCACCGGCCTGATGTCGAACCACAACCCGCTGGCGCATGAACTGATCGGCGCGTCCGAACAGGCCGGCGACCGCGCGTGGCGTCTGCCGCTGGGGGACGAGTTCCAGGAACAACTGGAGTCTAACTTCGCAGACATGGCAAACATCGGCGGTCGTCCTGGCGGGGCGATTACCGCGGGCTGCTTCCTGGCGCGCTTTACCCGCAAGTACAACTGGGCGCACCTGGACATCGCGGGGACCGCATGGCGCTCCGGTAAAGCCAAAGGCGCGACCGGACGTCCGGTGGCGCTGCTGTCGCAGTTCCTGCTCAATCGTGCGGGTTTTAACGGCGACGAGTAATGATAAACGCCGGGTGGCGCTACGCTTACCCGGCTTTGCATTTAAATCCACGACAAGAAACCCCATATATGAAGAATGCAACGTTCTACCTTCTGGACAATGACACCCATCAGGATGGCCTCAGCGCCGTTGAACAGCTGGTGTGTGAAATTGCCGCAGAACGTTGGCGCGCAGGTAAACGCGTCCTGATTGCCTGTGAAGATGAGCAGCAAGCGATTCGCCTGGATGAAGCGCTATGGGCGCGCCCGCCGGAGAGTTTTGTTCCGCATAACCTGTCGGGCGAAGGTCCACGCGGTGGGGCACCGGTGGAGATTGCCTGGCCGCAAAAACGCAACAGCAGCGCGCGCGACATTCTCATTAGCCTGCGGACAGACTTTGCAGATTTTGCCACCGCTTTCACAGAAGTGGTAGACTTTGTCCCTTACGAAGAATCTTTGAAACAACTGGCGCGCGAACGCTACAAAGCGTACCGCCTGGCCGGTTTTAACCTGAATACGGCAACCTGGAAATAATGGAAAAGACATATAACCCACGCGATATCGAACAGCCGCTTTACGAGCACTGGGAACAGCAGGGCTATTTCAAGCCTAACGGCGACGAAAGCAAAGAGTCCTTCTGCATCATGATCCCGCCGCCGAACGTCACCGGCAGTTTGCATATGGGGCATGCTTTCCAGCAGACCATCATGGACACCATGATCCGCTACCAGCGCATGCAGGGCAAAAACACCCTGTGGCAGGCGGGGACTGACCACGCGGGTATCGCGACCCAGATGGTGGTTGAGCGTAAAATTGCCGCTGAAGAGGGTAAAACCCGCCACGACTACGGTCGCGACGCGTTCATCGACAAAATCTGGCAGTGGAAGGCAGAATCCGGCGGCACCATTACCCGTCAGATGCGCCGCCTCGGCAACTCCGTGGACTGGGAGCGCGAGCGCTTCACCATGGACGAAGGCCTGTCCAACGCCGTGAAAGAAGTCTTCGTCCGTCTGTACAAAGAAGACCTGATTTACCGCGGCAAACGCCTGGTCAACTGGGACCCGAAACTGCGTACCGCCATCTCTGACCTGGAAGTGGAAAACCGCGAGTCTAAAGGCTCCATGTGGCACATCCGCTATCCGCTGGCAGACGGTGCGAAAACCGCCGACGGTAAAGATTACCTGGTGGTGGCGACCACCCGTCCGGAAACCCTGCTGGGCGATACCGGCGTGGCCGTTAACCCGGAAGATCCGCGTTATAAAGATTTGATCGGCAAATTCGTGGTGCTGCCGCTGGTGAACCGCCGTATTCCGATTGTGGGCGACGAACACGCCGACATGGAAAAAGGCACCGGCTGCGTGAAAATCACCCCAGCGCATGACTTCAACGACTATGAAGTCGGTCGTCGTCATCAACTTCCGATGATCAACATTCTGACCTTCGACGGCGATATCCGCGAAAGCGCAGAAGTGTATGACACCAAAGGCAACGAGTCCGACGTTTATTCCAGCGACATCCCGGCTGAGTTCCAGAAGCTGGAGCGCTTTGCCGCGCGTAAAGCCATCGTAGCCGCCGTTGACGCGCTCGGCCTGCTGGAAGAGATTAAGCCTCACGATCTGACCGTGCCGTACGGCGACCGTGGCGGCGTAGTTATCGAGCCAATGCTGACCGACCAGTGGTACGTGCGTGCCGACGTGCTGGCGAAACCGGCTGTGGAAGCGGTTGAGAACGGCAGCATTCAGTTCGTGCCGAAGCAGTACGAAAACATGTACTTCTCCTGGATGCGCGATATTCAGGACTGGTGTATTTCCCGTCAGCTGTGGTGGGGTCACCGTATCCCGGCGTGGTACGACAACGAAGGCAATGTCTACGTTGGCCGCACCGAAGAGGAAGTGCGTCAGGAAAACAACCTGGGCGCTGACATTGCCCTGCGCCAGGATGAAGACGTGCTGGATACCTGGTTCTCCTCCGCGCTGTGGACCTTCTCTACCCTCGGCTGGCCGGAAAACACCGACGCGCTGCGTCAGTTCCACCCAACCAGCGTGATGGTCTCCGGCTTCGACATCATCTTCTTCTGGATCGCCCGCATGATCATGATGACCATGCACTTCATCAAAGACGAAGACGGCAAGCCGCAGGTTCCGTTCCATACCGTTTACATGACCGGCCTGATCCGCGACGACGAAGGCCAGAAGATGTCCAAATCCAAGGGTAACGTTATCGACCCGCTGGATATGGTAGACGGTATCTCTCTGGAAGAGCTGCTGGAAAAACGTACCGGCAATATGATGCAGCCGCAGCTGGCGGAGAAAATCCGCAAGCGTACCGAGAAGCAGTTCCCGAACGGGATCGAATCTCACGGTACCGACGCCCTGCGCTTCACCCTGGCGGCGCTGGCCTCCACCGGCCGTGACATCAACTGGGATATGAAGCGTCTGGAAGGTTACCGTAACTTCTGTAACAAGCTGTGGAACGCCAGCCGCTTCGTGCTGATGAACACCGAAGATCAGGATTGCGGCTTTAACGGCGGCGAAATGACCCTGTCTCTGGCAGACCGCTGGATCCTGGCGGAATTTAACCAGACGGTTAAAGCATTCCGCGACGCGCTGGACAGCTACCGCTTCGACATCGCGGCAGGCATCCTGTACGAATTCACCTGGAACCAGTTCTGCGACTGGTACCTGGAGCTGGCGAAGCCGGTCATGAACGGTGGTTCTGAAGCGGAACTGCGCGGCACGCGTAATACGTTGATTACCGTTCTGGAAGGTCTGCTGCGCCTTGCGCACCCGATCATTCCATTCATCACCGAAACCATCTGGCAGCGCGTGAAGGTGATTGCCGGTATTAATGCCGATACCATCATGCTCCAGCCGTTCCCGGCATTCGATGCCGCGAAAGTGGATGAAGCCGCGTCTGCGGATACCGAGTGGCTGAAACAGGCGATCGTTGCGGTACGTAACATCCGCGCGGAAATGAACATCTCTCCGGGTAAACCACTGGAGCTGCTGCTGCGCGGTTGCAGCGAAGCTGCCGTTCGTCGCGTCACCGAGAACAACACATTCCTGAAAACCATGGCGCGTCTGGAAAGCATCACCGTGCTGCCTGCCGATGACAAAGGTCCGGTTTCCGTGACCAAAATCATCGACGGCGCGGAGCTGCTGATCCCGATGGCGGGCCTGATCGACAAAGACGCGGAGCTGGCGCGTCTGGCGAAAGAAGTGGCGAAAGTCGACGTGGAAATTGGCAAAATCGAAAGCAAACTGGCGAACGAGGGCTTTGTGGCCCGCGCGCCGGAAGCGGTCATCGCCAAAGAGCGTGAGCGTCTGGTTGCCTTCGCCGATGCGAAGACCAAACTGATCGAGCAGCAGGCGGTTATCGCAGCCCTGTAATGCTTTTACCCCTTACGCTTCAGGGCGTAAGGGGTATCCTTCCTGAAAACTCCTCGCTTGCACTCCCCTTTCTGCGGTGCTATTAACAGCAGTTGTGTGTCAATTTTTGTCATGAGTAATGCTATGAGCGTGATTACCCCCGTCGCGACGACAATGCGTCGGATCACTGAGCAGGACAACCCGGCTATCGCCGCCGTTATCCGCACGGTTTCTGCCGAATATGGCCTGACCGCCGACAAAGGCTACACCGTGGCCGACCCCAATCTGGACGAACTTTTTCAGCTGTACAGCCAGCCGGGTCATGCCTACTGGGTCATTGAACAGGACGGCCAGGTCGTGGGCGGCGGCGGCATTGCCCCACTGCTTTGCAGCGAGCCGGATATCTGTGAACTTCAGAAAATGTATTTCCTGCCAACGATACGCGGACAAGGCCTGGCGAAAAAGCTGGCGCTGGTCGCCCTGGAACATGCACGCTCACAGGGCTTTAAACGTTGCTACCTCGAAACCACCGCTTTCCTTAAAGAGGCCATTGGCCTGTATGAGCATCTGGGCTTTGAGCATATCGATGCGCCACTGGGCTGCACGGGCCACGTGGACTGCGAAGTCAGGATGCTGAAAAGTCTGTAAGTTTCGTTCCTGCCGTCTTCTGTTAAGCGTCTGTAAACTGAATGCTCTACACTCACAGTTCACACCAAAACAGGGGAAACGCGATGTCGAAGATAAAAAGCTACGCCGCACCGCAGGCGGGTGCAGAACTTGAGCTGTACGAGTACGATGCGGGCGAACTAAAAGCGGAAGACGTCGAAGTACAGGTTGATTACTGCGGGATCTGCCACTCGGATCTCTCGATGATCGACAATGAATGGGGCTTTTCCAGCTATCCGCTGGTTGCCGGGCACGAAGTCATTGGCCGCGTCGTGGCGCTCGGCAGCGCCGCGCAGGACAAAGGGCTGAAAGTGGGCCAGCGCGTGGGTATCGGCTGGACGGCACGCAGCTGCGGTCACTGCGATGCCTGTATCAGCGGCAACCAGATCAACTGCCTTGAGGGCGCAACGCCGACCATCCTTAACAAGGGCGGTTTCGCCGATAAGCTGCGCGCCGACTGGCAATGGGTTATCCCGCTGCCGGACAGCATTGATATCGAATCCGCCGGTCCGCTGCTGTGTGGCGGCATCACCGTCTTTAAGCCCCTGCTGATGCATCACATCACCGCCACCAGCCGCGTGGGCGTGATCGGTATTGGCGGGCTGGGGCATATTGCCATCAAGCTGCTGCACGCGATGGGCTGTGAAGTCACGGCGTTCAGCTCTAACCCGGCGAAAGAGCAGGAAGTGCTGGCCATGGGTGCGGATAAAGTGGTGAACAGTCGCGACCCGCAGGCGCTCACCGCCCTGGCAGGCCAGTTTGACCTGATCATCAACACGGTAAACGTCGATCTCGACTGGCAGCCGTACTTTGAAGCGCTGGCCTACGGCGGTAACTTCCACACCGTGGGTGCGGTGATGAAGCCGCTGCCGGTTCCGGCGTTTACCCTGATCGGCGGGGATCGCAGCGTGTCAGGCTCCGCGACCGGTACACCGTACGAGCTGCGCAAGCTGATGAAGTTTGCCGGACGCACAAAAGTGGCACCCACCACCGAGCTGTACCCGATGTCAAAAATCAACGAAGCGATCCAGCACGTGCGCGACGGCAAAGCCCGCTACCGCGTGGTGTTGAAAGCGGATTTTTGATGTGACATTGCCGGGGAATGTGCGGCCTGATGCCCTCACCCCAACCCTCTCCCTCAAGGGAGAGGGGGCCGTCTGTGCAGGCATTATTTTGTGGGGATCCCTCAGCTCACAGGGAGAGGGCGCAAACACTAAAAACGGTAACGGTTGTTACCGTTTTGCATCTACCATGGTCTTAAAAACTTCCGCCACCGCGACTGCCCCCGGATCCATCACCCCGTCCAGATTCTCTTTATTCACATACGACGAGCGTCCCGCGCCGGCTTTCGCCATTTTTGCCGTTGCTTCGGCGCCCTGCTGCGCGGCCTGCGCTGCCGCCTGAATATTGCCTTTCTGTAACGCCTCCAGCGCCGGTTGCAGCGCATCGATCAGCGTACGATCGCCGAGATCCGCGCCGCCATACTGCTTCATCTGCGCAAGTCCGCTCAGCAAGGCTTCAGGTAGCGGCTGTCCATCGTGAAGCTTTTGTCCTGCCGCCGTGAAGAAGATCGACATCAACACCCCACTCGATCCGCCCATCACCGTTGCCAGCCGCTCGCCTACCAGCAGGAGTAATGTCGGCACGTCGTTAAGGGGCAGGTTGTTCTCCTCAAGTCGCTGCGCAATATCCCGCGCCCCTTGCGCAAAAGTGGAGCCCGTGTCGCCATCGCCTACTTTGGCATCCAGCGCGTTAAGGCGGTTTTCCAGCTGAATCAATGTTTTCGTTACCGAGGCGACGGCCTCGCTCACCTCCGTATTGTCCGACGGGGCATATTCCACGCGATCATGAAGGGCGCTATGTGGGACGGTACGCAGGGGCGCGAACGCCACGGGCTTCTGCCAGCCCAGCGTCTCGACCTCGGCGTGAATCGCCTTCTCGAAGAAATCGTTGAGCTTTAGCAGCGTTAACGAAAAGCCTTTCATATCCAGCGCACTCACCAGCGGCGCCGGGCCAATCAGATACGCAATGTTCTCTTTCAGCGCCGAGTGCGCCAGCTCTTTGGTCAGCAGCGCCATCTCCAACGCCGATACGCCACCAAGATTGTTAATCAGCACCGCAAAACGCCCTTCCCCCGCCTGCGCGCGTAACGGCGTCACCAGCGTGTCGATAATGGCTTTGCTGTTTTGCGTATCCACGACGGAAGCTCCCGGCTCGCCGTGAATGCCCAAACCCAGCTCGACATGGCCTTGTTTAATGCGCCCCCCTTCATCATCGCTGCCCGGCAGGTTGCACGTTTGCATCGCCACGCCCAGGCTCCAGAGGTTATCGCAGGCCTGTTGCGCAATATCCCGCACGTCGTTTAGCGATTTCCCCTGCTCTGCCGCATATCCCGCAATTTTATGCACCAGCGCCGTTCCCGCGATACCACGCGGCTGCTTGTTATCCGGCAGGGCGATATCATCCGCCACGATAACCATCTCGACCTTAAGGCCGTAGCGTTTGGCTTTTTCCGCCGCCAGGCCAAAGTTAAGCCGGTCGCCGGTGTAGTTTTTCACAATCAGCAGGCAGCCACGGTCGCCCGTCACCGCCACAATGGCATTGAGGACCGCATCCACGCTTGGGGAGGCGAACAGATCGCCACACACCGCTGCGGTAAGCATGCCTTTGCCGACGAACCCGGCATGTGCCGGTTCATGGCCGGAGCCGCCACCGGAGATCACCGCCACGCGACTTTTATCCCAGTCGCCGCGAGCCACCACGCGGATGGCCGGATCGATATCCAGTTTGACGAGATTACCGTGCGGCGCGGAGAGAAGTATGCCTTCAATGGCATCGTTGACAAGCTGTTTGCGGTCGTTAAAAAAGAATCTGGACATAGTTTCCCAAAATTTTGTTTACCGTATGCAAAAGCATAGTCCGCACTGGATAATGCGCCGCAAAGTGAGGAATTTACGCAGACATTTTGCCGTCAGGTTGCCTATACTCCACCCAGGACTACGAGAGGACGTGCATCATGAGTACACCATTGCTAATCGCCAGGACGCTGGAAAAAGAGCTGTTTTTACTGCCCGCGATGGCGAACCGTCATGGCCTGATCACCGGCGCGACCGGGACGGGAAAAACCGTTACCCTGCAAAAGCTGGCTGAGTCGTTGTCAGAGACTGGCGTGCCGGTTTTTATGGCTGACGTGAAGGGCGATTTAACTGGGGTGGCTCAGGAAGGTGCAGCGTCAGAAAAACTGCTTGAGCGCCTGAAAAATATCGGTATCACGGACTGGACGCCGCACGGTAATCCGGTGGTGGTCTGGGATATCTTCGGCGAAAAAGGGCATCCGGTGCGTGCCACCGTCTCCGACCTCGGCCCGCTGCTGCTGGCTCGTCTGCTTAACCTCAACGACGTGCAGTCCGGGGTACTGAACATTATCTTCCGTATCGCCGACGATCAGGGGCTACTGCTGCTCGACTTCAAAGATCTGCGCGCCATCACCCAGTACATTGGCGATAACGCCAAATCCTTCCAGAACCAGTACGGCAATATTAGCAGCGCCTCAGTGGGCGCCATTCAGCGCGGGCTCCTGACGCTGGAGCAACAGGGCGCCGAACACTTCTTCGGCGAGCCAATGCTGGATATCAAAGACTGGATGCGTACCGACAGCAGCGGCAAAGGCATCATCAACATTCTGAGCGCAGAGAAGCTCTACCAGATGCCGAAGCTTTACGCCGCCAGCCTGCTGTGGATGCTCTCTGAACTGTACGAACAACTGCCGGAAGCAGGCGATCTGGAAAAACCCAAACTGGTGTTCTTCTTTGACGAAGCGCACCTGTTGTTTAACGACGCGCCGCAGGTGCTGCTGGATAAAATTGAACAGGTTATCCGCCTGATCCGCTCCAAAGGCGTCGGGGTCTGGTTTGTGTCGCAAAACCCGTCGGATATTCCGGACAACGTACTGGGGCAGTTGGGTAACCGCGTGCAGCACGCCCTGCGCGCCTTTACGCCGAAAGATCAGAAAGCGGTGAAAGCCGCGGCGCAAACCATGCGTGTCAATCCGGCCTTTGATACCGAAACCGCCATTCAGGCGCTGGGCATCGGTGAAGCGCTGATTTCGTTTCTCGATGCAAAAGGTAGCCCGACAGTTGTCGAGCGCGCGATGGTGATTGCGCCCTGCTCGCGCATGGGTCCGGTAACGGACGATGAACGCAACAGCCTGATTAACCACTCCCCGGTGTACGGAAAGTATGAAGACGAGGTGGATCGCGAATCGGCGTTCGAGATGCTGCAAAAAGGGGTGCAGGCGACTGCCGAATCGCAGGATGCGCCTGCCGCAAAAGGGCAATCTGTTGCCGTGGACGACGGCATTCTCGGCGGGCTGAAAGATATTCTGTTCGGCAGCACCGGGCCACGCGGCGGCAAACGCGATGGCGTGGTTCAGACCATGGCAAAAAGCGCGACGCGTCAGATTACCAACCAGATAGTACGCGGCATGCTGGGAAGTCTGCTAGGCGGCCGTCGCCGGTAGCGTGGGAACCCACGGGCGGCCAAGCGCCGACCCCTGTACGCCGTTCTCCTGTAGATAGCGGTTGATTTCCAGCATCCCCGTCCAGCGGTTCTCACACCATAGCGGTGCCAGAAGCGTTGGACGGCGGGCGCTTGCCGAGATGCGGTGGTAAACAATCTCCGGCGGCGTATGGCGAATCATTTCCCCCGCAGTCACCGTATAGTCGTCGAGTTCGATACCACATAACCGCCCCGCTTCCCAGGCTTTCGCCATTATGCTGCCCTTCACGATATGCAGCGGATGCAGCTTAATGCCATCCACGCCGGTCTCAACGACTTTTTCCAGCGTTTCCAGCCCGTGCTGCTGCCCTTCTCCCGGCAAGCCGACAATCAGATGCGAGCAGACTTTTAATCCACGCTCGCGGGCGAGACGCGTGGTGCGCTGATAGCAGGCGAAATCATGCCCGCGATTGATACGGTGCAGGGTTTTGTCATGCGCGGTCTGCAAGCCCAGCTCCAGCCAGATCTCGTAGCCCTTCTCTTTGTACTCGCTAAGTAAATCCAGCACGGCGTCCGGCACGCAGTCCGGACGCGTCCCCACGCACAGCCCGACAATGTTCGCTTGAGCAACCGCCTGCTGATACATCGAGCGCAGCACCTGCACCTCCGCCCACGTGCTGGTATAGGCCTGGAAATAGGCCAGATACTGCTTCGCGCGGTTCACCAGACTCGCCTGATGGGCGAGCTGTTCAGCGATAGATTTATGCTGCTGGGCCTCGTCAGCAAACGAGGCCACGTTACAGAAGGTGCAGCCACCACGCCCGATGGTGCCATCGCGGTTCGGGCAGCTAAAGCCGCCGTGCAGCGTCAGTTTGTGAACCTTTTGTCCGTAGCGCTGCAAAAGATCCCCACCAAACATATTGACTAATTTCTGTAACTGCATAATCTGATAGACCGTCCCGAAGAAAGGGGACAAGCCTGCCATTTTTAGCCTCTGTCGGCGATGACCTGGATCAATCGCCCTGGACGGCCTTTATCTATATGAATAAATACTCAGGATTACTGCAATTTCATTCACGCCGCATGTGATTACTTTTCCTTATGTTCTGATTGTTTTTTTCATTTATAGCGCCATCACTGAAAAACAGTGTGTTTATGCGGGATTGCGGCCAATGCCAGATTATTGTTCTGCTATAAAACCGCTATTCAGCACGCTACATGGATAATACCGCTTTCATATAGTGAGTCAGATCACACTCCGCTGCGCTCTTTCAGGGCAATCAATCAATGTAAAATTAGTTAAATAACCTTAAAATACAGGTAGATAAACTCTCTTTAGCACATTTTTGTATAAATAAGATTGCCATTTGACCTGTGTACCAATTCCCGATAAGTTGGAAATCCGCTGGAAGCTTTCTGGATGAGCGGCCTGCTCATCATATTTATGCAGTAATTGAGATTCCCTCTGAAGCAAGTCCTCAAACTTGTTTACCTGCGCGAAAGGATGAAAAAGAGGGCGAATGCGAGGTCCGCGTATGAAACGCAAACCCCGTCGCCATGCTCTTTCTGTGCCTGTGCGCCACGGTAAAGTTCAGTGGGAAGCCCGACGAGCCTGGGGAGGTTCACTGATATGTTGTACGATAAATCCCTTGAGAAGGATAACTGTGGTTTCGGCCTGATCGCCCACATAGAAGGCGAACCTAGCCACAAGGTAGTGCGTACTGCTATTCACGCACTGGCCCGTATGCAGCACCGTGGCGCCATCCTTGCCGATGGTAAAACCGGCGACGGTTGCGGCCTGCTGCTGCAAAAACCGGATCGTTTCTTCCGCATCGTGGCGGAAGAGCGCGGCTGGCGTTTAGCCAAAAACTACGCTGTCGGTATGCTGTTCCTGAATCAGGATCCAGAAAAAGCTGCCGCGTCACGCCGCATCGTTGAAGAAGAACTTCAGCGTGAAACCCTGTCGATTGTCGGCTGGCGCGATGTGCCAACCAACGAAGGGGTGCTCGGTGAAATCGCCCTCTCCTCGCTGCCTCGTATTGAACAGATTTTCGTCAACGCGCCTGCGGGCTGGCGTCCGCGTGATATGGAACGCCGTCTGTTTATCGCACGCCGCCGCATTGAAAAACGTCTTCAGGACGATAAAGAGTTCTACGTCTGTAGCCTCTCTAACCTGGTGAACATCTATAAAGGTCTGTGTATGCCGGCTGACCTGCCGCGCTTCTACCTGGACCTGGCGGACCTGCGTCTGGAATCGGCCATTTGCCTGTTCCACCAGCGCTTCTCCACCAACACCGTTCCACGCTGGCCGCTGGCTCAGCCGTTCCGCTACCTGGCGCACAACGGTGAGATCAACACCATTACCGGCAACCGCCAGTGGGCCCGCGCCCGTACCTATAAGTTCCAGACCCCGCTGATCCCGGACCTGCACGATGCCGCACCGTTCGTCAACGAAACCGGCTCGGACTCCAGCTCCATGGATAACATGCTGGAGCTGCTGCTGGCGGGCGGGATGGATATCGTGCGCGCCATGCGTCTGCTCGTGCCACCGGCCTGGCAGAACAACCCGGATATGGACCCTGAGCTGCGCGCGTTCTTCGACTTTAACTCCATGCACATGGAGCCGTGGGACGGCCCGGCGGGCATCGTGATGTCCGACGGTCGTTTTGCCGCCTGTAACCTGGACCGTAACGGTCTGCGTCCGGCGCGCTACGTTATCACCAAAGACAAGCTCATCACCTGCGCCTCTGAAGTCGGCATCTGGGATTACCAGCCTGACGAAGTGGTCGAAAAAGGCCGCGTCGGTCCGGGCGAGCTGATGGTGATCGACACCCGCGGTGGGCGTATTCTGCATTCCGCCGAAACCGACAACGATCTGAAGAGCCGCCATCCGTACAAAGAGTGGATGGAGAAAAACGTGCGTCGTCTGGTGCCGTTTGAAGATCTGTCGGACGAAGAAGTGGGCAGCCGCGAGCTGGACGATGACACCCTCGCGAGCTTCCAGAAGCAGTTTAACTACAGCGCGGAAGAACTGGACTCGGTTATTCGCGTTCTCGGCGAAAACGGCCAGGAAGCGGTCGGCTCAATGGGTGACGATACCCCGTTTGCCGTGCTTTCCAGCCAGCCACGCATTATTTACGACTATTTCCGTCAGCAGTTTGCGCAGGTCACTAACCCGCCAATAGACCCGCTGCGCGAAGCCCACGTCATGTCGCTGGCCACCAGCATCGGCCGTGAGATGAACGTATTCTGTGAAGCCGAAGGCCAGGCGCACCGTCTGACCTTTAAATCACCGATCCTGTTGTACTCCGATTTCAAACAGCTCACCACCATGACCGAGGAGCACTATCGCGCCGACACGCTCGATATCACCTTCGACGTGACCGAAAAGAGCCTCGAAGAGACGGTGAACGCGCTGTGCGACAAAGCCGAGCAGATGGTACGTAACGGCACCGTTCTGCTGGTGCTGTCTGACCGCAACATCGCGAAAAACCGTCTGCCGGTGCCTGCCCCCATGGCGGTGGGGGCTATCCAGACGCGTCTGGTGGACAAGAGCCTGCGCTGCGATGCCAACATCATCGTTGAAACCGCGAGCGCGCGCGACCCGCACCACTTTGCGGTGCTGTTAGGCTTTGGCGCCACGGCGATTTATCCGTACCTGGCCTACGAAACGCTGGCACGCCTGGTAGATACCCGCGCGATCGACAAAGACTACCGTGCTGTGATGCTGAACTACCGTAACGGCATCAACAAAGGTCTGTACAAGATCATGTCCAAAATGGGCATCTCGACCATCGCCTCTTACCGCTGCTCGAAGCTGTTTGAAGCGGTCGGCCTGCATAACGAGGTCGCCAACCTCTGCTTCCAGGGCGTGGTCAGCCGTATCGGTGGCGCTGGTTTTGCTGACTTCCAGCAGGATCTGGTTAACCTGTCGAAACGCGCCTGGCTGGCACGTAAGCCGCTGGAACAGGGCGGCCTGCTGAAATATGTCCACGGGGGTGAGTATCACGCTTATAACCCGGACGTAGTGCGCACGCTGCAACAGGCGGTGCAGAGCGGCGAGTACAGCGATTATCAGCAGTATGCTGAGCTGGTGAACAACCGTCCCGCGGCGACGCTGCGCGATCTCATTGCCCTCAATCCGGGTGAGGAAGCGGTCAGCATTGCCGAGGTTGAACCCGCGTCTGAGCTGTTCAAACGCTTCGATACCGCGGCGATGTCCATCGGCGCGCTGAGCCCGGAAGCCCACGAAGCGCTGGCGGAAGCCATGAACAGCATCGGCGGCAACTCCAACTCCGGCGAAGGCGGTGAAGATCCGGCCCGCTACGGCACCAACAAAGTGTCCCGTATCAAGCAGGTGGCGTCCGGTCGCTTTGGCGTAACGCCTGCGTACCTGGTTAACGCCGACGTGATCCAGATTAAGGTCGCTCAGGGGGCAAAACCGGGTGAAGGCGGTCAACTGCCGGGTGATAAAGTCACCCCGTACATCGCTAAGCTTCGCTACTCGGTGCCAGGCGTGACGCTGATCTCCCCGCCGCCGCACCACGATATTTACTCTATCGAAGATCTGGCGCAGCTGATTTTCGACCTGAAACAGGTCAACCCGAAAGCGATGATCTCCGTGAAGCTGGTTTCCGAACCGGGCGTTGGCACCATTGCCACCGGCGTGGCGAAAGCCTATGCGGATCTGATCACCATCGCCGGTTACGACGGCGGCACCGGCGCAAGCCCGCTCTCCTCCGTGAAATATGCGGGCTGTCCGTGGGAGCTCGGCCTGGTGGAAACCCAGCAGGCGCTGGTCGCTAACGGCCTGCGTCACAAGATCCGTTTGCAGGTGGACGGTGGGCTGAAAACCGGCCTCGACATCATCAAAGCGGCGATTCTGGGAGCGGAAAGCTTCGGCTTTGGTACCGGCCCAATGGTTGCGCTCGGCTGTAAATACCTGCGTATTTGCCACCTGAACAACTGTGCAACGGGCGTTGCTACCCAGGACGAAAAGCTGCGTAAGAACCACTATCACGGCCTGCCGTTCAAAGTGACTAACTACTTTGACTTCATCGCCCGTGAAACCCGCGAGTTGATGGCGCAGCTGGGCGTGAAGCGTCTGGTGGATCTGATTGGCCGTACCGACCTGCTGAAAGAGCTTGAGGGCTTCACGGCCAAGCAGCAGAAGCTGGAGCTGTCCAAGCTGCTGGAAACCGCTCAGCCGCATCCTGGCAAAGCGGTTTACTGTACCGAGAACAACCCGCCGTTCGATAACGGCGTGCTGAACGCACAGCTGCTGCAACAGGCGAAGCCGTATGTGGATGAGAAGCAGAGCAAAACGTTCTGGTTTGATATCCGCAACACCGACCGTTCCGTGGGTGCGTCTCTCTCCGGTTACATCGCGCAAACGCACGGTGATCAGGGTCTGGCGTCGGATCCGATTACCGCGCATTTCAGCGGTACCGCGGGTCAGAGCTTCGGCGTGTGGAACGCGGGTGGCGTTGAGTTATACCTGACCGGTGATGCCAACGACTACGTCGGAAAAGGCATGGCGGGCGGTCTGCTGGCGGTGCGTCCTCCGGTTGGTTCAGCCTTCCGCAGCCATGAAGCAAGCATCATCGGCAATACCTGTCTGTACGGTGCAACCGGCGGTCGTCTCTTTGCCGCGGGCCGTGCGGGCGAGCGTTTTGCGGTGCGTAACTCCGGCGCCATCACCGTGGTGGAAGGCATCGGCGATAACGGCTGTGAATACATGACGGGCGGAATAGTGTGCGTCCTGGGTAAAACCGGCGTGAACTTTGGCGCGGGCATGACGGGCGGTTTTGCCTACGTCCTGGATGAAGACGGTGAGTTCCGCAAACGCGTGAACCCTGAGCTGGTGGAAGTGCTGGACGTTGATACTCTGGCCATCCACGAAGAACACCTGCGCGGCTTAATTACCGAACACGTGCAGCATACCGGTTCTTCGCGCGGCGAAGAGATCCTGGCCAACTGGCCGGCGTTCTCTGCGAAATTCGCGCTGGTTAAGCCGAAGTCCAGCGATGTTAAAGCCCTGTTGGGTCACCGTAGTCGTAGCGCAGCAGAGCTGCGCGTGCAGGCGCAGTAAGGAATTCAGATGAGCCAGAACGTTTACCAGTTTATCGACCTTCAGCGTGTTGATCCGCCAAAGAAACCGCTGAAGATCCGTAAAATTGAATTTGTTGAAATCTATGAGCCGTTTTCAGAAGGCCAGGCCAAAGCACAGGCAGACCGCTGCCTGTCCTGCGGTAACCCTTACTGCGAATGGAAGTGTCCGGTCCATAACTACATCCCGAACTGGCTGAAGCTGGCCAACGAAGGGCGTATTTTTGAAGCCGCCGAGCTGTCTCATCAGACCAACACCCTGCCGGAAGTGTGCGGCCGCGTGTGCCCTCAGGATCGTCTGTGTGAAGGCTCCTGTACGCTGAACGACGAGTTTGGCGCGGTGACCATCGGCAACATCGAACGCTATATCAACGATAAAGCGTTCGAGATGGGCTGGCGTCCGGATATGACCGGTGTGCGTCAAACCGACAAGCGCGTGGCGATTATCGGCGCGGGCCCGGCAGGCCTGGCCTGTGCGGACGTGCTGACCCGTAACGGCGTGAAGGCGGTGGTCTTCGATCGCCACCCAGAGATTGGCGGCCTGCTGACCTTCGGTATCCCGGCCTTCAAGCTGGAGAAAGAGGTCATGACCCGCCGCCGCGAAATCTTCACCGGCATGGGCATTGAGTTCAAACTCAACACCGAAGTGGGCCGCGACGTACAGCTCGACGACCTGCTGAAAGATTACGACGCCGTGTTCCTGGGCGTGGGAACCTATCAGTCCATGCGCGGTGGTCTGGAGAACGAAGATGCGCCAGGCGTGTACGACGCGCTGCCGTTCCTGATTGCGAATACCAAACAGCTAATGGGCTACGGCGAGACCGCCGATGAGCCGTTCGTCAGTATGGAAGGCAAACGCGTGGTGGTGCTGGGCGGCGGTGATACCGCGATGGACTGCGTGCGTACCTCCATTCGTCAGAATGCGGCGCATGTCATCTGTGCCTACCGTCGTGACGAAGAGAACATGCCGGGTTCTAAACGCGAAGTGAAAAACGCGCGTGAAGAGGGCGTCGAGTTCCAGTTCAACATTCAGCCTCTGGGTATTGAAGTGAATGCCAATGGTAAAGTGAGCGGCGTGAAGATGGCGCGCACGGAGATGGGTGCGCCAGATGCGAAAGGCCGTCGTCGCGCGGAGATCGTGGCCGGTTCTGAACACGTGATCCCGGCTGACGCCGTGGTGATGGCGTTTGGTTTCCGTCCTCACAGCATGGAGTGGCTGGCGAAGCACAGCGTAGAGCTGGACTCTCAGGGCCGCATCATTGCGCCAGAAGGCAGCGACAACGCGTTCCAGACCAGCAACCCGAAAATCTTCGCCGGTGGCGACATCGTTCGTGGCTCTGACCTGGTGGTCACGGCGATTGCCGAAGGTCGTAAAGCGGCTGATGGGATCATGAACTTCCTCGAAGTGTAAATAATAATGCCCGGCAATGCCGGGCATTATTTTTATATTCTGCCAGTTTCTGAATATTACAGATACTTGATGGTAAACGTTGCCTGACCATCCATGTTGGTATCATCAGTAATAGCCAGCGTATTGGTATCCTGAATCGCAGCAGAAACCGCCATCGGAATGACCAGGTTTTTAAACGCAACTGGCGCGGTGCTGCCAACTGTAGCAACGGATACAATCTGGCTACCGTCATTAACCATCAGTGTGCCGTTATCAGACCAGCTGGTGCCGTTGTCTGCGCTGTAGATCGCCCCAACAGTGGCACCATCAGCAGTAATCGTGTCGTTTTTCACGAAAATGGTGTAGTTACCGATGTTAACGTTTCCTGCGGTCTTATTCAGACCAAACATATTGAGCGGCTGAATAATATCGTTACCGTTACCCGCACCATCTTTAACCATAATGTTTGGCGCAGTACCAGTACGGTCGTCAGAAACGCTAAAGCCCGCTTTGGTCAGCGCAGGGCAGGTAATAGAAAGAGAGAAATCTTTCTGGCCCAGCTGGTTAATAGCAGTGGTGTTCAGGGCTGACAGGTGGATCGTACCGTAATCTACCACGCCACCGCCGCTGATTTCAGGGATGCAACTGCTATTTGTCAGAACGCCTGTGACTTTCAGTACGGCGGTGTCTGCGGCAAAGGCAGAAGATACAAACATGACAAGCATAGAAGCCAATACAACATTTTTCATTTGTTAATTCTTAACGTTAATGTAAATGTTCTTTCTGCTTTTAATAAAGTGGGCTACTCTCGCTATTAAAAACAGAATTTTCTAAACAAAGAGGGAAGTTACTCCCTCTACATATTCAAACCTAAATAATCCGCTGTAAGCGTAAATGCTAATATAGCCTTACACAACGACAGAGCGGGATATTAATATCCAAATAACTTAAAGGTATTTCAGGGTAATTGTTGCCTGACCATCTAAAGATGTATCGTCAGTAATCGCCAGCGTATCGGTCCCCTGAATAGCCAGAGAGGTAACCAGTGGGAAAACCGCAGTGGTAAATGCAACAGGGGTCGTTGTGCCTGTGGTTGCGGCACTGATAATGGAGATACCGTCGCTGCGAACCGCACCGCCTGATTCCCATTTAGAGCCATTCCAGTCGACGTTTGAAAAAATTTCGTCGCCCTCTTGCCCATCAATGGTGACTTTCTTATTTTTGATGAAAAGCATATAGTTACCAATATTCACACCACCTGTGGTTTTACCTACGCCATACTGATAGTAAGAAATGTTTTGCATTGTGCCGTTGAAATCGACATTAATACCAGCCTTACTTGACTCGCGATCGTCATTCACAACCCAACCAACCTGAGTAGGCGCACCGCATGTAATCGTCAGGTTAATATCTTTGTCACCTAACTGGTTAACAGCTGTTGCAGAGAGCTCACCCAAATGGATAGTGCCATAATCTACGACACCGCCGTTACTTAACTGAGGAGTACAAGCGGCATTTGTCAGCTTACCTTTTACCTGCAATACTGCGGTATCAGCAGCAAATGCGGAAGCGACACAAAGAGACAACGCGGTAGCGAGAAGAACTTTTTTCATTTGTTAATCCTTAACATTATTGATTCACGGAAACCCAACCCAATCTTTTATTCATGTAAAGAATGGGTTGTATATTCCGCACTTACTAATTAAATGGCGTACCATTCGTGATAAAACAATCCTGCAACGCTTAAAGATAACGTTATTACGATATCATCACCACATTGCCTATGGATTATTTTGCAATATTTTCCAGCTTAAATCGCTTTCCAGCGTTGTTTGATCGGCATTATTACTGAATGCACTTTCATTAAGCACAGGGAATATCGTAGCTGTAAATGTCATCTGCTGGCCCGTAACGGCCTGGTTATTTTCAACCGCGACGACGGCTTCATTATTTCTTAAATAGAATGGCGAAGGCGACCCGCTTTCCGGCGTAAAGTTAAGCTGATCAACCGTTTTACCCACGGTATAGCTTTTGCCATCAACATTCATATCATCAATTTTAACTGCGACACCGCCATTCTGACCAAAACGGAAGCGACCTTTCTCTCCAGCATTACCCTGTAAAAGCACTGCCAGCTTCTGTTTGTCTGGACAAAACACATTCACGGTAACTTCCCGTTCCGGCAATTTATGCCAGCTTTGCTGAGACGTAACAATATCGTCACGCTTGAGCTGTTTATAATCTACTATGGGCTGAGAAAGCGTGATCTGACAATCTTCGGCAAGCGTCAAACCGGGTAAACAAAACGCCAGAAACGTCGCTACTTTGATTACGCGCTGAGTCTTCATTGGCATACTCCGTTTACTTCCTCATAGAACGCTTCGTCATCTTTTTTATCACTTAAGGTATAGTGAATCTGACAAAGCCGATTGTTATTGTCATCCATGGCATACAGCCCTTTCAGCTGATCGGCATCATTGATAAACACATGGCCGTCATCCACGCTGGTGACGATATAATTGCCCTTCTCATCAACAATGGATAACCCCTTCGCCAGTGGTGTACCATCCACGCTGGTGACGATATAATTGCCCTTCTCATCAACAATGGATAACCCCTTCGCCAGTGGTGTACCATCCGCTCTCTTCACCCGCAGCATCACGCGACGGCTATTCAGGATTTTAAAGCTGACTTCACTAACGGAAGCATGCCCTGCCGCAACGTATTTAATGCCGTTCGCCAGCGTCATGCTTGGCGGAAGTTTATTGGCATCAATTTCAATACGGGAGTTACGCCACTCATTCAGCCCCGGTACCACAGCCTGTCCCCAATGATCGGTCCAGATGGTGCCCTGCGGCGTTGAAATCTCTACGCCACTCTTCGGCTCGTTCAGCTTAGCGATGGCGAACGTATCTTTAATAGCGTACGGCGAGAAGGTCACGCCATCTTTATGCATTGCGATACCGCCCGTCAGCGTTGCGCTATAGTTGCGCTGGTTACTACCGCTGCTGCCCCCACCAACGCTCAACTGGGTATAGTGCAGGTTAGTGTTGATATTGCCGTTAAAGCTATTCTCATTCTCATCGTTATCACGATCCGCAGAGATATAATAATTGGTGTTATCGCCAATGGCGCCGCTGTTCGCGACACCATAGGTGGTTCTGTCACCCTGCTTGCGCATATAGCTGCTCAGGCTTTGCGAGCCGCCGAGTGGAATGCTCAGGTTGACGTAGAGCATATCGTCATCCTGCTCGTCATCAGTATTTCCGACGGCGCTCTGCCAGTTCACGGTGATGCTGGCATATTTAAAGGTTTTACCCCACGACAGCAGCAGGTAGCGGCTGTCCTCGTAGTTTGCGCTCTGGTTGTAGTTAAACCCTGCGCTAAACGTACCCGCAATCCCTGTCGCAAAACTTACGTTGCCGCTGTAAGTATTATCATTAGGCTGAAATTCATCATCCAGCGCATCGGCAAGCTCGCGGTAACCGCTGCTAAAATGCGTTGCGCTGGCGGAAAGGCTCACGTGTTCACCCAGCGTTAAATCGCTTTGCAGCTCGGTTTTGAGCCCGCTATTACTGTCGCCAAACTGCTCTTTACTTGCCGCAGCGGTAGTCGTGATGCCCCATATATCAGAGAGCATAAACTCCGCGCTGCCGCCCGCAGCCTGATACTTTTCTGCCACTGCGCCGGATGCCAGTACGTTCATCCATGGTGTGATACGCCAGCCGTCAGAGACGTTCGCGACCAGCGGATCGCTATAATCGCTGTCAATACTCCGTACCTGGCCCACAGACATGGTCAATCCCTGCGGACGCCCCAGCTTGCGGGTTCTGACTGCGGAAGCAGGCACAATGAAGTGGCTTGAAGAGCCATCTGATTCCACGACAGTCACGTCGAGATCGACGTTATTTCTGACAACTGGCATATCGTCCAGGGTAAACGGACCCGCCGGCACTAACGTACTGTAGACGAGACGACCACTCTGGCGCACCTCAACGCGCGCCTGCGAGGAACGGGCGATACCCGATACGCTTACGCCAGTCCCGTCCCTTTCCAGGCCGTTGGTGGGCATGAGCTGCACCCCCGTAATCGGCACGCCGCTTAATACACCGGACATGGCGTTAATTTCACCCACCTGCATGGTCAGGCGCTGGGGAACAAATACATGCTCCGCGTAGGTGTAAATGCTTTCCGCATTTTTATCGCCATCATCATCCGTCAGGATATAACGGCTGCGCACAGACCAGTCCATCGTATTAAAGCCAGCCTCCAGGCTAGCCTGCGAATAGCGGCTGTTATCGCTGTCGCCATATTCGTTACGGGTACTGAATAATGAGTAGTTCAGTAACCCCGCCGTGCCACCTTGCTGAAAGTGTTTAATATTGGAGGTTAAACTGTTAATTGCCTCCTGGGGTAAATAAAGCTCTACCGCGTCCTGGTTTGGTAATGCGTTGACAACCGCCTGCGCATAATCGCTGCGGATATCATGGCACGCTTCGCCAGCCTTGAGCGGGACAGGCATAATCCCGGCAAAATCCAGAAAATCTTTATCAATACAGAGCTCGCCGTCTTCATTAAAACGTGCAGCGGCCGTACCGCGATCTTTCCCATTCACTTTAACCTGTACAGAGTGTGTGCCGGGTAAGAATCGTGGCGCTTGTGCAAAGTAATGGTTTAAATCGGGGCTTAATCCACGTGACTGAATAATGCCCGTATCAAACGTCACTTCCCTCGCATACAAAGAGGGTGACGCGAGGACTACCAGAGGTAATGTGCCGCAAAGAATAGCGCGGACACAAAGTGCAAGGCGGCTTTTTTTACACACCGTCATATCCCTATTGAGTGTTATTTATTTAATTCTGAAACAAAGCTCGGTACTTCCACACCGTAGCGACTGGCCGGGAAAAATTTCACTTTATTATCGCCGCTCACCGTTTTCTTCAGAGTTGCGGTCATACTTTGGCCTGGTAAAATATACGTTTTAGGCAGCGTGCCTGCGGTGCCAGATGGCTGAGTCATAACGTTTTGTGCCAAACGCACAACGTATTTGCTGGGGTTTTTCACCGTAAGCGTTGTACCCGTTGCGTTCCATTCCAGGTACTTCCATGCATCGGTAACAACCGCCAGTTTCGCCGGACGGATAAGCACAGGCAAATCCTGACGAAGATTAAATCCGATCTTAATGTTCTTGTTATCGCTTTTCGGCGGAATACCCTCGAACGTCACACGTTTATAGTGCTCAGCCTCCAGCGGTTCTTTATTTTGTAAAATAAAACGAAGCTGCTGGGTCTGGCCAGGCTCCAGACGTACCACTGGTTGGGTGGAAATCAGTTTTAAACCCTGATCGTCCGGTAAATCAAGGACATTGGTATATAACAGAGCCGGAAAGCTGTCCGTATTTTTGACGTTGATCGTACCGCTGTGCGTTGCCTCATCAATTACCAGTAAACTGGTTTCAGGAACCATTCCTGCTGCATACGTCGAGAATTGAGCTGAAAACAGAGCGGCAGCAATAACGGACTTCAGTAAGGTTTTCTTTAAACAAGACATAATTATCACTCCTTTAATCCACAACACAACATTCCATGTTCACGTGTAGTTAGAAAGGAATAAACAAGATATGTTTATTCCCTTTTTAATTAATATACCGATTTTAAAATATTATAACTTTTAAAATATTATAAATATTTCAGGCTGATAGTCAGCTGACCATCAAGTGTGGTATCGTCGGTAATGGCCAGCGTGGTAGTATCCTGAATAGCCAGTGATGTCACCAGCGGGAATGTTGCACTCAGGAATGCCAATGGAACTTTTTCGCCAGATTTTGCAACAGTAAACTCACGGATGTTTTGAGCCTGACTAGAACCATTCGTGCTCGTGGTCCACTTGGAGGTATCACCATTCTGAGTGTAAATAGGATCAACTGTCGCCCCGTCAGCGGTTACGCTATCAACCTTAACAAACATTGCATAGCTGCCGATGTTCACGCCGCCCGTTGTTTTACCTACACCGTAGGTCTGACTAGAATTGGATAGGCTTGCACCGGTAAACATTGCGTTATTAACGGTTAAACCCGCATTCGTCTCTGCACGATCGTCAACCATAGTCCACGAAACTTTCGTCGCAGCAGAACAAGTGATGGTTAGATCGATATTATTCTGACCTAACTGGTTTACTGCGCTGGCAGACAATGAACCAAGGTGAATAGTACCGTAATCTACTACACCACCTTTACTTAATTCTGGAGTACAGGCAGCATTTGTCAGCTTACCTTTTACCTGCAATACTGCGGTATCAGCAGCAAATGCGGAAGCGACGCAAAGAGACAGTGCGGTGGCAATAAGAACTTTTTTCATTCGTTAATCCTTAACATATGATAATTAAAAATAGGTTTCCATCAGGTACAAAACTATTTTTGCAATATGAGCTGTCACTGGGGAACTTTATAATATTATTTTTATAAATATATGCAATTTAGCAAATTTAATTTATACTTTTAGTTTCTCTGATATAATAATCATGAATTATTAAATCGGGTATTACGCAAGGCTACCCGCTTAAATTATTCATTGCGTTTATTATTGTAACCATTCTTCTCGAGATAAAAAAAAACGAAAAATGCAGTCTCATATTCTTATTTTTCGATCAATTTAAAAAATATATAATTTTCTCCAAAAAAAAACGGCCAGGCATAAACCTGACCGTTAAGATTAAAATTGAGTTAGCGTTATTTTACAACGCGTAATGCCGGACGTCCTCCGCGCGGCGGCGGATCGTCATCAGGATCGTTATCATCTTCGCGATCGGGCTTATCACCATCAATCACAGACATCACCGTTTCGCTCTCGGTCCCAACGCCGCCCTCTTCATCGTTCAGGCTCGCAACCTCTTCATCATAAGCTGCTTCCGGCTCAAACATTGTGCCCGCACCGTTTTCACGGGCGTAGATAGCCAGCACAGCTGCCAGCGGCACGGAAACCTGACGCGGCACGCCGCCGAAGCGCGCATTAAAGCGCACTTCGTCGTTCGCCAGCTCCAGGTTACCCACTGCGCGTGGCGCAATATTCAGTACAATCTGTCCGTCGCGCGCGTATTCCATTGGAACCAGCACGCCCGGCAACGTCACATCCACAACCAGGTGCGGCGTGAGCTGGTTATCCAGCAGCCATTCATAGAAGGCGCGCAGCAGATACGGACGGCGTGGTGAAAGTTGTGACATTTCCACAGTCATTAGCCTCGGCCGAGACGCATTTCACGTTCCGGTTCAGTTAAGGATGCCAGGAAAGAGTCGCGTTCAAAGACGCGAGTCATGTAGCCTTTCAGCTCTTTCGCGCCAGGACCGCTGAACTCTACGCCCAGGGTTGGCAGACGCCACAGCAGCGGAGCCAGGTAGCAATCTACCAGGCTGAATTCGTCGCTCAGGAAGAAAGGCTTTTGACCAAATACCGGCGCAATCGCCAGCAGCTCTTCACGCAGCTGTTTACGTGCAGCATCCGCTTCAGAAGAGGAACCGTTGACAATAACGTTCATCAGCGAGTACCAGTCTTTCTCGATACGCTGCATGTACAGGCGGCTTTCACCACGCGCAACAGGATAAACAGGCATCAGCGGCGGATGCGGGAAACGCTCATCCAGGTATTCCATAATGATACGGGATTCCCACAGGGTCAGCTCGCGATCCACCAGCGTCGGTACGCTTTGGCTCGGGTTGAGATCGATCAGATCCTGAGGCGGGTTATCCTTTTCCACATGCTCGATCTCAAAACTGACACCCTTCTCGGCCAGCACGATACGAACCTGATGGCTATAAATGTCAGTAGGACCAGAAAACAGCGTCATTACCGAACGTTTGTTGGCAGCGACAGCCATGAAAACCTCCAGGTATATTCAGAATTTTTACTGCTACCAGCCCAACGGGGCCAGCCAGATGATGTATCGCCCATCCCAGAGAAGACACATTGTTCAAGAATCGAACAAAAATCGAGTATTCACCGATATTTGGGCAGAAAATTGGATGATAGTTTACCAGATTTTGATGGCTTTGTGGTGAGGGGATTCCGGAAATGTGGAAAAAGAGAAGATATATGAAATGTTACTGTGGATAACCTGCGTATTATCCATAAAAAAACCCGCCGAAGCGGGTTTTTCGCCAATCGTTCTGCGTAAGCAGAATGGATTAACGTTTGGAGAACTGTGGACGACGACGTGCTTTACGCAGACCCACTTTCTTACGTTCAACCTGACGCGCGTCACGAGTAACGAAGCCAGCTTTACGCAGTTCAGAACGCAGGGATTCGTCGTACTCCATCAGAGCGCGGGTGATACCGTGACGGATCGCACCTGCCTGACCGGAGATACCACCACCTTTAACGGTGATGTACAGATCCAGTTTTTCTACCATATCAACCAGTTCCAGCGGCTGGCGAACTACCATGCGGGCAGTTTCGCGACCGAAGTATTGTTCCAGAGAACGCTGGTTGATTACGATTTTACCACTGCCCGGTTTGATGAAAACGCGAGCTGCGGAACTTTTGCGGCGACCAGTGCCGTAGTATTGATTTTCAGCCATTGCCTATAATCCCGATTAGATGTCAAGAACTTGCGGTTGCTGTGCCGCGTGGTTGTGCTCGTTGCCTGCGTAAACTTTCAGTTTACGGAACATAGCACGACCCAGCGGGCCTTTTGGCAGCATGCCTTTAACCGCGATTTCAATCACACGCTCAGGACGGCGGGCAATCATCTCTTCAAAGGTCGCTTCTTTGATACCACCGATGTGGCCGGTGTGGTGGTAGTACATTTTGTCAGTACGCTTGTTGCCGGTAACAGCAACTTTGTCAGCGTTCAGAACGATGATGTAATCACCGGTATCAACGTGCGGAGTGTATTCCGCTTTATGCTTACCGCGCAGGCGACGAGCCAGTTCAGTAGCCAGACGGCCCAGAGTTTTACCGGTCGCGTCAACAACATACCAGTCGCGCTGTACGGTTTCTGGTTTAGCTGTAAAAGTTTTCATTAAAAGCTTACCCAAATAATAAGTTACACGTTGGTGAACACCCAAACGTTTAGTCAGTTGAGGTTCACACGACAAAGTCCGGCAAACCTACCCCTTCGAATAGCACATGCCGACACATAGAAAGTTTCGGGAAAAAAACCTTCTCGTAACGTGGGGTCGCAAGATTATAGAGAAGTTGAGGTCAAAGATCGACCCTTAAATGTGATTTGGAATGGGTTTTTCGGGGTTGCGTACTGTGCGGTCTGGTGCCCTCACCCCCAGCCCCTCTCCCACGGGGAGAGGGGCGCATTTATTACGGCATATGCTCACGCTTGAGGTACTCTTCGCTCTGCATCTCTTGCAGGCGCGACAGGCAGCGCTGGAACTCAAACTTCAGGCGCTCGCCCTGATAGATCTCATATAAAGGCACCTCGGCGCTGACCACCAGCTTAACGTGGCGCTCGTAAAACTCATCTACCAGCGCGATGAAGCGGCGCGCTTCGCTCTCCATGAGTGGGGTCATAACGGGCACATCCCACAACATAACGGTATGGAACAGACGTGAAAGCGCAATGTAGTCATGCTGGCTGCGGGCGTCCACGCAGAGCGTTGCAAACGAGACGGCCAGCGTCTGGTTCTCTACGCCAAGCGTCGACAACGGGCGATGATTAATCTCCAGCGCTGGCGCGTTATCCCGCGGTGCCCCTGCCAGCGCCAGCCAGAGTTTATCCATCTCGCTGGCTGTGTCGGCGTTCAGCGGTGAAAGCCACAGGTGCGCCTGCGTTAATGTGCGCAGACGATAATCGACGCCGGCATCGACATTCATGATGTCGCAGTGCTGCTTAATGGCATCTATGGCTGGCAGGAAACGCGCCCGCTGAAGACCATTGCGATAAAGCTCATCCGGCGGGATATTTGAGGTCGCCACCAGGGTAATCCCACGCGCAAACAGCGCTTTCATGAGGCCCCCCAGCAACATGGCATCCGTAATATCGGAAACAAAGAACTCGTCGAAGCAGAGCACGTCCGTTTCCGCCTTGAAGCGATCGGCCACAATCTCCAGCGGGTCGGTTTCGCCCTGGAGCGCCGTCAGCTCTTCATGGACCCGCAGCATAAAACGGTGAAAGTGCAGACGCTGCTTACGCGTGCCGGGCAGGCTCTGGTAGAACATGTCCATCAGCCAGGTCTTACCCCGCCCAACGCCACCCCACATATATAATCCACGAACCGGTGCGTTTACCGTGGGCTCTTTTTTGCCCAGTAAACGGCCGAATGCCGCCTTCAGCCCACTGCTCTGCACCGCATCGGCGGGTTTCGCCAGAATTTCCTGATAAATCGTGTCCAGGCGGTTAACCGCTTCACGCTGGACATCATCCGGCTGGTGTGTGCCCTCGCTCAGGGCCAGTTGGTAACGCGATGAAGGGGACAGGTTTTGCATGATGTTGTTGTTATTCCTTTAGTTAAACCTCACCAGCGCGCGTGGCTGATGAAAAAAAGGCCGTTCTACACTACGCGATGATACGTCAGGATTCCACTTCTGCGGAAATAGCGGTTATAGTGGCATAATCAGGCACAGGCAGGAGCCGAGCCAACACCCTACGGAACAACAAGACAACGGGAGAAGTTCATGACCTGGGAATATGCGCTAATCGGTTTAGTCGTCGGCATCATCATTGGTGCTGTGGCCATGCGTTTCGGTAACCGCAAATTGCGTCAGCAGCAGTCACTGCAATACGAACTGGAAAAGAACAAAGCCGAACTGGAAGAATATCGCGAAGAGCTGGTCAGCCACTTTGCCCGTAGCGCTGAGCTGCTGGACAACATGGCGACAGATTATCGCCAGCTCTACCAGCACATGGCGAAAAGCTCCAGCAGCCTGCTGCCGGAAATGACCGCGGAGACCAACCCCTTCCGCAATCGTCTGGCTGATTCTGAAGCCGGTAACGATCAGGCACCGGTTCAGATGCCACGCGACTATTCAGACGGCGCGTCCGGCCTGCTGCGCGGTGGCGTAAAACGCGATTAATCGCACAACCTGAATAAATTTTACGGGCGCACCTTATGCGCCCGTCCTTTCTTCCCGTCCCCAGCTATTATTTAGTCAAACACCTCATTGTTCAGCGGTTGAAAATTCAATAACATCAAGATGTTTTTGGGGCCGTTCTTTTTCATTCCAGGATACGAGAGTCAGCATCGATGAAGAAAAAAAACCAGCTGTTGAGCGCCTTAGCGTTAAGTGTCGGGTTATCTCTCTCGGCGTCCTTCCCCGTCAGTGCGGCACTGCCTTCGCAGGTGCCTGGACAAGAAGCCATTCCCAGCCTTGCGCCGATGCTTGAAAAAGTCCTGCCTGCGGTAGTCAGCGTTCAGGTGGAAGGGACGGCACGCCAAAGCCAGCGTATTCCCGAAGAGCTGAAGAAATATTTTGGCGAAGACGCGCCGGATCAGCAGGCTCAGCCGTTTGAAGGTCTGGGCTCAGGGGTAATTATCGACGCGGCTAAGGGCTATATCCTGACCAATAACCACGTGATCAGCCAGGCCGATAAAATCAGCGTTCAGCTGAACGATGGCCGGGAGTTTGACGCCAAACTGATCGGCGGTGACGATCAGAGTGATATCGCCCTACTACAGGTACAAAACCCCAGCAACCTGACCCAGATCGCCATTGCTGATTCCGATAAGCTGCGCGTCGGTGATTTTGCTGTCGCGGTCGGTAACCCGTTCGGCTTAGGCCAGACCGCCACCTCCGGAATTGTCTCCGCCCTGGGGCGCAGCGGCCTGAATCTCGAAGGGCTGGAAAATTTCATCCAGACCGATGCCTCCATCAACCGGGGCAACTCCGGCGGTGCGCTGCTTAATCTGAACGGTGAGCTGATCGGCATCAACACCGCTATCCTCGCGCCAGGCGGCGGCAGCATCGGGATTGGTTTTGCCATTCCGAGCAACATGGCGAAAACTCTGTCTCAACAGCTGATTCAGTTTGGCGAGGTTAAGCGCGGTCTGCTGGGCATCAAAGGCATGGAGATGAGCGCCGATATCGCCAAAGCCTTTAAGCTCAACGTCCAGCGCGGGGCGTTTGTCAGCGAAGTGCTGCCCAACTCAGGCTCTGCGAAAGCGGGCGTGAAATCCGGTGACGTTATTGTCAGCCTGAACGATAAACCGCTGAGCAGCTTCGCTGAATTACGTTCGCGTATTGCCACCACGGAGCCTGGCGCTAAAGTGAAGCTGGGCCTGATCCGCGAGGGCAAACCGCTGACCGTGGAAGTGACGCTGGACAAGAGCACCTCCTCTTCCGCCAGCGCAGAACAGATCTCCCCGACTCTACAGGGCGCTACGCTGAGCGACGGTCAGCTTAAAAACGGCACGAAAGGCATTTCTGTCACTACCGTTGAGAAGAGCAGCCCGGCCGCGCAGGCAGGTTTGCATCAGGACGACGTGATCGTGGGCGTGAACCGTACTCGCGTGCAGTCTATTGCCGAAATGCGTAAGGTGCTGGAGAGTAAACCGGCAGTTATTGCCCTGCAAATTATCCGTGGCAACGATACCCTCTACATTTTACTGCGTTAACCATTTGCAACTCCGGGCATCGCCGCTGCGTGTGATGTCCGGATAACTCATGTTATGCTGCAAACCGTTCCTTTTTTAACGACACACGCATCATGCTTTTAAAGCTCTTTCGTTCAATTGTCATTGGTTTGATCGTTGCCGGTCTGCTGCTGGTGGCTATGCCATCTTTACGCCAGTTCAACAAACTGTCGGCTCCTCAGTTCGACAGCACGGATGAAACGCCTGCGACGTACAATCAGGCGGTACGCCGTGCCGCCCCCGCCGTGGTTAACGTCTATAACCGCGGGCTTAACAGTTCTGCTCATAACCAGCTGGAGATCCGCACGCTCGGTTCCGGTGTGATCATGGATGACCGGGGCTACATCATCACCAATAAACACGTCATTAACGATGCCGACCAGATTATCGTCGCCTTGCAGGATGGCCGCGTGTTTGAAGCCCTGCTGGTGGGGTCGGACAGCCTGACCGATCTGGCGGTGCTGAAGATCAACGCCACCGGCGGTCTGCCGACTATCCCGATTAATCGCAAACGAACGCCGCATATCGGCGATGTGGTACTGGCGATCGGTAACCCGTATAACTTGGGCCAGACCATCACTCAGGGGATCATCAGCGCGACCGGTCGAATCGGCCTGAACCCGTCAGGGCGGCAGAACTTCCTGCAAACCGATGCCTCGATCAACCACGGTAACTCCGGCGGTGCGCTGGTGAACTCTCTGGGCGAACTGATGGGCATTAACACCCTCTCCTTCGACAAGAGCAACGACGGCGAAACGCCGGAAGGGATTGGCTTTGCCATTCCATTCCAGCTGGCGACCAAGATCATGGACAAGCTGATCCGCGATGGCCGCGTGATCCGTGGCTACATCGGTATTGGTGGGCGTGAAATCGCACCGATGCATACGCAGGGCGGTGGTATCGATCAGATCCAGGGGATTGTGGTCAACGAAGTGGCGCCTGGCGGCCCGGCGGCCAATGCAGGTATCCAGGTGAACGACGTTATCCTTTCCGTCAACGGTACGCCAGCGGTCTCTGCGCTGGAAACCATGGACCAGGTGGCTGAGATTCGCCCGGGCTCCATCATCCCTGTTGAAGTCATGCGTAATGACAAGAAGCTGACGATCCAGGTCACCATCCAGGAATACCCGGCCACTAACTGACGGGCATAAAAAAACGGAGCTTAGCGCTCCGTTTTTTTTACCGGGACAAGATCACTTGTTAACGAACTCTTCGCCCAGCGTGATGTCTTTCTTCAGCGTATCCAGCATGCCTTCCATCGCGTTTTGCTCAAACGCGCTCAGCGTGCCGATAGACTTACGCTCTTCAACACCGTTTTTACCCAGCAGCAGCGGCTGAGAGAAGAAGCGCGCGTGTTCACCGTCGCCTTCAACATAGGCGCATTCAACAACGCCTTTTTCGCCCTGCAACGCGCGAACCAGAGACAGGCCGAAACGTGCCGCCGCCTGACCCATAGACAGGGTTGCAGAACCGCCACCCGCCTTCGCTTCCACCACTTCGGTGCCTGCGTTCTGAATGCGTTTAGTCAGGTCAGCCACTTCCTGCTCGGTGAAGCTCACGCCCGGGATCTGCGACAGCAGAGGCAGGATGGTCACGCCAGAGTGACCGCCGATAACCGGCACTTCCACTTCCGTTGGCTGCTTGCCTTTCAGCTCAGCCACGAAGGTGTTGGAGCGGATGATATCCAGCGTAGTTACGCCGAACAGTTTGTTCTTGTCGTAAACGCCTGCTTTCTTCAGTACTTCTGCTGCGATGGCAACGGTGGTGTTCACCGGGTTGGTGATGATACCGATGCACGCTTTCGGGCAGGTTTCAGCGATCTGCTGAACCAGGTTTTTCACGATGCCCGCGTTGACGTTGAACAGGTCTGAACGATCCATACCCGGTTTACGTGCAACACCCGCGGAGATCAGCACCACGTCGGCACCCTGCAACGCAGGACGCGCATCTTCACCGGAGAAGCCTTTGATTTTCACAGCTGTCGGGATGTGGCTCAGGTCAACCGCCACACCTGGGGTTACCGGAGCAATATCGTACAGGGAGAGTTCTGAGCCTGAAGGCAGTTGGGTTTTCAGTAGTAGGGCAAGCGCCTGGCCGATACCACCAGCAGCGCCGAGGACTGCGACTTTCATCCTAAACTCCTTATTATGGTTAACTTAAGTATCTGTAACTCCGTTGCGGCGACCATAATTCAGCACGTCATTAATTACAATTTTCATCGCTAAAGAATTTGAGGTCGCACGTCTTTCACCTTCACCTGAATACTATCGGGCTGTAGGCAACAACGAATTAAGAGGGGGTTACAATACACCCTGCCACGCCACCAAAACAACATCATTTTGATAACATTTAATTTACTTTTAAGGTTATTTGCGCGGCGTGACCCAGGCATGTTTTCCGATAACGAAATCTGATAAAATCTCTCCCTTTCATAACATTATTTCAGCCTGGCGTCAGGTAGATAATTTGCATAAAAATTCATCCACATGCATAATAATGTTGTTTCTATCGTCATATTCCGGGTGACTTATGCGAAGCTCGTCTAAGCAAGAAGAATTAGTGAAGGCGTTTAAAGCGCTACTCAAAGAAGAGAAATTCAGTTCTCAGGGAGAAATTGTTCAGGCGTTGCAGGAACAAGGCTTCGACAACATCAACCAGTCGAAGGTCTCTCGCATGTTAACCAAGTTTGGAGCGGTGCGTACGCGCAACGCCAAAATGGAAATGGTTTATTGCCTGCCTGCTGAACTTGGCGTGCCAACGACCTCCAGCCCGCTGAAAAACCTGGTTCTGGACATCGACTATAACGATGCCGTGGTCGTGATCCACACCAGCCCGGGCGCAGCCCAGCTGATTGCCCGCCTGCTGGACTCGCTGGGTAAAGCAGAGGGGATCCTCGGAACCATCGCCGGTGATGACACCATTTTTACCACCCCGGCAAATGGTTTCTCGGTGAAAGACCTCTACGAAGCGATTCTGGTCCTGTTCGAACAGGAGCTGTAATTGTCTGCCCCGTAGCGCCTGACTGCGGGGATCATTCTGCTGCTTCCGCGTTTTACCCTGCTTTTCTCTGCCTGCTGTTTTTGCAAATAGTGCTTTTTACCGCCTGTTAACATTCATTCAGTGAATGATCTGCCGCAAAATCGCACAAAAAATCAAATTGATCTATCCCTTTGATTTAGGAAAGAAAAAACCATAAATCTTGCATTGTGGCGTCCTTTTTTATGCATTCGCGTTATAAAAAATGATTTTTTTAACACGTAATAACAGGGGAAACCATTAGCCTGGTATTAATTTTTAGCGTGATTAGTGTATACTTGATTTTGTGATGAGGGTCACAGAACAAAGACCCCAGTAAAATAATTGACGAGGTAAATAATCATGAAAATTAAAACCACTGTAGCTACCCTGAGCGTACTGTCAGTCCTGTCATTCGGTGCGTTTGCAGCCGACACCATTAATGCCGAACAGGCACAATCCCGTCAGGCTATCGGGACTGTTTCTGTTGGTGCCATCGGTACGTCTCCGATGGACATGCACGAAATGCTGAACAAAAAAGCGGAAGAACAGGGTGCGTCATCTTATCGCATCATCGAAGCGCGCAGTGGCGACCACTGGCACGCTACCGCAGAACTGTACAAATAAACCCTCGTCGTATCTCATCATACGACTTGCCCCTGACCTCCCGGTCAGGGGCTTTTTTATCACTGGCGCACGTTGAAACGCAGTTGCCCTTCCAGCTCCTCCTCCGCTTCATCAAACAATAAAATCAATGCGCCAAAGCGTCTGCGCAGTTTTTCAGGCAGATGGGTAAATTCGATTTCCAGCGGTAACGGCAGCCTGTCGCCGGTAACCACATCCCACAGCATATCAAGATTGCTTACGCTGCCCCGCTCCAGGTCGAACGCCCGAATAAACTCGCGATAGAAGTCTTCCTGACTCTCAATTTCGTCAAAATCAAAGGTATAAATTTTCATTGCCAGCCACCCGGTACAGGCGGGCGGCAAATGCCGCCCTGTCTATTATAATCCCCCGATATGCAGGGTTTTAACTTCCAGAAACTCCTCCAGCCCCAGCACGGACCCCTCGCGGCCCAGCCCGGACTCTTTTACGCCCCCAAACGGACCCAGTTCGGTCGAGACCGCACATTCATTAATTCCGATCATGCCGCTCTCAATGGCCTGTGAGACGCGGAACACGCGCGAAAGATTCTGGGTATAAAAGTAGGCCGCCAGCCCGTAAGGCGTATTGTTAGCGCGCATAACCACTTCGTCTTCCGACGTGAAGCGGAAGCAGGCGGCTACGGGACCAAAGGTCTCCTCTTCTGCCAGCTTCATGCCTTCATGGCAGTCACCGAGTACGGTTGGCATCCAGAAGTTGCCGCCAAGTTCGTGCGGTTTACCCCCAGCCAGCACCGTGGCGCCCTTCGCTACCGCATCTTCGACGTGCTCACGCACTTTCTCGACAGCCGAAGGCTCAATCAGCGGGCCGACAACGACGCCCTCGTCCAGACCGTTACCCACCTTCAGCGCCTTCACCGCATCGGCAAGTTGATTGACGAACTTGTCATAGACCGTCTCCTGAATATAGAAACGGTTTACGCTGACGCAGACCTGCCCGGCGTTACGGAACTTATTGGCGATCGCGCCTTTGACGGCGGCATCAATATCCGCGTCCTCGAAAACGATATACGGCGCATTACCGCCCAGCTCCATCGATACCTTTTTCATGGTCTCTGCGGAATTGCGAACCAGCGTTTTCCCGACGGCGGTTGAACCCGTAAACGAGATTTTGCGCACGTCATGGCTGGCCATAATGGCGTCGCTAATTTCTGAGGTGCTCCCCGCGACCGCATTCAGCACACCATCCGGCACACCGGCCTGCTTCGCCAGCGTCAGCAGCGCAAAGGCGCTCAGCGGCGTGTTGTTTGCAGGTTTGATCACGCCGGTACATCCTGCTGCCAGCGCCGGGCCGAGCTTACGGGTGAGCATAGCCATCGGGAAATTCCATGGCGTGATAGCAGCAACCACCCCGACAGGTTCACGAGTGGCCAGAATACGGGAGCCAGGTTTAACCGGAGGAATGATTTCACCGTTGGCGCGCTTGGCCTGCTCGGCAAACCACTGAATGAAGCTAGCAGCGTAGTCCACCTCACCTTCAGCCTCTTTCAGCGGCTTGCCCTGTTCGGTAGTCATCAGCCGCCCGAGCCAGCTTTTGTTCTCGATAATCAGTTCATACCAGCGATAGAGGATCGCGGAACGCTCTTTTGCCGTTTTTGCGCGCCATGCGGGAAAGGCCTTCGTCGCGGCCACAATGGCCTCTTCGGTTTCGGCTTTTCCTGCTTTCGCCACTTTCGCAATGACCTCGCCCGTGGCCGGGTTTAGCACATCAAACGTGGTGTCTAGTGTTTTCCAGATACCGTTGACCAGATACCCGGTCTGAAAAAGAATACTGTCCTGAAGAGCCTGGGTTGTCATGTGTCCTCCCTTCCTGAATGTTTGAACCTGCAAGAATAAGTATAGCCACAAAAAAACCGACGCTTTTGGCGTCGGTTTTCTCTTCGTTAGCTGTCTGTCAGCGCATTCTGGTAGCGGTGCAGCATAAACACCAGCCGCTCTACCGGCTCGGTAACCTGCGGCGGCGCTTCCCAGATCCGCAGTTTCTCCTGGTAGATATCCAGCTCCTCCAGCAGTTGCTTAAAGTAGCGGCGACGTTTGTCATCACTGGATGCCGATATCACATGGTCCGCCGTGCGCCGTAGCTGGCGGTGGAAGGCGGACAAATCGTCGTTGATCGGCACTGGCGCGTTCCGCAGACGCTGGTGCGCGATAATCATGGTTAACGCCAGGCGGAAGCGGGCGACATCGCCCGGGAATTTATTTAGCAACAGGAACAGCTGCTGATAGAGCGCCGGCAGGTGGTTCTCCTTGCGCCGCGCGGTGTTGGTGGTCAAGGACGATACGGCGGCCGATACAAACTGATTCAGCAGCACGCGCCCTGTCCGCGCCTGAGAGTTATCCCGCACCAGCAGGATCACCATCATTGCCAGGAAACAGCCCACCAGCTGACCTAGTGCGCTATCCAGGAACTGACTGAAATGGAAGGTCATCGGGTTATCCAGCACGATGATGTTAATCGTACTCGCCAGTGCGCCTAACGATCCCAGACGGCGTTTTTGTACCTCAATCCCGATAAAGAACGCCATCACCGCCAGGCTGATGCAGAGCAAAAGCATGCTTTGCTGCGTCGAGGGAATAATCACCAGGAAGTAGAGCGCGCCAATAGGTAACGCCGCAATAGTGCCGTACAGAAAATCGATCGCGACCATGCGCGGGTTGGGCAGACGCATCGCCAGCGCGGTGACGACGGCAATCATCACCATCGCGCCGCTGCCAGACGTCCAGCCGGTCCACAGCCAGAACAGCGTGCCGAGTATACAGGCCAGGGTGGTACGCCAGAAGTTAACCATCGCATGATGGCGCTCGGCGGATTCAGGTTTGATCACCACTTCGCCCTGTAACACCTCTTCTTCCGCCGCACTGATTTTGGTGTTGCTAATCACGCCGCGTTTCAGGAGCAGGTAGCGCGTTGCGGCGCCTACCCAGGTATAAATGGTGACTGGCGTATCCCGTTCTCCTGTCCACGCAATCACACGACGCATGCGTTTAAGCTGTCGATGCACGTCCTGCACCGTCTCCACAGGCTCATCAAACAGTTCGCGGAAAGTATCCGTTACCACTTCGGGGCGGGTGTTCTGAATCAGGTAGGTTTCACACGCCTGGGTGATCAGCGTTAACGAGACGGTATTGATCGCTTTCAGACGACGGTTGGCCCGCTCCCAGCGGGAAGACTCCATATTGAGGTTACTGCGCATCCCTTCCAGCGCCTGCGTGCGGCGCACCAGCGCACTCCAGGCCTTGTCGACCTCTTCGCTGTCGCCGTGCTTAATGCACAGCTGCATGAGCTGGTACTGAGCAACAATCAGCGCGTCCAGCTCACGATCGACTTCCTGCTTGATCGATCGCGGAGAGAAGAGCAGGTCTGCGACAATCGCGCAGACGATACCAATGACAATCTCGCTGCAACGTTCCACGGCGAACTGCGGAGCAAGCAGCGGTTCACTCTGAATGGTGATGATAATAATCAGCGCGGTATATCCCGCCAGACCCCAGGCGTACGAGTTCTCCACCTTCACCAGCGAAGAGACCCAGGTGCAAAAACCCGCCCAGATACAGCATACAATCAGCATCAGCAGCGGCGTGCGGATCATCAGGATGATAATGGTCAGGGCGGCGATACAGCCGATAAAGGTGCCGATAATACGCAGCATCCCGCGATAGCGAATTGCCCCGGAGTAAGGTTCGCCACCCGCCGCGAAGGCAGGACCGGCGGCGACGATCGCGGCGGTCAGAACGGCCCAGCGCGGCGTTTCAAGCTGGAAATGGAAGCCAACAAACAGCGCCAGCACAATGGCGCATGCCAGCTTCACGGCGAAGCGGATGTGCTGGCTGGCGATGGAAAAAATGCCCATAGCGATCAACCAAACTCGCGCAGGCGATGGGCGATTTGACGGAAGATCGAATCCTGGCTGGCATCACGGTCTTTTTCACCCGTGATCACCACCGTCGCCGTGGTGCCTGCGGGCCAGAGGTTGCTCTGCTGCTCATCCAGACGAATGCGTACCGGTACGCGCTGCGCCAGACGAACCCACTCGAGGTTAGAATCGACGGTCGCCATCCCTTTTGAATCATTGGTACTGCTGGAGTTGGTCACCCCCGCGGCCACGCTGTCCACGGTTCCCTTCAGGACCCGGTTGCTGCCGAGCGGCGTGATTTCGGCGCGATAGCCCGGACGCACGCCTTCCAGCTTGGTCTCTTCCATATAGGCGAGGACGTAGAAAGAGTTCTTTTTCACCAGCGCCACGGCCGTAGAGCCGCGCGTAATAAACTCGCCCGCATAGACATTGAGGTTGGTCACCCAGCCATCGGACGGGGCGCGGATAACGGTACGTTCCAGATCGAGCTTCGCCAGATCGCGCGTCGCCTGCGCTTTTGCCAGCTGATGCAGCACGGTTTGCAGCACGTTATTGGACTGGTCAATCTCTTCCCGGGACATGGCCTGGATGCCCAGCTTGTTACGGCGTCCTGCTTCACGGCGTTTTTCAGAGGCCAGCGCGTTGTAATACGCCACGTCTGCTTCCGCTTCTTCCAGCGCTTTTTGATAGCGCGGCTGGTCGATGGTGAACAGCACCTGATCTTTTTTCACCAGTTGGTTATCGTGGACGTTGACTGCCGTAATGAGACCGGCGACATCGGGCGCTATCGCGACCACCTCCGCGCTGAAACGCGCATCGCGCGTCCACGGGGATTCGGTGTAATAAACCCAGGCGCGAAAAATAGCGATGAACGCCAGGATGACCAGCGCCATAGTGATGGCAGTGCGGGAGATTTTTCTTGTTAGCGTTTTCACATCAACCTCAGACAAACATGCGCGATATTAAATAGAACAGGCAGCAATACAGCGCGGTATTGAACAATGCAGGATGCCAGACGAAATCATAAATCCCGGTAGGGACCAGCACCTTGCGCACCAGCCAGAAGATCGCCAGTGATAAAAGAAGCTCGAAAAATATCGGTGGGAACGACAAACCGAACACCACGATAACGGGAAACAGACTCATGTTGACCTTGATTAAAGAGAGTGCAGGTTACTGGATTTTTAAGCTCGCGCCGCCGCAGGAGAGCAAGAATTGCCGGGCGAGAGTGGCGCAGCCGTTATGTAATTAATAATATATTAACGTAACTGTTATGCTGTTATCTATCATATGTGATCTAAATCACTTTTAAGCCAGAGTGAATAATGGAACGTCTAAAACGCATGTCCGTCTTTGCGAAAGTGGTTGAGCAAGGCTCTTTTACCGCCGCAGCACGTCAGCTACAAATGAGCGTCTCATCCATTAGCCAGACAGTGTCAAAACTGGAAGATGAGCTTCAGGTGAAGCTGCTCAACCGCAGCACCCGCAGCATCGGGCTGACGGAAGCGGGTAAAATTTACTATCAGGGCTGCCGTCGAATGCTGCATGAAGTGCAGGACGTTCACGAGCAGCTCTATGCCTTTAACAACACGCCTATCGGCACGCTGCGTATAGGGTGTTCTTCAACTATGGCACAAAATGTTCTCGCTGCCATGACGGCGGAAATGCTGAAAGAGTATCCCGGTTTAACCGTTAATCTGGTTACGGGCATTCCGGCACCGGACCTGATTGCCGATGGGTTAGACGTGGTGATCCGCGTTGGCGCGTTGCAGGACTCTAGCCTGTTCTCGCGTCGACTGGGCAGCATGCCGATGGTGGTCTGCGCTTCGAAAAGCTACCTGGCACAGTATGGCGTGCCGGAGAAACCTGCCGATCTGAGCAACCACTCGTGGCTGGAATACAGCGTTCGGCCAGATAACGAATTTGAACTGATCGCGCCGGAAGGGCTTTCCACTAAACTGCTGCCTGAAGGCCGCTTCGTCACCAACGATCCGATGACCATCTCACGCTGGCTGGTGGCCGGGGCCGGGATCGCCTACGTACCGCTGATGTGGGTGATCAACGAGATCAACAGCGGCGTGCTGGAGATCCTCTTCCCGCGCTACCAGTCCGATCCGCGTCCGGTGTACGCGCTCTATACGGAAAAGGACAAGCTGCCGCTGAAGGTGCAGGTCTGTATTAACTATCTGACGGACTATTTTGTGGAAGTGGCGGAGCTGTTTCAGGGCATGCGGGGCAGAAGGAAAGAGTAGGCTTTTCCCCTCTCCCCGTTGGGGAGAGGGTTAGGGTGCGGGGGAAAATTTACGCCGTGCCGCCCACCGTCAGATTATCTACTTTCAGCGTAGGCTGACCGACGCCCACAGGCAGGCTCTGGCCCTCTTTGCCGCAAACGCCCACGCCGTTATCCAGCTTCAGATCGTTACCCACCATGGAAATCTGCTGCATGGCCTCAATGCCGGAGCCAATCAGGGTTGCGCCCTTCACCGCTTTGGTCACTTTGCCCTTCTCAATCAGATACGCCTCTGAGGTAGAGAAGACAAATTTGCCGGAGGTGATATCCACCTGACCGCCGCCAAAGTTTGGCGCGAAGATCCCGTAATCAACGGATTCGATAATCTCCTGCGGCGTGGATTTGCCCGGCAACATGTAGGTGTTGGTCATGCGCGGCATCGGCAGGTGCGCATAGGATTCGCGACGACCGTTACCCGTTGGCGCTACGCCCATCAGGCGCGCGTTAAGCTTGTCCTGCATGTAGCCTTTCAGTACGCCGTTTTCGATCAGCACGTTGTACTGGCCCGGCGTGCCTTCATCGTCGATAGAAATCGAGCCGCGACGGTCGAGCATGGTGCCATCATCCACCACGGTACACAGTTCGGAGGAGACAAGCTGCCCCATCTGACCGCTGAATACGGACGTCCCGCGACGGTTGAAATCACCCTCAAGGCCGTGACCGACCGCTTCGTGCAGCAGCACGCCAGGCCAGCCTGCGCCCAAAACCACCGGCAGCGTACCGGCAGGTGCCGCCACGGCAGACAGGTTGACCAGCGCCATGCGCACGGCTTCTTTTGCCCACGCATCCGCGCGCGCTTCGCCGTCAACGTCGCCGAGGAACCAGTCATAGCCAAAACGACCGCCGCCACCGCTTGAGCCGCGCTCGCGCTTGCCGTCGTCTTCAACCTGCACGCTGATAGAGAGACGCACCAGCGGGCGAACATCCGCCGCCAGGGTACCGTCCGTCGCCGCCACCAGGATCAGTTCATAAACACCGGTCAGGCTGGCAGAGACTTCCTGCACGCGTTTATCCGCCGCGCGAGCCACTTTGTCCACGCGACGCAGGATGTCGAGCTTCTCTTCGCGGCTCATGCTTTGCAGCGGGTCGATGCTGGTATAGAGCGCAGCGTGCTGCACTTCACCCAGCGTTTTCACGCGACCATCTCCGGTATCACGCACAATGGTGCGCGCGGCCTGCGCGCTCTGCTCAAGTGCGGCGAGGCTAATCTGATCGGCATAAGCAAAACCGGTTTTCTCCCCGCTGACGGCGCGCACGCCGACGCCCTGGTCGATGTTGTAAGAGCCATCTTTAATGATGCTGTCTTCTAAAACCCAGGATTCGTGATAGCTCGACTGGAAATAGAGATCGCCGTAGTCGAGGCGGCGTTCGGTCAGTTGACCAAGAATGGAGAACAGGTCCTGATGGCTCAGGCCGTTCGCTGCGAGCAAATGTTCACTTACCAGGTTCAGACTCATCTATTGCTACTCGTTCGTTGCCGCCCGGGGCGGTATAAAGATCGTATTTATTGAGAGTGAGGCAATTACCTGCCCACGTCAAATCATTGCGGTGCTTCTTTGCGCGGCTGGCGCAGCACCTCGTTAATCTGCGGTTTATCGACCGGACCGGTAATGCGATAGCGCAGAATAGAGACCTTGCTCCACAGCGGCCCCAGCACTTTACTGGCGGCAAACACCGCCGCACCGACAATCGGGTTCACCACAAAGGCCGCCGCAACGCCCACGCTTGCGGATATTTCCGGCGCCACCACGGCTTCCATATCCAGTTCGCGACGCACGAGGTTGACCGAGCCTTTCATGGCGATATCCGCTTCCAGGCCATCCACCAGCGTATCGTCCGTATGCAGAACGCCGTCTTTGATCCACGCCGTACTGCGAATTGAATCGTAGTAGAAACCTTCGCTGAAGGTGTCGCTGAAATCGAAGCGCAGCTTGCGCAGCAGCGCATCAAAACTCAGCAGGCGCAGGATCTGCCCGGCGCGCCCCGTGCTCACGTCGGCAATCTCACCCTTACCGAAGTTGGTTTTCAGGATGCCGTTAAGCGAAGCTTCATCGGGTGTCCACGGCGCAGCGCGCCAGTGCAGATCGTAATTCACATCGAAGGACGATCCGCGAAGCGGCGTGCTAATGCCGAAGAAGTTAGCCGCGGCGTCCAGCTTATTGCCTTTAATATCGCCTTTCAGCGAGGTGCGTTGTTCACCCGGTTTGTTCACCCATTCGCCCGCGGCAGTCATGCGGCCAAAGCCGGTATCCACCAGCCCACCAGAGAGGCTCAGCGTATTTCCGTGAATGGCAAAATCACCGTCGATACGGCCATATTTCTGTCCCCACAACCAGCACTCCGCGCAGCGCAGCTGGAGATCGGGCCAGCCGCTGAAATCCACGCGCGACGTCCCACTGCCACTGACAGGAGAAGTGCTTGTCGACTCTGCTTTAGACGCCGTAAAGGTCGGATTGTAATAGAGATAACGGATAGCCGCCTGCCATGGCGCGTGATCGCGCATGATCAACGAACCGTTGATCTCACGCCCCTGCGCCTCGACCTTTGAGCCGTTTACCGTCGGCCGGGAGACAATACTCAGGTTGTTCCACTGCTGCCCGCCCAGCGTCAGCGCAGGCGTGCGCAAGGTAATGGACTGCGGGAACTGCGCCGTTTGGTCGACGTTTTGCCCGACACCTTTCTGGAACAGTGCCAGCCACTCTGCGCCATCCATCGGCGGGAGATTCAGTTCAACGCCCGCCTGCTCCGGCAGCGGCGGCGTGGTACGGCTGTCCGTCGTCCAGATCGCCCTGTCCAGCGTCAGCTTGCGGTTAAGCAGCCAGCGGCTGTTGAAGTGGTTTGTTCCGCCCGCGTTTCCGGTTAAATCGAAGCTGTTAAGGTTGCCCGCAACCTTAACGTTGACGGGCAATGCTTCACCGCTTTTTTTATTCAGCGGCGCGGGAAGCTGGCTGCTGAGGTTTTTTAGATCGCCCGTAATGTCGACGTTATAGCGCGCACCGGCATGATAAGGCAGGTCGATGGCGACCTTGCCATTCCATGACACCGCACCGTCCACCGCATTCTCAATCGGCTTCGGCAGAACATCCATGCGTGACGGCTGCCAGTTCGCGTCCATATTGACCGCCACCTGGTAGGCTTTATCGCCCTCGGTGGTGGAGAAATCGATATTAACGGGTTGATTGAACCAGGTCGCTTTAAGCGGCTCACTTTTCAGCGTGCCGTTAACAAAGCTGAACTGACCGCTGAGGTTTTTCAGGGTGCTGTCCAGCGGCTTGATATAGAGGCTGTTGTTATTAAGGCGAACGTCGCCTTTGGCGGTGGTCAATTCACCGTCCAGCGGGATATCCAGATGTAAGCGAGCATTCACATCGCCATCTAACTGCAACTGCTGAAGGGTGGCTGCCAGGGAGTCATTCAGCGGCGTATCTTCAAAGTACGGGCCAACCGCTTTACCCGGCCCCTTAATATCCGCATCAATCAGCAGCTTCTCTTTGGAATAATCCGGGATGTTTGCCGTCAGGTTGCTTGCCGTTACGCCGCCCAGCGCGACGCTGTCCGTCTTCATCCACAAGCCGTCATTCAGGAAGTTGAGTTCAATATCCAGATTCTTCAGCGCCGGCCAGTCTGGCTGGAAGGCATAGGTGGCGTTGCGTAGCGGCACCAGAACCTGGAACTGGCCTTCGTTGTGCTTATACGGGAACAGGTGCGGGTTGCCGCCGTAGACCAGCGTGGCGTTATCCGCCTGGCCGCCCTGAATAGCGCCGCTGAGATAGTCCACCAGCGCTTTCCCCATCAGGTTTTCCGGGAAGTAGCGCCACGCCTGCGAACCGTCATCCGTGCTGATGCCCGCCAGAATACCCAGCCACGGCTCATCGCCTTCAGGCTGTAGATAACGGAAATTACCGCGGGCATGTACCGCTTTGGCTTTTACATCAATATCGCGGCCATCGAGCTGAAAACCTTTGTCATTCTTCAGCCAGTTGAGAGTGGCATTTCCCTTTTCGATCTCCAGTGGCGCACGGAAGACCGTTTCGTACGGCATTTTCGCGTCCTGCATTTCTGCCGTCAGCCTGCCGTTTTCCACGCTTCCTTCCAGTTTACCGCTGAAGTGCTCGGCACCCGGCAGCAATTTCCACTGTTTCCATGCGAGATTTTTCCATGCCGCCTGAAAACGCGTCTTTTCCGTAGCCTGGAGCGGAATATCCAGCGCGAGCCGGTTTATCTGCCCGCTCGGCTGCGTCGCCAGCCAGATTTCGCCCAGCTCCGGTGAAAGTTTTGCGGCCATTGAACGCAGCCCTTCGATCGCCGTCAGATCCAGGTTACTGGCGCGGATACGCAGCTCGTCGCTGCGTTTACCGTTTATCCCGCCGACGTCCTGTTCCGGCATCCACGCCAGCGTCAGCGCGCCGCGCGGCCAGGGTTTGTTATCCATGGAGATGCGCGTATCCGGAATGGCGAACTGCCAGCCGCCTTTATCCTGCGTCACGTGTGCGGTGAGGTTATCGACGGAAAGTTGATGCTGATGGTTTTCCCCTTTCCAGCTCGCGCCCCCCTGCTTAAGCCAGATATCGCCGCTGGCGAACGCCCCGTTCGTCAGCGTCATCCAGCCTTCCAGGCTGAAGCGCGCGGTCTCCAGCTGCATGTTCTGCTGTAGCCACTCACCGAGCCACGGCTTCACGTCCACGTCGTCCGCCTGTAGCCAGACCCTGCCGTTGTTCAGCAGGCCATTGTCGTCACGCAGATCCATCCGCACCTGCATAACCCCGTGCTGCCCGTTCAGGCTGGAGAGATTCACCTGCCCCTCGGCGCGGTGGCGATCTTTCCCGTTTAACCAGGTCAGCTGTGGGATCGCCAGCTCAGCGCGCTGACCGGAAAGAGTAATAAAGCTCACTTCGCTGTCGCGCAGATCGAAATGATCGAACTGCCGCAGGAACAGATCGCTGATACGGCTGGTTTCCAGCCCTCGATCGCTGTCGCCGCTTTGCAGCGACGTGTTAGTCATCAGCTGAAGTTGCCAGAAGGTGAGATCGCGAAACTGCCAGCGCAGATGCAGCAGGCTTTGCCAGACATCCAGCGCCAGGGTGACGCGTTTGATTTTGAGGTGGCCGCCATCTTTCAGGCTGGCGCGGATATCCCGCGCATCTAGCGTCGGGCCAAAGTTCTGCCAGCTTGCCTCGATATGACTCACGTCCACCGGCAGGCCGGTGGCGGATTCGATTTTTGCCAGGATCTGCGGACGCCAGCTGTCCAGATGCGGCAAGACGAGACGCAGCCCGCTCACGAGCAACGCGACAATCACGACCAGCGTTGCCCCTGTAAGCAGTAAAATCCCCGGCAATCGCCTCACGCGTCTCTCCTTGTCAGCCTTAAATCTCGCAGTGAACTGCGTTTACATCATGACGACGTCAAACTGCTCCTGGTTATAGAGCGGCTCAATTTGCACTTTTACCTGTTTGCCGACAAAGATTTCCACTTCCGCCAGCGCGTGCGACTCTTCCCCTTTCAGGGCCTCCGCCACCGCAGGGGAAGCATAGACCAGAAAACGGTCTGAGTCGTAGGCATGATGGACACGGACAATTTCACGCATGATCTCGTAGCAGACCGTCTCCACCGTCTTTACCGTTCCGCGTCCATGGCAGGTTGGACACTCATTACACAGGACATGTTCCACGCTTTCGCGGGTCCGTTTCCGGGTCATTTCCACAAGACCGAGCTGCGAGAAGCCATTGATGCTGGTTTTCACGCGGTCCTTACTCAGCGCCTGCTCCAAAGAGTGCAACACGCGACGGCGGTGATCTTCATTATTCATATCGATAAAGTCGATGATGATAATGCCGCCCAGATTACGCAGGCGAAGCTGACGCGCGATGGCCTGCGTCGCTTCGATGTTGGTGTTGAAGATGGTGTCATCGAGGTTGCGATGGCCGACAAACGCGCCGGTGTTGATATCGACGGTGGTCATCGCTTCGGTTTGATCGATGATCAGATAGCCACCCGATTTCAGCTCAACCTTACGCTCCAGCGCACGCTGGATTTCGTTTTCAACGTCATAGAGGTCAAATATCGGCTGGCGTCCGGTGTAATGCTCCAGCAGACCCGGCATTTCCGGGATGTACTCGGCGGTGAACTCCAGTAAGGCTTCGTACGTCAGACGGGAGTCCACGCGGATGCGGTCAAGCTGGGCGTCGGCGAAATCACGTAATACGCGCTGAGCGAGCGCCAGCTCACCGTACAGCCGGTAGCGGGTCTGGTTGCGTTTTTTACGCTCCATCACTTTGGTCCAGACGCGCTTCAGGTAGGCCGCATCCGAGGCGAGATCTTCTTCGCTGATCCCTTCCGCCGCGGTACGGATAATAAACCCGCCCTGCTCGTCGCAGTAGGCGCTGACCACCTTTTTCAGGCGCTCACGCTCGCTTTCGCTCTCAATACGCTGTGACACGCCGACGTGCGACGCCCCCGGCATAAACACCAGGTAGCGTGAAGGCAGGGTGATGTCGGTGGTCAGACGCGCGCCTTTAGTGCCCAGCGGATCTTTTACCACCTGCACCATCAGATCCTGGCCCTGACGCACCAGCTCAGAGATGTCGCGCACGGCAAACTGCTTTTGCTCTTCGCCTGCCACACATTCGGTGTGCGGCATGATATCGGAGGCATGTAAAAACGCCGCCTTATCGAGCCCAATATCTACAAAAGCCGCCTGCATACCCGGCAGGACACGACTGACACGACCTTTGTAGATATTGCCTACGATTCCGCGTCGCGCTTCACGCTCAATATGAATTTCCTGAAGAATGCCACCATCAATGTAGGCCACACGGGTTTCCGATGGCGTTACGTTTACCAACAATTCAGCCGTCATAATTATCCCTTCCCTCACGCAGTGAGTTAAAATTGCTCAGCAACTCATACGTTTCCACCAGCGGTAAGCCGACTACGGCGTGATAGCTGCCATTTATCTTCCTGACAAAACAGCCACCCAACCCTTGAATACCGTATGCACCTGCTTTATCCATAGGTTCACCGCTGGCGATATAGCCGGCGATCTCCTCGTCGGTGAGGACTCTGAACGTCACTTCCGTTACCACAAGGCAATCCAGAGCGTACTGGCTGTCTGCCAGCGCTACCGCCGTCATCACCTGATGGGTTTGTCCGGACATGTTACGCAGCATCCGCGCCGCATGGTCTGCGTCGCGGGGTTTCTCAAGCACCTCACCATTGAGAATGACAATGGTATCCGCACCCAGCACCGGTAAGTCACGCGGCACGCATGCCACGCCCGCCTGCGCTTTTTCACGCGCCAGACGAGAGACATACTGCTGAGCGCTTTCACCCTCAGCACGTTTTTCTTCAATACCGGTAACGATGCGTTCGAAGGAGACACCCAACTGCGCGAGCAGTTCCTGGCGACGCGGAGAACCGGAGGCAAGATACAAAGACGTCATAGAAACCTTTTATTGCACGGCAAACTGCTGGCGAATTTTACGCATCAGCAGGAACAGCCACGGCCAGAGCACACCGTTTACTACACTACTCCAGAACACTTCCGGTCGGAAAGAGACGTTGATCACTAAAAACTCTGCCCAGAAAACAATGATATCCGCAGCGAGCGACAACAACATCACCACCAGCGCCTGTTGCCAGAGCGCAAGGTTACGAAAGAGCTGGAATTTGAGTGCGACGAGATACGCAATAATGCTCATGGATAAGGCGCGGACGCCAAGCGTAGAGCCACTGATAAGATCCAGTATGGCACCCATCACAAAACCTGTGCCGACATTTACGCGGTGCGGCAGGGCAAGGATCCAGTAGAGCAAAATGAGCAATACCCAGTTTGGCCGGAAAACAAGAATGTCGTCCGGCCAGGGCATAATTTGCAGCAACAGTGCAACGAGGAATGAGAGCCAGATTACCCAGCGCCCCTGGCTACGATAACTGGCCACTACTGCCCTCCACCCGAGACTTGCGGCGGTGGCGGCGCATCCGGCAGCGGCTGCGTTAACCCCGTCGCCGGAGCCGGTACGGGTGCAGGTGGTCCCATCGCATCCGGCGCAGGCAGTACCTGCGGCATCATCTGCATCAGGCGTTCATTCGCCACGCGATGCACATCTTCCGGGGTCATCGGGTTAGCTCCGTTACGATCGGCGCCCCACAGCAGCAGCAGGTAGCGCAAACGCTGCAAGCCGGCCGTTGGACGCGCCTGAATCACGGTGTAGGCACGCTGAGTGTCGAGCTTCACGGAAGAGACAACCGCAACCGGGTAGCCCTCAGGGAAACGACCGCCCAGACCGGACGTCACTAGCACGTCGCCCACGCGGATATCCGTGTTGGCGGGCAGATGTTCCAGTTGCAGATCGTCCGTGCAGCCGTTACCGGCGGCAATCACGCGAATATCGTTACGCAGCACCTGAATCGGCAGTGCATGGGTGGCATCGCAAATCAGCAGCACGCGGCTGGTCAGTTTGGCAACCGCCACAACCTGGCCCACGACGCCTTTATCGCTGATGACAGGCTGACCTTCGTATACGCCGTTCACGCTGCCTTTATCAATCACCACCTGATCGCTGTACGGATCGTTTACGGTGGAGATCACCTGGGTGACCATTTTCTGTTCATCCTGGCGCAGCGGCGAGCCAAGCAGTTCACGCAGGCGTGCGTTTTCCTGCTTATATTGCCCCAGCATCAGCAGCTCGCTGTTTTTCAGCAGCAGTTCCTGGCGTAACGCACGGTTTTCGAGTTCGAGCTGGTCACGCGATGAGAGCGTTTGCGACACGGAGTCGAGCAGTTCACGGGGACCATTTGAAATAAAGTAGAAAGGACTGACGGCGGTATCCATGTACGTTCGGATCTGGCTGAACGTACCGAGGCGGCTATCGGCAATAATGACCCCGAGCGCAACCAGAACCGCCAGGATCAGGCGAAACTGTAGCGACGGGCCACGGCTAAAAATTGGCTTCATAGGCTATGCGTATTCTCGCGTCAGAGAGAAAGGGTAGCAAATTGCTACCCTCTCACACCCGACTACTCTTCGCTAAACAAGTCGCCGCCGTGCATGTCGATCATTTCCAACGCCTTGCCACCACCACGGGCGACGCAAGTCAGTGGATCTTCTGCAACTACGACAGGAATACCTGTCTCTTCCATTAACAGGCGGTCGAGGTTACGCAGCAGCGCACCACCACCGGTCAGAACCATACCGCGCTCGGAAATATCGGAGGCTAGCTCTGGCGGGCACTGTTCCAGCGCAACCATCACCGCGCTCACGATACCGGTCAGTGGCTCCTGCAACGCTTCCAGGATTTCGTTGGAGTTCAGGGTGAATCCGCGTGGCACGCCTTCCGCCAGGTTACGACCGCGAACTTCGATCTCGCGCACTTCATCACCCGGGTAGGCAGAACCGATTTCGTGCTTGATGCGCTCTGCGGTCGCTTCACCGATCAGAGAGCCGTAGTTACGGCGAACGTAATTGATGATAGCTTCGTCGAAACGGTCGCCGCCGATACGCACGGAAGAGGAGTACACCACGCCGTTCAGGGAGATAACGGCCACTTCAGTGGTACCGCCACCGATATCCACCACCATAGAACCGGTTGCTTCAGAAACCGGCAGACCCGCACCAATTGCCGCAGCCATCGGTTCTTCAATCAGGAACACTTCACGCGCACCGGCACCCTGAGCAGATTCACGGATTGCACGGCGTTCAACCTGGGTCGCGCCAACCGGCACACACACCAGCACGCGCGGGCTTGGGCGCATGAAGCTGTTGCTGTGAACCTGCTTGATGAAGTGCTGAAGCATTTTTTCGGTCACGAAGAAGTCAGCAATAACGCCGTCTTTCATTGGGCGGATCGCGGCGATGTTGCCCGGCGTACGGCCCAGCATCTGCTTCGCATCATGACCTACTGCGGCCACGCTTTTTGGCGAGCCGGCACGATCCTGACGAATGGCCACAACGGAAGGCTCATTCAATACGATGCCTTGTCCTTTTACATAAATAAGGGTATTCGCGGTACCCAGGTCAATGGACAGGTCATTGGAAAACATGCCACGAAATTTTTTCAACATACTAAGGGATAATCCTGAAAGCTGGGGCGGAAAACAAAATCCGCTTACTTTACCAACCACACGCAGCAGCGACAAGGCGCAAAAATCGTCTGCTACGGTGAAAATTAGTGCAGCACGTTTCCTTTGTTACAAATTCATCCCCTGAATCCCTCAGGGCTGAGTAAACAGCAGCGTCCCTCACTTTCACTTGTAACCCATTAAAGGTCGTTCACTGGCTTTTATGCTCGTCTTACTCAAAGCTACAGGCGCGATATTCTACGTGAAAACAAAGTAAACGGCAGGTCAAACAGAGTATCTTTGCAAATATTTTTTCACATTGGTGTCAAGCGGCTGAGAGGCGGCAAAAAAATCCCCCTGACCGCCCGTCACGCCGCGCTCTGTCAACATCTGCCATTCACTTCGTGAACGTACGCCTGTGGCAAATACTTGCGTTTGCGTTCCTTTGCACGCTTCCACCAGGCTTTGTACCAGCAGCTGGTTTTCCGTGCGTTTTTCAATATTCCTTACCAGACCCGGATGCAGCTTCAATAATTCAACATCCAGCTCTTTGATCCAGCTGGTGCTCACCAGCGTCAGACCCGCCTGGGTTACCGCCACGCGAGCCCCAAGCGCATTGATTAAACGCACCACCGGGCGCAACCGGCTGATGTGTTGACCTACATCTGCCTCTGCAAGTTCAAAAATAATGCGTTTGCGTTGCGATTTTTCGCATTGCATTAACGTGTCACGTAACCAGCGCTGAAAGCGCGGACGGATCAGCGATTCGACGGTCACCTGTAAAGCCAGATTTTCTTCAGGCCAGTACGATAAAAACGGAATGAGGCGGGTGATTTGCTGACGGTCATACTCTTCGGACAATCCGAATTGCAACACCATGGGCAGATATTCCGCGGAGATAACCTCTTCGGTGCCATCAAAAATACGGCACATCAGCTCACGATGATGGACATGACCACTCTTCATGACCGCCGGTTTTTGATAGATGCGCGGTCCGCCCCGGCTCAGCATCTGTTCAATCAGGGTTCGCCAGCGCACGTTGCCGCGCCCTTTCTCCGGCAGCGTATCATCATAGACCGCCCAGCCGTTCGCCCCCTGCAATACGGCGTTACGCGTTGCCGCTTCCGCATGTTCCATCACCTGCTCCGTCGACTGACCGCCGCGCCAGGCACAGATGCCTATATGCACCATGTCGTCTCTGTCGAGCATTTTGCTCTGGGGCAGCGCATCGACGGCTTTCAGCAGCTGACTGGCGATACTCTCGGATTCCTTTAAGGTGCGATGCGGCAGCAAGACGGCAAAGTCGCTGCGGTGGTAGCGTGCCAGTAACGCGCCGGGGTAGCGCATGATAAAGGTGGACAGCAGATTAATCAGCGTAAAGAGGTTCTCTTCCGCCACGCGCTGACCCCAGGTATCACGGAGCAGATCAAAGTCGGGCAGGCGAATCATCATTACCACGCCATGCGTACCCACCTTTTCGGGGTCATCAAGAAGCGTAGCCAGCTGATTATCAAAGAAGAGACGGTTGTTGAGGCCCGTTTTGTTATCCTGCGCGGCGTAAGAGCGAATCAACGTGTCCATACGGCTACGCTGATCGCTGGCAAACTGGATTTCGGAGAGCAGCACGTCCAGGGCGCTACTGGTGCGTGATGGCCATTCATAAACCGATCCCCGCACCTGCGGACCCCGCTCGCCATTCAGTATCCGCACGGAGCGTGTTTCCAGCAGTTCCTGGCCGGAAAGTTGACGACGCTGCCAGCGAACGGCGAGGAAAATCAGCAGTACGATAAAAGCAACGGCGATGGTTAAGGGCGCGGTGGTCATAAGCGAGCGTAAATAGTTGCTCATCGGATCCTGGTACATCAGATGAATTGTCATACCCGGATGTTTAAGTGAATTAACCGTGACGTCCCGATACTGATCTACCGTGCCGGCAGGACGATAGCTGCCCTGGCGGGTATGGCTGAAAACGGTCTGCTTCCCCTGTTTAATGTCGATCTGCACTATATCCACAGGCACCATTAACTCATCCAGCTCACGCGAAAGCGCCGGGAAGGAGGACGTTATCAGGCGAGTGTCGATAACCGATGCAACCGATTCAACCCGGTTAACCAGCTTATCCTGGATGGCATTGTAAAAGCTCAGCGAGCAGCCGATTAGCGTGACAAATATGGTCAGCCCCGTCAGCAAGGTAATAAAAGCTGAGAACTTCGTCGTTAATCGCATCCTTGAGATTACTCCGTGGGTTGAAGGGGGGGCAAGTGAGCACTAACTTGCATTTTAAATGCGACATACTATCAAACCTGGTGTATCTGGCAATTTATTGCGTTAAATCGGCACTGCGTTTCATTGAGCGAGTATAGTCATCAGGACATATTTTCCCATCATCAAACCTAGTGAGGACCCTGTATGCAGGCTTTGATCTTAGAACAGCAGGACGGCAAAACCGTTGCCTCGGTGCAAGCCATTGAGGAGAACCGCCTGCCGGAGGGCGACGTGACCGTAGATATCGACTGGTCCAGCCTGAACTATAAGGATGCACTGGCGATTACGGGAAAAGGTAAAATCATCCGAAATTTCCCGATGGTGCCAGGAATCGACTTTGCAGGCCGCGTGCATACCAGTGAAGATCCGCGTTTTCACGCCGGACAGCAGGTGCTGCTCACCGGCTGGGGCGTAGGTGAAAACCACTGGGGCGGACTGGCAGCACAGGCGCGCGTCAAAGGTGACTGGCTGGTCCCGATGCCGAAAGGCCTGGACGGTCGTAAGGCGATGATCATCGGCACGGCAGGCTTCACCGCCATGCTGTGCGTGATGGCGCTGGAAGAGGCCGGGATTCGTCCTGACTCGGGCGAAATTGTCGTCACCGGCGCCAGCGGCGGCGTGGGCAGCACGGCCGTCACGCTGCTGCACAAGCTGGGGTATCAGGTCGCCGCCGTCTCTGGCCGCGAAAGTACGCATGATTATCTACGTCAGCTGGGCGCAAGCCGTATTCTGAGCCGCGACGAATTCGCCGAGACCCGCCCGCTGGAAAAACAGGTCTGGGCTGGCGCAGTAGATACCGTCGGCGACAACGTGCTGGCGAAGGTGCTGGCGCAAATGAATTACGGCGGCTGCGTGGCGGCCTGTGGTCTGGCGGGTGGTTTTGCCCTGCCGACGACGGTGATGCCATTTATTCTGCGTAACGTGCGTCTTCAGGGTGTCGATTCGGTCATGAGCCCAGCCGAGCGGCGGGCTGAGGCCTGGGAACGTCTGGTGCAGGATCTGCCAGCCTCATTCTATGAGCAGAGCGCCACTGAGATCACCCTGAGCCAGGCGCCAGAGTTCGCCAATAAAATCATGGACAACCAGTTCCACGGTCGTGCGCTGGTTAAAATCGCCTAATCTTCAAATTTTCGTGACATATTCGCGCTAACCCTCCTCCTCCGTCATGCTTAGAAAAACGCCTGACGGAGGATGCCATGAAAACCCGAAAACTGACGGAAGCCGACGTAACGTCTGAATCTGTCTTTATGCTACAGCGCCGCCAGATCCTGAAAATGCTTGGCATCAGCGCCACTGCCCTGACGCTCACCCCTGCGGCCCATGCCGATCTGCTCGACTGGTTTAAGGGCAACGATCGCCCGAAAGCCCCCTCCGGCGCACCGCTTGACTTCACCAAACCGGCACAGTGGCAGAATAAACTGACGCTGACGCCGGAAGATAAAGTCACCGGCTATAACAACTTCTATGAGTTTGGTCTTGATAAGGCCGATCCTGCCGCCAACGCCGGGAGCATGAAAACCGATCCCTGGACGCTGAAGATAGATGGCGAGGTGGCAAAACCGCTGACGCTGGATCATCATGACCTCACCACCCGCTTCCCCCTTGAAGAACGCATTTACCGTATGCGCTGTGTGGAAGCCTGGTCGATGGTGGTGCCGTGGGTAGGTTTCCCTTTGCATAAACTGCTGGCGCTGGTTGAGCCCACCAGCAACGCGAAGTATGTTTCTTTCCAGACGCGCTATGCCCCGGACGAGATGCCAGGCCAGAAGGATCGGTTTATCGGCGGCGGGCTGGAGTATCCCTACGTTGAAGGTTTACGTCTCGACGAAGCCATGCATCCGCTTACGCTGCTCACCGTCGGGGTTTATGGCAAAGCGCTGCCGCCGCAAAACGGGGCGCCCATTCGCCTGACCGTACCGTGGAAATACGGTTTCAAGGGCATCAAATCGATCGTCAGCATTAAGCTCACCCGTGAACGCCCCCCCACCACCTGGAACCTGGCAGCGCCTGACGAGTATGGTTTTTTTGCCAACGTTAACCCGCACGTTGACCATCCGCGCTGGTCGCAGGCAACAGAACGTTTTATCGGTTCCGGCGGCGCGCTGGATGTTAAACGCCAGCCAACGCTGCTATTTAACGGCTATGCGGATGAGGTGGCATCCCTCTACCGTGGTCTGAACTTACGGGAGAACTTCTAAGTGCGTTTAACGGCAAAGCAGATAACCTGGCTGAAGGTACTCCTGCATTTAGCCGGATTGCTCCCCTTTATCTGGCTCTTCTGGGCAGCCAGCCAGGGACAGTTCAGTGCCGATCCGGCGAAAGATATTCAGCATTTTACGGGTCGGATGGCTCTGAAATTTTTGCTGGCGACCTTGCTCGTCTCACCGCTGGCGCGCTACGCTAAACAGCCATTATTGATACGCACCCGTCGGCTTTTAGGGCTATGGTGTTTCGCCTGGGCAACGCTGCATCTCACCAGCTACGCCCTGCTGGAACTGGGCATTAATAACCTGGCACTCCTTGGCAGCGAACTGGTGACGCGTCCCTATCTGACGCTGGGTATCGTAAGCTGGCTGGTTTTACTGGCGCTGACGCTGACATCCACGCAGTATGCGCAGCGAAAACTGGGGCGACGCTGGCAACTACTGCATAACTTCGTCTATCTGGTCGCGATCCTCGCCCCTATTCATTACCTGTGGTCGGTGAAGATTTTATCCCCTCAGCCGGTCATCTACGCCCTGCTGGCCCTGGCACTTTTAGCGTGGCGTTACAAGAAGTTCCGCCAGTGGTTGCGATAGTTCACGAAACTGTGCGTTTTCCCGCAGATTATTTATCAACCGCGAATCTTTTTCGGATAGCGGTTGATAATCTTCCCTGATAAGACCAGTATTTAGCTGCCAAATGCTACGAAATCGTTATAATGTGCGACTTCGGTTTTCCGGACAGGGGTTTTAGGCCTCTGAAAGGGTGACAATTGCGCTTTGAGGGTATATGTTGTTTTTTACCCGAAAATCGCAGGAGATAGCGGCATAATGGCTGATAAATTCCAAATTTTAGTTTTAAACGGACCGAACCTGAACATGCTCGGCACCCGTGAGCCAGAGAAGTACGGCACGCTAACATTGAGCGAAATTGTTAACCGTCTGAGTACGGAAGCAGCGTCGCTGAATGTGGATTTGGACCATTTTCAGTCTAACGCGGAGTACGCAATCATCGACCGTATTCATCAGGCTAAAGACACTGTGGACTATATCCTGATCAATCCGGCCGCGTTTACGCACACCAGTGTTGCTATACGCGACGCACTGCTCGCGGTGAGTATCCCGTTTATCGAGATTCACCTGAGTAACGTGCACGCCCGAGAGCCGTTCCGCCACCACTCCTACCTGTCAGATATCGCCGCTGGCGTGATTTGTGGGCTGGGTGCAGACGGCTATTCATACGCTTTACAGACAGCGGTAAAACGCTTGTCACAATCACACTAAACAAGAGTACGGAACCCACTCATGGATATTCGTAAGATTAAAAAACTGATCGAGCTGGTTGAAGAATCAGGCATCTCCGAACTGGAAATTTCTGAAGGCGAAGAGTCTGTACGCATCAGCCGTGCAGCCCCAGCCGCTAGCTTCCCGGTAATGCAGCAAGCTTATGCTGCGCCAGTGCAGCAGCCTGCGCTCTCCGCAGCCGTTGCGCCAGCGGCAGCAGAAGCGGCACCTGCGGCTGCAACAGAAATCAGTGGTCACATCGTACGTTCCCCAATGGTTGGTACTTTCTACCGCACCCCGAGCCCGGACGCGAAGGCGTTCATCGAAGTGGGTCAGAAAGTCAACGTAGGCGATACCCTGTGCATCGTTGAAGCCATGAAAATGATGAACCAGATCGAAGCAGACAAATCAGGTACTGTGAAAGCGATCCTGGTCGAAAGTGGTCAGCCGGTAGAATTTGACGAGCCGCTGGTCGTCATCGAGTAACGAGGCGAACATGCTGGATAAAATTGTTATCGCCAACCGTGGCGAGATTGCACTGCGTATTCTTCGTGCCTGTAAAGAACTGGGCATCAAGACCGTGGCCGTGCATTCAAGCGCGGATCGCGATTTAAAACACGTATTGCTGGCGGATGAGACGGTCTGTATCGGTCCGGCTCCGTCCGTAAAAAGCTATCTGAACATCCCGGCGATCATCAGCGCCGCCGAAATCACTGGCGCGGTCGCGATTCACCCGGGTTATGGTTTCCTCTCTGAGAACGCCAACTTTGCTGAGCAGGTTGAACGCTCTGGCTTTATCTTCATTGGCCCGAAAGCTGACACCATTCGCCTGATGGGTGACAAAGTGTCTGCCATCACCGCGATGAAAAAAGCTGGCGTGCCAACCGTACCGGGCTCTGACGGCCCGCTGACCGACGATATGGATGCTAACCGCGCCCATGCTAAACGCATTGGCTATCCGGTGATCATCAAAGCGTCCGGCGGCGGCGGCGGTCGCGGTATGCGCGTTGTACGCAGCGATGCTGAACTGGCGCAGTCCATCTCCATGACCAAAGCGGAAGCGAAAGCGGCTTTCAGCAATGACATGGTGTACATGGAAAAATACCTGGAAAACCCACGCCACATCGAAATTCAGGTGCTGGCTGACGGTCAGGGTAACGCGATCTATCTGGCAGAACGTGACTGCTCCATGCAGCGTCGTCACCAGAAAGTCGTCGAAGAAGCGCCAGCGCCGGGCATTACGCCGGAACTGCGTCGCTACATCGGTGAGCGTTGCGCCAAAGCGTGTGTCGATATCGGCTATCGCGGGGCGGGTACCTTTGAGTTCCTGTTCGAAAACGGCGAGTTCTACTTCATTGAGATGAACACCCGTATTCAGGTTGAACACCCGGTTACCGAAATGATCACCGGCGTTGACCTGATTAAAGAACAGCTGCGTATCGCAGCCGGTCAGCCGCTGTCCATCAAACAGGAAGAAGTTGTGGTTAAAGGCCATGCGGTAGAGTGCCGTATCAACGCCGAAGACCCGAACACCTTCCTGCCAAGCCCGGGTAAAATCACGCGTTTCCACGCGCCGGGTGGCTTTGGTGTGCGCTGGGAGTCCCATATCTACGCCGGTTACACCGTACCGCCGTACTATGACTCAATGATTGGTAAGCTGATCTGCTACGGCGAAAACCGTGACGTGGCCATTGCCCGCATGAAGAACGCCCTTCAGGAGCTGATCATCGACGGGATCAAAACCAACGTTGATCTCCAGATGCGCATTATGAGCGACGAGCACTTCCAGAATGGTGGGACTAACATCCATTACCTGGAGAAAAAACTCGGTCTGAACGAGAAGTAAGAGATCAGTGTTGCTAAAAGGCCGGATTATCCGGCCTTTTTTATTTCTGGGGATCGCTAAGCCCCATCATGTACAATCCCCGCTTTCTTCATCCACAAGGGACAAAAAATGGACAAACGTTTTGTTCAGGCCCATAAAGAAGCGCGCTGGGCGCTGTGGCTGACCCTTCTCTATCTCGCCGCATGGTTAGTAACTGCTTACTTACCTGATTCGGCGATTGGCATTACCGGCCTCCCGCACTGGTTTGAAATGGCCTGCCTGCTGCTGCCGCTGGTGTTTATCCTGCTGTGCTGGGCGATGGTGAAATTCATCTATCGCGATATTTCACTGGAGGACGATGATGCAGCTTGAAGTCATTCTGCCCCTTATCGCTTACCTGTTCCTGGTGTTTGGCCTGTCGGTTTATGCGATGCGTAAACGTTCGACCGGCACCTTTCTGAACGAGTATTTCCTCGGGAGCCGCTCAATGGGTGGCGTCGTGCTGGCCATGACGCTGACCGCTACTTACATCAGCGCCAGCTCGTTTATCGGTGGCCCGGGCGCCGCTTATAAGTACGGGCTGGGCTGGGTACTGCTGGCCATGATCCAGCTGCCTGCCATCTGGCTCTCTCTGGGCATACTGGGTAAAAAGTTTGCCATTCTGGCCCGTCGCTACAATGCCGTAACGCTGAACGATATGCTGTTTGCCCGCTATCAGAGTCGCTTGCTGGTATGGCTGGCAAGCCTGAGTCTGCTGGTGGCGTTTATTGGCGCAATGACGGTGCAGTTTATCGGCGGCGCACGTCTGCTGGAGACGGCAGCCGGTATCCCCTATGAGACGGGCCTGGTCATTTTCGGTGTGAGTATCGCGCTGTATACCGCGTTTGGCGGGTTCCGCGCCAGCGTACTCAACGACACGATGCAGGGGATGGTGATGCTCATTGGCACCCTCGTTCTGCTGGTGGGTATCGTGCATGCCGCAGGGGGCCTGAGCCATGCGGTTGAAACCCTGGAAGCGATCGATCCGAAACTGGTCTCGCCGCAGGGGGCGGATGATATCCTCTCTCCAACCTTTATGACCTCGTTCTGGGTGCTGGTGTGCTTTGGCGTGATTGGCCTGCCGCATACTGCCGTGCGCTGCATCTCATATAAAGACAGCAAAGCGGTGCACCGCGGGATCATTATCGGGACAATTGTGGTGGCGATCCTGATGTTTGGTATGCACCTGGCGGGCGCGCTGGGCCGCGCGGTGATCCCTGACCTTACCGTACCGGATCTGGTCATTCCGACCCTGATGGTGAAAGTGCTTCCGCCGTTTGCCGCCGGGATTTTCCTCGCCGCACCCATGGCGGCCATTATGTCGACCATCAACGCTCAGTTGCTGCAAAGTTCCGCTACGATCATTAAAGATCTCTATCTGAATTTGCGCCCTGAACAGGTCGAAAATGAGCGACGCCTCAAGCGTATGTCGGCGGTGATTACCCTGGTGCTGGGGGCGTTACTGCTGCTGGCCGCGTGGCGTCCACCGGAGATGATCATCTGGCTAAACCTGCTCGCCTTTGGCGGGCTGGAGGCCGTTTTCCTGTGGCCGCTGGTGCTGGGGCTGTACTGGGAACGCGCGAATGCCGCGGGTGCATTAAGCGGCATGATTGTCGGGGGCGTCCTGTATGCCGTTCTCGCTACGTTTAAAATTCAGTATCTGGGCTTCCATCCGATCGTGCCTTCGTTACTGTTAAGTTTACTGGCGTTTGTGGTGGGAAACCGTTTTGGTCGACCGGTGCCACAAACTGCCCTGATTTCTACTGACAAATAAAGAGTTTTGCCATGCCGTGGATCCAATTAAAACTGAACACAACCGGCGCGAACGCCGAAGAACTGAGTGATGCGCTGATGGAGGCCGGTTCGGTCTCTATCACCTTCCAGGACACGCATGACACGCCGGTCTTTGAGCCGCTGCCAGGCGAAACGCGCCTGTGGGGTGATACGGACGTTATCGGCCTGTTCGATGCAGAAACCGATATGAAAGAGGTCGTGGCGATTCTGGAAAACCATCCGCTGCTGGGCGCGGGTTTCGCGCATAAAATTGAACAGCTGGAAGACAAAGACTGGGAACGCGAGTGGATGGACAACTTCCATCCGATGCAGTTTGGTCAGCGTCTGTGGATCTGCCCAAGCTGGCGTGAAGTGCCCGATGAAAACGCCGTCAACGTGATGCTGGATCCGGGTCTGGCGTTCGGCACCGGTACCCACCCGACAACCTCCCTGTGCCTGCAATGGCTGGATGGCCTGGATCTGGAAGGCAAAACCGTGATCGACTTCGGTTGCGGATCCGGGATCCTTGCTATCGCAGCACTGAAACTGGGCGCGGCAAAAGCCATCGGGATCGACATCGATCCGCAGGCGATTCAGGCCAGCCGTGATAACGCCGAGCGTAATGGCGTTTCCGATCGCCTTGAACTGTATCTGCCCGATGCACAGCCAGAGGCGATGAAAGCCGATGTGGTGGTCGCGAATATCCTGGCTGGCCCATTACGCGAGCTGGCGCCATTAATCAGCGTGCTGCCGGTTGAAGGCGGTCTGCTGGGCCTGTCCGGTATCCTTGCCAGCCAGGCAGACAGCGTCTGTGAAGCCTACGCCGATCTCTTTGCGCTCGACCCGGTGGTCGAGAAAGAAGAGTGGTGTCGCATCACCGGTCATAAAAAATAAGCGTTTGGCGTGGTCGTCTGACCACGCCTTTTTCCTTCGGTTTTTTCTCCCGCCTTCTTCCTTTCTTCGATAAAATAACCCCACAAATCACAATGTTAATTATTGATTTGGATAATAAAATTCACAGGAAGAATATGATGAAACACATTTCAGGCAAGGCAGCGCTGCTGGCGCTGAGCATGATTTCGGCTACGGCTTACGCATCACACTGGAGCTATCAAGGAGAAGGCGCACCGGAACACTGGGGCGAACTGGACGAGGCGTACAAGACGTGTAAAAGCGGAATGTATCAGTCGCCGGTCAACATAGATAACACGGTCAAAGCCCACATCTCTCCGCTGGAAACGCACTATATCGACGGCCCGGTCATTCTGACAAATAACGGCCATACTATCCAGGCGAGTGAAAATGCCGATACACGCGACAGCATCACGCTTGATAAACAGCGCTGGACGTTACAGCAGTTCCATTTCCATGCACCATCCGAAAACACGGTGCACGGTAAAAAATACGCAATGGAAATGCATCTGGTCCATAAAAACGCTGACGGCGAACTGACGGTCGTTGCCGTTATGTTCGATCAGGGCGCTGCAAACACTGAACTGGATAAACTCTGGGGCGTGATGCCGGGACAGGTTGACCAGAACGTCACGATTAAGCCAACCCTTGATATGAATAAATTACTGCCCGCGGATAAAACTTACTGGCGTTTTAGCGGCTCTCTGACCACCCCACCGTGTTCAGAAGGGGTAACGTGGCTGGTCCTCAAGCATCCGCTGACCGTCTCTGCTGAACAGCTGCAAAAATTTACTCACACTCTGCACCACGAAAACAGCCGCCCGGTTCAGCCGCTTCATGGCCGTCTGGTTGTTGAATAAGTCGATTTTTTACGTTGATATCCTGTGCTGAAATGCGACGCAGATCGCAAAGAAGCGCCATAATCTGCTGCTTATAGCAGCAGATTATCCCGAACAATTGATCCATTTATTCAGAAATGATGAGAAGTTACGGGAAATTGTAAGCGCCCACAAAATGTTCATTTATTCATAACACAATGATTTAAATAGCGAATAATCTTATCCCAAAAGAATGACTGGCGATTCCTTGATCTACAACAGAGGATTGTTCAAAGTTTGGCCTTTCATCTCGTGCAAAAAATGCGTAATATACGCCGCCTTGCAGTCACAGTATGGTCATTTCTTAACTCATGCGCATCGGACACCACCAGCTCAGAAATCGCCTGATCGCAGCCCCAATGGCAGGTATTACCGACCGGCCGTTCAGGACGCTGTGCTACGAGATGGGAGCAGGATTAACCGTTTCCGAGATGATGTCGTCTAACCCGCAGGTTTGGGAAAGCGACAAGTCCCGCCTTCGGATGGTGCACGTGGATGAACCAGGTATCCGCACCGTGCAAATTGCCGGAAGCGTGCCTGAAGAAATGGCAGATGCCGCGCGTATTAACGTGGAAAGTGGCGCCCAGATTATTGATATCAATATGGGTTGCCCGGCCAAAAAGGTGAATCGCAAGCTTGCAGGTTCAGCCCTTCTGCAATACCCCGACCAGGTGAAGTCAATCCTGACGGCGGTTGTCAGCGCAGTGGACGTTCCTGTTACGTTGAAGATTCGCACGGGTTGGTCGCCGGAACACCGTAACTGCGTAGAGATTGCCCAACTGGCCGAAGACTGTGGCATTCAGGCCCTGACCATTCATGGACGCACTCGCGCCTGTTTGTTCAACGGTGAAGCTGAATACGACAGCATTCGGGCAGTTAAGCAGAAAGTTTCCATTCCGGTTATCGCGAATGGCGACATTACTGACCCGCTTAAAGCCAGAGCTGTGCTCGACTATACGGGAGCTGATGCTCTGATGATAGGACGTGCCGCTCAGGGAAGACCCTGGATCTTTCGGGAAATCCAGCATTATCTGGACACTGGGGAGCTGCTTGCCCCGCTGCCTCTGGCAGAGGTCAAGCGCTTGCTTTGTTCGCATGTTCGGGAATTGCATGACCACTACGGCCAGGCAAAAGGGTACCGAATTGCGCGTAAACACGTCTCCTGGTATCTCCAGGAGCACGCTCCAAATGACCAGTTTCGGCGCACATTCAACGCCATTGAGGATGCCAGCGAACAGCTGGAGGCGTTGGAGGCATACTTCGAAAATCTTGCGTAATGAAATAAAGAGCTGACAGAACTATGTTCGAACAACGCGTAAATTCTGACGTACTGACCGTTTCTACCGTTAACTCTCAGGATCAGGTGACTCAAAAGCCCCTGCGTGACTCGGTTAAACAGGCACTGAAGAACTATTTTGCTCAACTGAACGGTCAGGATGTTAATGACCTGTATGAGCTGGTACTGGCTGAAGTTGAACAGCCACTGTTGGACATGGTGATGCAATACACCCGTGGTAATCAAACCCGCGCTGCCCTGATGATGGGCATCAACCGTGGTACCCTGCGTAAGAAACTGAAAAAATACGGCATGAACTAATTTCGATTAGCTAACTGCTTGTTTAAAAAGGCGCTCTTCGGCATGGGGAAGCGCCTTTTTTATCGTTCGGGCGAGCAACCGTCAACGCTTTGTAAACCTTCCCTTTCCCCACTTTTCAACGCCCGCTTTTCGTGTATATTTCCACCAACTTACAGGCTCTCTTTTCGCGGAATGACACATGATTCGTAAATACTGGTGGCTGGTCGTTTTTGCTGTCTCTGTTTTCATTTTCGATGCGCTGCTGATGCAGTGGATTGAACTGATGAGCACTGAAACCGATAAATGTCGCAATATGAATTCCGTGAACCCGCTTAAACTGGTCAACTGCTCAGAGCTGGACTAACCGCTTCCATCCTGTATAAAACCCTGTTAACACCCAATAAAAACAGGGGCTTAAATCACTTTTCGTCATTTCCTGACGATGATAATGTCTGTCCCCTTTCCAACCGCTCTTGCTTAACGTCTCACACGAGTGAACAGACCATGCTGGTTAGCCAATACAACCAAATCCTCGTAGTCATCTCCTTTGTTGTTGCCATTCTTGCCGCCTATACCGCACTGAATATGGCTGCGCGCGTTGCTGGAAGCCAGGGCGTCGCTGCACGCGTCTGGCTGGCAGGTGGCGGTGTTTCGATGGGGATTGGCGTGTGGGCGATGCATTTCATCGGTATGCTGGCGATGGATCTTTCCATGAGCATGAGTTACAACGCGGCCCTGACCGTGCTTTCGATGGTTATCGCCATTAGCTCGTCAATGTTTGCCCTGTGGCTCGTTAGCGGCGAGCAGCTACGTTTGCGCCGGCTGCTGCCTGGCGCCGTCGTGATGGGAACGGGCATTGTTGCCATGCACTACACCGGTATGGCTGCCCTGGAGGTCACACCGGGTATTGTCTGGGATAAAACGTGGGTGGCTATCTCTGTGGTCATAGCCCTTGCCGCTTCACTGGCCGCTCTTTGGCTGACGTTCCGTTTACGTCAGGAAGCCGCACGAATGGCGTTGATGCGGCTGGGGGCGGCGATCACCATGGGCATCGCTATCGCTGGCATGCATTACGCTGGCATGGAAGCAGCACAATTTCCGATGTCGACGATGGTCCACCATCATGGCATTAACGGGAGCTGGCTGGCGATATTGGTTAGCGTGGTCGCGCTCGCTATTCTGGGGATTACGCTGCTGGTGTCGATGTTTGATGCCCGCCTTCAGGCTCGTACCTCGCTGCTGGCCTCATCACTGGCAGAAGCTAATCGTGAACTCGCACAGCTGGCGTTGCATGATACGCTGACGCGATTACCCAATCGTATTCTGCTTGAGGATCGCCTCGATCAGGCCATCAGCAAGGCCGATCGCGAAGGAAGCCCTTTCGCGCTGATGTTTATGGATCTCGACGGCTTTAAAACCGTCAACGATGCCTATGGTCATGATGTCGGTGACAAGCTTCTGGTAGCGGTGACTCAGCGTTTGCTGTTGCAGTTGAAAGGTCAGTACACGCTGGCGCGTATCGGTGGGGATGAATTCGTGCTGCTGGCCGAAACCGCCACCCCGGATGATGCTGCCTCACTGGCAAATTCACTGGTGCGCGTCATTGATAGCCCGTTCCATCTCGATCCTTACGAACTGATGGTCACCCTGAGCATTGGCATTGCGCTCTATCCACACGATGGCAAAACCGATCGTGAACTAATGTTTAACGCTGATGCTGCGATGTACCACACGAAACATATGGGTCGCAACGGCTATCACTTCTTCCAGCCGTCAATGAATACGCTGGCGCAGACGCATCTACAGCTGATGAATGATCTGTGGCAGGCCATCGACCGTGATGAGTTACGCCTGCTTTATCAACCTAAATTCCACGCCCCTGCCGGGCCGGTCATCGGGTTCGAAGCGCTGTTACGCTGGCAGCATCCCAAACAGGGATTACTCTCCCCCGACCTGTTTCTACCGCTGGCAGAGAAAACAGGGCTGATTATTCCGATTGGAAACTGGGTAATCGACGAGGCCTGCCGCCAGCTGCGTGAATGGCATCTTCAGGGCCACACGGACTGGTCAATGGCGGTGAATCTTTCTACGTTGCAGTTCGAACAGCCGTCGCTGGTTAAAACGGTTCTCGATTGTCTGACGCGCCATAGCGTGCCGCCCGGCATGTTGATTCTGGAGGTGACTGAAACCACGGCAATGAGCAATCCGGACGAAAGCGTACGCGTCCTGACAGCGCTGACGGATGCGGGAGTAAAAGCCTCAATAGACGATTTTGGTACAGGTTACTCAAGCCTTCTCTATCTTAAGCGGCTTCCCGCCTGCGAGTTGAAAATCGATCGCGCTTTTGTGAAAGAGTTAAGTGGAGAGAGCGAAGATGCGACAATTGTCTCGGCGATTGTCGCCCTGGCAAAAACGCTGAATCTGAAGGTCGTGGCGGAAGGGGTCGAAACCGCAGCGCAGCAGACCTTCCTGACAGAACTGGGATGCAATACGCTACAGGGTTATCTGCTGGGCAAACCAATTACCGCGCAAGCTATTATGGAACAGTGCCAGCACGGGGAGATGTCGCCACCCCGGGCGCAGTCATAAGGCTGTATCGTAAACCACTGGCGCCACTCGGGTGATATTTAGTGTCGCCAGAATATTATCCACCAGCGCCGGCGCTTGTTTGTACAGATTAAAACTGGTGTTATCCATTAACCAGTTTTTAATGACTCCGCTAAAAAAGGCATGGAAAACAATCAGCGCCAGTTCAATATTAGTTTGCGAAGAGATAATGTTATGAGCAATGCATCGCTTAAGCGTCTTGCGAAGATAATCATCGTTTAAACCGATCCGCTTGCGTATTTCACATTCTGAAATCACATCGTCATGAAATTCACACTTATGATACAGAATTTGTAAAAGCGCATACTGTCGGGGTTCGCTCGCAATATATTGCAGCGCAACAATAAATTGTTCACGAAGCATTAACAAAGGGTCGTCATTTTCGGAAAGCATTAGCCTGTCACGAATGATTTCACGCAGCGGCAATTGCTGTTCCCATATTGCGTTAAATATTTCCGCTTTACTCGAGAAATGCCAGTAAACCGCCCCGCGAGTGAGTTGAGCTGCATCGGCAATGTCGGTAAGCGTGGTGCTGGCCACGCCACGCGTCGCGAATAGCCTGATAGCGGCTTCAATCAGCTGCTGGCGGGTCTTTTGAGCCTCTTCTTTCTTTTTGCGCGCCATTACCTGCTACTCGTTACTTACAAGATTGATACGTTATCAAAGGATATTGCCGTGGTCGTGTCAGACAAAGTATTAACCAAAATCCTTGTTAGTTTTGCACAAAAAAAGTCAATTCGTTTAATTTATAAACCTCGTGAATAAATTGAATATATTAAATACATAAAACATATGTATAGCTTTCACCAAAAAGCATTTCGTTGATTATCCTGACAGAAATAGAGTGTCGAATGCACTGGGTCAGATTCCGATTTTTACTTTTTAAAAGCTCCATCAGCACTTATAAATTAAAAAACATTAAATACCCTCATTATTATACGAAGCTACATTTCTTTTTTTGCCTCACACCCTTTCACCGATTCATGACAAATATCGGTTCAGGGGTAGTTTAAGGAACAGTAATGACGAATCACTTCAGATGCTTACCCTTATCCGGTTTCATTGTCTGTGCCGCGCTGCTTACCGGGTGCGATGGGCAAGAAAACCCACAGCAGCATGCGCAAGCTCCTCAGGTCAGTGTTCATATTGTTAAAAGCGCGCCACTGGCCGTAAAGACAGAATTGCCTGGCAGAACTGACGCGTATCGTGTTGCGGAGGTTCGTCCCCAGGTAAGTGGTATCATTCTGCACCGTAATTTTACCGAAGGCAGCGACGTCAAAGCGGGTGAATCCCTTTATCAGATCGATCCGGCCACGTATCAGGCAGCCTACGACAATGCGAAAGGTGAACTGGTAAAAGCACAGGCGGCGGCCAATATCGCTCATCTGACGGTGAAACGTTACGTTCCGCTGGTCGGTACGCAATATGTGAGCAAGCAGGAGTACGATCAGGCGGTGGCAACCGCCCAGCAGGCGGATGCGAGCGTCGTTGCCGCGAAGGCTGGCGTTGAAAGCGCGCGGATCAACCTGGCTTATACCAAAGTCACATCCCCAATCAACGGGTGTATAGGTAAATCCAGCGTCACCGAAGGGGCGTTGGTTACTAATGGTCAGTCGACTGCACTGGCGACGGTTCAGCAGCTCGATCCCATTTATGTCGATGTGACGCAATCCAGCAGCGATTTTATGCGTCTGAAGCAGCAGACGAGCCTGCAAAAGGGAGACACCAGCAGCGTCGAGTTGCTGATGGAAAATGGCCAGCCTTATCCACTGAAAGGAACGCTCCAGTTCTCTGATGTCACGGTAGATGAAAGTACCGGCTCAATCACCCTTCGCGCCCTCTTCCCTAACCCTCAGCATATGCTGTTACCGGGTATGTTTGTCCGTGCACGCATTGACGAAGGTACACAACCTGATGCCATTCTTGTTCCCCAGCAGGGGGTAACCCGTACACCGCGCGGGGATGCCACTGTGCTTGTGGTAAACGATAAAAACCAGGTGGAATCGCGCACTGTCGTTGCACCGCAGGCGATTGGCGATCGCTGGCTGATCACGGAAGGCCTGAAAAACGGCGACCGCGTCATTATCAGCGGCCTGCAAAAAGTTCGCCCTGGCGTTACCGTCGTGGCTATTCCTGATACCGCCGCGACTCCAGCCAGTTAAGGAATAACGACATGGCTAATTTCTTTATTCAACGGCCTGTTTTCGCCTGGGTACTCGCCATCATTCTGATGATTGCAGGCGGGCTGGCCATTTTAAAACTGCCGGTGGCGCAATATCCGACCATTGCGCCGCCAGCGGTGGCGGTGACAGCAACCTACCCTGGCGCTGATGCCCAGACGGTACAGGACACCGTAACTCAGGTTATCGAACAGAACATGAACGGTATCGATAATTTGATGTACATGTCGTCCACCAGTGATTCCGCCGGTAACGTCACCATTACGCTGACGTTCGAGTCGGGTACGGATCCTGATATCGCGCAGGTGCAGGTTCAGAACAAACTCCAGCTCGCCATGCCGCTGCTGCCGCAAGAAGTGCAGCAGCAGGGGATTGGCGTGGAGAAATCCAGCAGCAGCTTCCTGCTGGTTGCAGGCTTTGTGTCGGACAATAAAAATCTCACGCAGGATGATATCTCCGACTATGTCGCTTCTAACGTAAAAGATGCGATCAGCCGTACTTCCGGCGTCGGTGACGTGCAACTGTTCGGTGCCCAGTATGCAATGCGCATCTGGCTGGACAGCAACGCGATGAACAAATATCAGCTCACGCCGCTGGATATCATTAACCAGCTGAAAACACAGAACGACCAGATTGCTGCGGGCCAGTTGGGAGGAACGCCGTCCGTACCAGGGCAGCAACTGAACGCCTCAATTATTGCTCAAACACGCTTGAAATCGCCGGAGGAGTTTGGTCGTGTGACGCTGAAGGTGAACCAGGACGGTTCAATGGTCCACCTGAAAGATGTGGCACGCATTGAGCTGGGTGGCGAAAACTACAACATGGTCACCAAAATCAATGGCCAGGCAGCAACGGGGCTGGGGATCAAGCTGGCGACTGGCGCAAACGCGCTGGATACCGCTGCCGCCATCAAGAGTAAACTGGCGCAGTTGCAGCCCTTCTTCCCTCAGGGTCTGAAAGTCGTGTATCCGTACGACACCACACCTTTCGTGAAGATCTCCATCCATGAAGTGGTGAAGACGCTGTTTGAAGCGATTGTTCTCGTGTTCCTGGTGATGTACCTGTTCCTGCAAAACCTGCGGGCAACGCTTATTCCCACTATCGCCGTTCCCGTGGTGTTACTGGGCACCTTTGCGGTACTGGCTGCGTTCGGGTTCTCCATTAACACCCTGACGATGTTCGGGATGGTATTGGCGATAGGTCTTCTCGTCGATGACGCCATCGTGGTAGTCGAGAACGTAGAACGCGTCATGGTTGAGGACAAGCTGCCGCCAAAAGAGGCGACGCAGAAGTCAATGGAGCAAATCCAGGGCGCTCTGGTGGGCATTGCCATGGTGCTTTCGGCGGTATTTATTCCGATGGCATTCTTTGGTGGTTCAACCGGGGCTATCTATCGCCAGTTCTCGCTGACCATTGTCTCCGCGATGGCCTTGTCGGTACTGGTGGCGTTGATATTAACGCCTGCTCTTTGTGCAACGCTGCTCAAACCGGTTTCCAGCGAACATCATGAAAAGAAAGGTGGTTTCTTCGGCTGGTTTAACGCGCTCTTTGATAAGAGTGTGGAGCACTACAGCAACAGCGTGAGCGGCATTTTACGTAAGACCGGCCGCTATCTGCTGGTTTACGTCATCATCGTCGGCGGCATGGCAGTTCTGTTCCTGCGCCTGCCTTCCTCCTTCCTGCCGGAAGAGGATCAGGGTGTGTTTATGACGATGGTTCAGTTGCCGGCAGGGGCGACGCAGATGCGTACCCAGCAGGTACTCGATCAGGTTCAGGATTATTACCTGACGAAAGAGAAAGCGAACGTTGAATCGGTCTTTACCGTAAACGGGTTTAGTTTTAGCGGACAGGGTCAGAACTCCGGTATCGCTTTCGTCAGCCTGAAGCCATGGGAAGAGCGTCCGGGCAAGGAAAACGGCGTTGAGGCGATTGTCAGCCGCGCGACGAAAGCGTTCAGCCAGATCAAAGACGGCCTTGTATTTCCGTTTAACCTGCCTGCCATTATTGAACTGGGTACCGCAACAGGCTTTGACTTTGAACTGATAGACCAGGCAAACCTGGGACATACGCAGTTAACGCAGGCGCGTAACCAGCTGCTGGGCATGGTGAGAGAACATCCTGACTTACTGGTCCGCGTGCGTCCTAACGGACTGGAAGATACGCCACAGTTCAAGCTGGACGTCGATCAGGAGAAGGCACAGGCGCTGGGTGTGAGCGTGTCTGACGTCAATCAGACTATTTCAACAGCCCTGGGTGGCACCTATGTGAACGACTTTATCGATCACGGACGGGTGAAAAAAGTTTATGTCCAGGCTGATGCTCGCTTCCGTATGCTACCCGGAGACATTAACGGCCTGTATGTGCGTAGCGCTAACGGCGAAATGGTGCCTTTCTCTGCCTTTAGCAGCTCTCACTGGGTGTACGGTTCACCGCGTCTGGAACGTTACAATGGGATGCCATCAATGGAGATCCTCGGTGAGTCTGCACCAGGCAAAAGTACCGGTGAGGCAATGGCGCTGATGGAAAACCTTGCGTCAAAACTGCCGTCCGGCATCGGCTACGACTGGACGGGGATGTCTTATCAGGAACGACTTTCCGGGAATCAGGCTCCGGCGCTGTACGCCATTTCACTTATTGTGGTGTTCCTGTGTCTGGCGGCTCTCTATGAAAGCTGGTCAATTCCATTCTCGGTCATGCTGGTTGTGCCTCTGGGGGTGATCGGTGCGCTTCTGGCTGCATCAATGCGAGGGCTGAACAATGACGTTTACTTCCAGGTTGGTCTGCTTACAACAATTGGTTTATCAGCCAAGAACGCCATACTGATCGTTGAGTTCGCCAAAGATCTCATGGATAAAGAAGGCAAAGGGATTATCGAAGCCACGCTTGAAGCCTCGCGTATGCGTCTGCGTCCTATCCTGATGACTTCCCTGGCATTCATCCTTGGTGTTATGCCTCTGGTCATCAGCAGCGGTGCAGGTAGTGGTGCACAAAATGCGGTCGGGACGGGCGTGATGGGCGGGATGCTCTCAGCCACCCTGTTGGCCATATTCTTTGTTCCTGTTTTCTTTGTGGTTGTCCGGAGACGATTTACAAAGCACAAGGATTAATGAAAATCATAAAGGCACCTCTGGTGCCTTTTTTATTTCCTGAAAACAATGTAAAAACACATCCCCTCTTCACATTTCCTCCATTAATAATTACTGCCCGCGCTTTTTTCTTCATAATTTTTACAATCCACACAAATTGAGATTATTCCACGTGCTGCATGGTATTAGTGCGGTGGTAAAATAATCATCGATTCGTTAATTGCCGCATCGGCTCTTTAGCGAATAGGCGATCATATTGAGGTAACATCATGAAAAGATTCCTTTCCGTTGCACTTCTCGCTGCGCTGCTTGCTGGTTGCGCGCACGATTCCCCATGTGTACCGGTATACGACGATCAGGGGCGACTGGTTCACACCAATACCTGTATGAAGGGCACTACCCAGGATAACTGGGAAACAGCAGGTGCGATTGCTGGTGGCGCCGCGGCAATCGCTGGCCTGACACTCGGTATTGTCGCCCTCACTAAATAAGGCTTCTAAAAGCGCGGCGATGGCCGCGCTTTTATTTTTGCCTGATATAAGAAACGTATATTCCCCATCGCAAATAACATCAGATATTAATTAAATTCAATACGCTACCTTACTCCTCGCTATATCCCTTACCTGTACAGCATTTGGCATAACATTTAATTCATTTAACACTACTGCGAGCCAGCAGAATGCATTTCACAACTACAGTTTCAGTACGGTAAAGCGCTACGTCCGTAGGGTATTAACGGCACCAGTGAGAACATCGAATGAGGGAATTGGTTTAGCTGGAGATATAACGCAAAAAGGCCATCCTTTCGGATGGCCTTTCTACTTGTTTGATGTCTGGCAGTTCCCTACTCTCACATGGGGAGACCCCACACTACCATCGGCGCTACGGCGTTTCACTTCTGAGTTCGGCATGGGGTCAGGTGGGACCACCGCGCTAAAGCCGCCAGACAAATTCTTTTACTTCTTGCCGAACTTTAACCTAAGTATAAAGTGGTGCTGATACCCAGAGTCGAACTGGGGACCTCACCCTTACCAAGGGTGCGCTCTACCAACTGAGCCATATCAGCACGCTAAATTTGATGCCTGGCAGTTCCCT
>NZ_QFLS01000019.1:0-110285 GCF_004136695.1 Enterobacter cloacae complex sp. 677-3DZ2D5B | reverse complement strand
GGTGTGTAAGCGCAGCGATGCGTTGAGCTAACCGATACTAATGAACCGTGAGGCTTAACCTTACAACGCCGAAGCTGTTTTGGCGAAGAGACAGACACGATTTTCAGCCTGATACAGATTAAACAGAATTTGCCTGGCGGCTTTAGCGCGGTGGTCCCACCTGACCCCATGCCGAACTCAGAAGTGAAACGCCGTAGCGCCGATGGTAGTGTGGGGTCTCCCCATGTGAGAGTAGGGAACTGCCAGGCATCAAACAAGAAGAACCCCGTACCGTAAGGTGCGGGGTTTTTTGCTTTTGTTTTTCTCCCTCTCCCTGTGGGAGAGGGCCGGGGTGAGGGCACCAAACCGCACCGTCCCCTCCTTGAAACTTTCTCACCTTACGCTTGCAGGCTCGACATTAACCCCGTTTCTGGGTATCGTTAGCTGTCTGGATGTCTAAACGTTTATACGTATGCTGTGAGGATTTAAGGTTATGCCGATTCGGGTGCAGGACGAGCTACCAGCCGTCAATTTCTTGCGTGAAGAGAATGTCTTCGTAATGACAACTTCGCGTGCTTCTGGTCAGGAAATTCGCCCGCTGAAGGTGCTGATCCTTAATTTGATGCCAAAGAAGATCGAAACAGAGAACCAGTTCTTGCGTTTGCTCTCCAACTCTCCGCTTCAGGTTGATATCCAGTTGCTGCGCATTGACGCGCGTGAGTCACGCAACACGCCTGCTGAGCATCTGAATAACTTCTACTGTAATTTTGAAGATATTCGCGATGAGAACTTCGATGGATTGATCGTCACCGGCGCACCGCTGGGTCTGGTGGAATTTAATGACGTTGCCTACTGGCCACAGATCAGGCAGGTGCTGGAGTGGGCAAAAGATCACGTCACGTCCACCTTGTTTGTCTGTTGGGCGGTACAGGCCGCATTGAATATCCTGTATGGTATTCCCAAGCAAACCCGCAGCGACAAACTTTCTGGCGTATACGAACACCACATCCTTCACCCGCATGCGCTGCTGACGCGTGGTTTCGATGACACTTTCCTGGCCCCGCATTCTCGCTACGCCGATTTTCCGGCACAGCTGATCCGAGATTACACCGACCTGGAAATCCTGGCCGAAACGGAAGACGGCGATGCCTACCTGTTCGCCAGTAAAGACAAACGCATCGCGTTCGTTACCGGCCATCCTGAGTACGATCCGCATACCCTCGCGGCAGAGTATTTTCGTGACGTTGAAGCGGGTCTGAATCCGGATGTCCCGTACAACTATTTCCCGAAAAACGATCCACAAAACACGCCTCGGGCAACCTGGCGTAGTCATGGAAATTTGCTGTTTACCAACTGGCTCAACTATTACGTCTACCAGATTACGCCGTACGATCTTCGCCACATGAATCCGACGCTGGAGTAATCGTCTGCATTAAACGATCCTAAAGCGTTTCAGCTATTCAGATCAGGCACCTTCGGGTGCCTTTTTTATTTCCGAAATCCTGTTCAACATACCAGGAAACTTTAACTCTATAGTAATCATGAAGTTGCGTTGCAATTAAAATTAAAATGGAAATTGTTTTTGATTTTGGAAAAATTATAGATAGTCTTAATTCTGCTGAGCGAAAACTACACAACGATCTTTCGCTCGCGTCGGGGGCGTGATTTGGATCTTTGATGAGGAGCAGAACGATGACTCAACAGGCAACAACGGTCGATGAACTGACCTTTACCCAGCCGAATGGTGAGCAAGAACAGCAAGTTTTGACGGCAGAAGCGGTAGAGTTTCTGACTGAACTGGTGACTCGCTTTACGCCACAGCGTAATAAACTGCTGGCGGCGCGCATTCACCAACAGCAGGGGATCGATAACGGCAAGTTGCCAGGATTTATTTCGGAAACTGCTTCCATTCGTCATGGTGATTGGAAAATCCGCGGAATCCCTGAAGATTTACAGGATCGTCGTGTGGAGATCACCGGCCCGGTAGAGCGCAAAATGGTGATCAACGCCATGAATGCCAACGTCAAAGTCTTTATGGCCGATTTTGAAGACTCGCTGGCACCGGACTGGCAGAAAGTTATCGACGGGCAGATCAACCTGCGCGACGCCGTCAATGGCACCATCAGCTATACCAACGAAGCCGGTAAAATTTACCAGCTCAAACCGAATCCGGCGGTGCTGATCTGTCGCGTACGCGGTCTGCATTTGCCAGAAAAGCACGTCACCTGGCGCGGAGAAGCGATTCCGGGCAGCCTGTTCGACTTTGCGCTGTACTTCTTCCACAACCATAAAAACCTGCTGGCGAAAGGCAGCGGCCCCTATTTCTATCTGCCGAAAACCCAGTCCTGGCAGGAAGCGGCGTGGTGGAGTGAAGTTTTCAGCTACGCAGAAGACCGCTTCAGCCTGCCGCGCGGCACCATTAAAGCCACGCTGCTGATTGAAACCCTGCCTGCCGTATTCCAGATGCATGAGATCCTCCATGCGCTGCGTGACCATATTGTGGGCCTGAACTGCGGCCGCTGGGATTACATCTTCAGCTACATCAAAACGCTGAAAAACCATGCCGACCGGGTATTGCCGGATCGTCAGGTTGTGACTATGGATAAACCGTTCCTCAGCGCCTACTCGCGCCTGCTGATTAAGACCTGTCACAAACGCGGCGCCTTTGCGATGGGCGGCATGGCGGCCTTTATCCCGAGCAAAGATGCTGAGCGTAACAACCATGTGCTCAACAAGGTGAAAGCCGATAAAGAGCTGGAAGCCCGTAATGGCCACGACGGGACGTGGATTGCCCATCCTGGTCTGGCCGATACGGCGATGGAAGTCTTTAACCGCGTACTCGGCGACAACAAAAACCAGCTGTTTGTCACCCGTGAAGATGATGCGCCCATCGCAGAAGAACAGTTGCTGGCGCCGTGTGCGGGCGAACGCACGGAAGAGGGGATGCGCGCCAATATTCGCGTCGCCGTGCAGTACATCGAGGCATGGATCTCCGGCAACGGCTGCGTGCCGATTTACGGCCTGATGGAAGATGCCGCCACGGCGGAAATTTCACGTACCTCCATCTGGCAGTGGATCCACCATCAAAAAACGCTCAGCAACGGCAAACCGGTAACCAAAGCCCTGTTCCGTCAGATGCTGGCCGAAGAGATGCGGGTCATCCAGGACGAACTGGGCGAGCACCGCTTCAGCAGTGGGCGTTTTGACGATGCTGCACGTCTGATGGAGCAAATCACCACCTCTGATGACTTAATCGACTTCCTGACCCTGCCGGGCTACCGCTTCCTGGCGTAATTCACCACATAACAATATGGAGCATCTGCACATGAAAACCCGTACCCAACAGATCGAAGAGTTACAAAAAGAGTGGACCCAACCGCGCTGGGAAGGCATTCGCCGCCCGTACAGCGCAGAGGAAGTGGTGAAGTTACGCGGCTCGGTTAACCCGGAATGTACGCTGGCGCAGAACGGCGCGGCGAAAATGTGGGATCTGCTGCACGGGGGAGCTAAAAAAGGCTATATCAACAGCCTCGGCGCACTGACTGGCGGTCAGGCATTGCAGCAGGCGAAGGCCGGCATTGAGGCTATCTATCTTTCCGGCTGGCAGGTCGCGGCGGATGCTAACCTTGCCTCCAGCATGTATCCGGATCAATCTCTTTATCCGGCGAACTCGGTGCCGTCAGTGGTGGATCGGATCAACAATACCTTCCGCCGTGCGGATCAGATCCAGTGGGCTGCGGGTATCGAACCCCACGATCCGCGTTTTATCGACTATTTTCTGCCGATCGTCGCCGATGCGGAAGCCGGTTTCGGCGGCGTGCTGAACGCCTTTGAGCTGATGAAATCGATGATTGAGGCCGGTGCAGCAGCCGTACACTTTGAAGATCAGCTGGCGTCGGTGAAGAAGTGCGGGCATATGGGCGGGAAAGTACTGGTGCCAACCCAGGAAGCGATCCAGAAGCTGGTTGCCGCGCGTCTGGCTGCTGACGTGCTCGGCGTGCCGACGCTGGTGATTGCCCGTACCGATGCGGACGCGGCGGACCTGATCACCTCTGACTGCGACCCGTATGACAGCGAATTCATTACCGGCGAACGTACCAGCGAAGGGTTCTATCGCACGCATGCCGGTATTGAACAGGCGATCAGCCGCGGCCTGGCGTATGCCCCTTACGCCGACCTGGTCTGGTGTGAAACCTCCACGCCGGATCTGGCGCTGGCGAAGCGCTTTGCCGATGCGATTCATGCGAAGTATCCGGGCAAGCTGCTGGCCTATAACTGTTCGCCGTCCTTCAACTGGCAAAAGAATCTGGACGATACCACCATCGCCAGCTTCCAGCAGCAGCTGTCGGATATGGGCTACAAGTACCAGTTCATCACCCTGGCGGGTATCCACAGCATGTGGTTCAACATGTTCGACCTGGCGCATGCCTACGCGCAGGGCGAAGGCATGAAGCACTACGTTGAGAAGGTGCAGCAGCCAGAATTTGCGGCAGGCAAAGAGGGATATACCTTCGTTTCGCACCAGCAGGAAGTGGGAACCGGCTACTTCGATAATGTGACCACGATTATTCAGGGCGGGGCCTCCTCCGTCACGGCATTAACGGGCTCAACGGAAGAAGCACAGTTCTAATCTTTTCCCCCTCTCCCCCCTCGGGGAGAGGGTTGGGGTGAGGGGGAATATATGTCGCGTGGTCTGGAATTACTGATTGCCCAAACTATTTTGCAGGGCTTCGATGCCCAATATGGCCGCTTTCTGGAAGTCACCTCCGGCGCGCAACAGCGTTTTGAGCACGCCGACTGGCATGCGGTTCAGCAGGCCATGAAGCAGCGTATCCATCTTTATGATCACCATGTAGGTCTGGTGGTGGAGCAACTGCGCTGTATCACCGACGGTAAAAGCCCGGATGCGGATTTTTTACTGCGCGTGAAAGAGCATTACACCCATCTGTTACCCGACTACCCGCGCTTCGAGATTGCGGAGAGCTTTTTCAACTCCGTCTATTGCCGGTTATTTGACCACCGCTCATTATCTCCTGAGCGGTTATTTATCTTCAGCTCCCAGCCGGAGCGCCGCTTCCGTACCATTCCGCGTCCGCTGGCGAAAGATTTCTTTCCCGATCGCGGCTGGGAAAAGCTCCTGCACCGCGTCTTAACGGATTTGCCGCTGCGCCTGCCGTGGGAGAATAAACCCCGGGATATCGGCTATATCCACGCGTATCTCAGTGAAACCTTCGGCGAGGAGGTGCTCAGCCGCAGCCATTTGCAGGTTGCCAACGAGCTTTTCTACCGGAATAAGGCCGCCTGGCTGGTGGGCAAACTGGTTACGCCGACAGCCATCGTGCCGTTTCTGCTGCCCATTCACCGTACCGACGACGGCGAACTGTTTGTCGATACCTGCCTGACTACCAGCGCTGAGGCCAGTATCGTATTTGGCTTCGCCCGTTCCTATTTCATGGTCTATGCCCCACTGCCTGCCGCCCTGGTGGAGTGGCTGCGCGAGATCCTGCCGGGCAAAACCACCGCCGAGCTGTACATGGCGATTGGCTGTCAGAAGCATGCCAAAACGGAAAGTTATCGGGAATACCTGCGTTATGTCACCACGGCTGATGAGCAGTTTATCGAAGCGCCGGGGATCCGCGGCATGGTGATGCTGGTTTTTACGCTGCCGGGCTTCGACCGGGTCTTTAAGGTGATTAAGGATAAATTCGCGCCGCAGAAAGAGATGAGCGCCGCGCACGTTCGCGCCTGCTATCAGCTGGTTAAAGAGCACGACCGCGTTGGGCGCATGGCGGATACCCAGGAGTTCGAAAACTTTGTGCTGGATAAGCAGCAGATCGATCCGGCACTCATGGCGCTTTTACTGCAGGAAGCACCCGCCAAAATCACCGATCTTGGCGATAAAATCGCGATCAGCCATCTCTACATTGAACGACGCATGGTGCCGCTGAATATCTGGCTGGAGCAGTCCGAGGGGCAGGCTTTAAGAGATGCGATTGAAGAGTACGGCAACGCGATTCGCCAGCTTGCCGCCGCCAATATCTTCCCGGGCGATATGCTGTTTAAAAACTTCGGCGTCACCCGTCACGGGCGGGTGGTGTTCTACGATTACGACGAAATTTGCTACATGACCGAGGTGAACTTCCGCGATATCCCACCGCCCCGCTACCCGGAAGATGAGCTTTCCAGCGAGCCGTGGTACAGCGTTTCGCCGGGCGATGTGTTTCCCGAAGAGTTTCGACACTGGCTGTGCGCCGATCCGCGCATCGGGCCGCTATTCGAAGAGATGCATGCTGATCTGTTCCGCGCCAGCTACTGGCGGGGACTGCAAACGCGGATCAAAAACGGGCACGTGGAAGATGTGTACGCTTACCGCCGCAAGCAGCGGTTTTGCATCCGGTTTTCAGAGGGCATCATGTAGGCCGGGTAAGGCGAAGCCGCCACCCGGCAATGCATGCTTAACGAATCCCACCGTACGCCAGCGTGACCTCTTTCGCCGCCTTAATCACCAGCGCACCCAACTCAGTGACCCGATCGTCGGTCATACGTGAAATCGGCCCGGAGATAGAGATGGCGGCAAACGGCTCGCGGTGCTCGTCAAAAATGCAGGCTGCGATACAGCGCAGGCCGAGGGCGTGCTCCTCATCGTCAAACGAATAGCCGCGCTTGCGGGTCAGGGCCAAATCTTCTTTCAGATGCACCGGCGAAACCAGCGTGGCGTGGGTATAGGCATGCAGTCCTTTACGGTGCAGCAGCCCCGTCACCTGCTCCTCGGTCAGCTGCGAGAGGAACGCTTTACCCGCCCCTGAGGCATGCATCGGCAGCTTGCCGCCAATCGGCGCGGACATGCGCATCAGCTGCGTGCATTGCACCTGGTCGATGATAATCGCCTGATGGTCGCTCTGGTCGAGCACGGCCAGATTCACGGTCTCGCCCGACTCTTCCATCAATTTGCGCAGAATCGGGTGCACAATCGCCAGCAGGTTACGGCTCTGCAGGAAGCTGCTGCCCACGATAAACGCATGCGCGCCCACCGCCCAGTGCCCCAGCTCGCCTACCTGGCGGACAAAGCCCAGCTGCTGCATGGTGGTCAGCAGGCGGTGCGTCGTGGAGTTCGGCAGGCCAGCCTGCTGGGCCAGCTCCGTCAGGGCCACGCTGCTGTGCGACTCGGCTATCCACTCCAGCAGCTTCAGACCGCGCGTGAGCGATTGAACCTGTCCACCCTGTTGTGCGGCAGCGGTGGTGGCAGCAGGTTTTCTGCCGCGTTTAGCGGGAACGGTCGTAACCATGACGAACTCCTTTTTCTGTATCGTGGAAATCATTTTCGTTTTATTTGGTGGTTTTGCAACCGCTTTCCTGACTGATCGGAGGAGTGATAGTGAACATGTCTCATGTTACCGCTGTGTGACTTTTCGACCCTGCGAGATTATGCCAGTATGGAACGCAGCCTTTTGGCCATGTTGAGCGTTGTCGGGAGCAAGTGTGAGCAGCAAAGTAGAGCAACTGCGTGCGCAGTTAAATGAACGAATTCTGGTGCTGGACGGCGGCATGGGCACCATGATCCAGGGTTATCGCCTGAGCGAAGACGATTTCCGCGGCGAGCGCTTTGCCGACTGGCCTTGTGACCTGAAAGGGAACAACGACCTGCTGGTGCTCAGCAAGCCGTCCGTGATCAAGGATATCCACAACGCCTACTTCGAAGCGGGTGCGGATATCGTTGAAACCAACACCTTTAACTCGACAACCATCGCCATGGCGGATTACCAGATGGAATCCCTGTCGGCGGAGATCAACTTTGAAGCCGCAAAGCTTGCGCGCGCCTGCGCCGACGAGTGGACGGCCCGCACGCCGGACAAGCCGCGCTACGTTGCCGGGGTGCTTGGCCCAACCAACCGCACCGCGTCGATTTCTCCGGACGTGAACGACCCGGCGTTTCGGAACATCACGTTTGACCAGCTGGTGGCCGCGTATCGGGAGTCCACTAAAGCGCTGGTGGAAGGCGGCTCCGACCTGATCCTGATTGAAACCGTATTCGACACCCTCAACGCCAAAGCGGCAATTTACGCGGTAAAAGAGGAGTTCGAGTCGCTGGGCGTCGACCTGCCGATCATGATTTCCGGTACCATCACCGATGCCTCGGGGCGCACGCTTTCCGGCCAGACAACCGAAGCGTTTTATAACTCTCTGCGCCATGCCGAAGCGCTCTCCTTCGGCCTGAACTGCGCGCTGGGGCCGGACGAGCTGCGCCAGTACGTGCAGGAGCTTTCCCGTATCGCGGAATGCTACGTCACCGCCCACCCGAACGCCGGTCTGCCGAACGCGTTTGGTGAGTACGATCTGGATGCCGACACCATGGCGGCGCAAATCCGCGAATGGGCTGAATCTGGTTTCCTCAACATCGTCGGCGGCTGCTGCGGCACCACGCCTGAGCATATCGCCGCCATGAGCAACGCCGTGGCCGGATTGCCGCCGCGCAAGCTGCCCGAACTGCCGGTTGCCTGTCGCCTGTCCGGCCTGGAGCCGTTGACCATCGGCGACGACAGCCTGTTTGTGAACGTGGGTGAACGTACTAACGTTACCGGTTCTGCGAAGTTCAAGCGCCTGATCAAAGAAGAGAAGTACAGCGAAGCGCTGGATGTTGCTCGCCAGCAGGTGGAAAGCGGCGCGCAGATTATCGATATCAACATGGACGAGGGGATGCTCGACGCCGAAGCGGCGATGGTGCGTTTCCTCAACCTGATTGCCGGTGAGCCGGATATCGCCCGCGTGCCGATCATGATTGACTCCTCCAAATGGGACGTCATCGAAAAAGGGCTGAAGTGCATTCAGGGCAAAGGCATCGTTAACTCTATCTCAATGAAAGAGGGGGTCGATACCTTTATCCACCACGCGAAGCTGGTGCGTCGCTACGGGGCCGCCGTGGTGGTGATGGCCTTCGATGAAGTGGGTCAGGCCGATACCCGCGAGCGCAAGATTGAGATTTGCCGCCGCGCGTACAAAATTTTGACCGAAGAGGTGGGCTTCCCGCCGGAAGACATCATCTTCGACCCGAACATCTTCGCCGTCGCGACCGGCATCGAAGAGCACAACAACTACGCCCAGGACTTCATCGGCGCGTGTGAAGACATTAAACGCGAACTGCCGCATGCGCTGATCTCCGGCGGCGTGTCAAACGTCTCGTTCTCGTTCCGCGGCAACGACCCGGTTCGTGAGGCGATCCACGCCGTGTTCCTCTATTATGCCATCCGCAACGGGATGGACATGGGGATCGTCAACGCCGGCCAGCTGGCAATTTACGACGATCTGCCAGCCGAGCTGCGCGACGCCGTAGAAGACGTGATCCTCAATCGTCGTGACGACGCCACCGAACGCATGCTGGATCTGGCGGAAAAATACCGCGGCAGTAAATCTGACGAATCAGCCAACGTTCAACAGGCCGAATGGCGCTCCTGGGATGTGAATAAGCGTCTGGAATACTCGCTGGTAAAAGGCATTACCGAGTTTATCGAGCAGGATACTGAGGAAGCGCGTCAGCAGGCCGCCCGTCCGATTGAAGTGATCGAAGGGCCGCTGATGGACGGCATGAACGTGGTCGGCGATCTGTTTGGCGAGGGCAAAATGTTCCTGCCGCAGGTGGTGAAATCCGCCCGCGTCATGAAACAGGCGGTGGCGTATCTGGAACCCTTTATCGAAGCCAGCAAAGAGAAGGGCTCCAGTAACGGTAAAATGGTCATCGCCACCGTGAAGGGCGACGTACACGACATCGGCAAAAACATCGTTGGCGTGGTGTTGCAGTGTAATAACTACGAAATTATCGATCTTGGCGTGATGGTCCCGGCGGATAAAATCCTCAGGACCGCGCGCGAAGTGAATGCGGATTTGATTGGTCTTTCCGGGCTGATTACGCCGTCGCTGGACGAAATGGTCAACGTGGCAAAAGAGATGGAGCGCCAGGGCTTCACCATTCCACTGCTGATTGGCGGGGCAACCACCTCGAAAGCCCACACGGCGGTGAAAATCGAGCAGAACTACAGCGGGCCGACGGTGTATGTCCAAAACGCCTCGCGCACCGTGGGCGTGGTCTCCGCGCTGCTGTCTGACACCCAGCGCGATGACTTTGTCGCCCGCACCCGCAAAGAGTATGAAACCGTCCGCATTCAGCATGGACGTAAGAAACCGCGCACGCCGCCGGTTTCGCTTCAGGCGGCGCGCGAAAACGATCTGGCGTTCGACTGGTCCAGCTATACGCCGCCGGTCGCACACCGTCTGGGCGTGCAGGACGTGACGGCCAGCATCGAAACGCTGCGTAACTACATCGACTGGACGCCGTTCTTCATGACCTGGTCGCTGGCGGGCAAATATCCGCGCATTCTTGAAGATGAGGTGGTGGGCGAAGAGGCGAAGCGCCTGTTTAAAGATGCTAACGACATGCTCGACAGGCTGAGCGCAGAGAAAGCCCTCAACCCGCGCGGCGTGGTGGGGCTGTTCCCGGCGAACCGCGTGGGCGACGACGTGGAAATCTACCGCGATGAAACCCGCACCCATGTGCTGGCCGTGAGCCACCATCTGCGCCAGCAAACCGAGAAAGTGGGCTTTGCCAACTACTGCCTGGCGGATTTCGTCGCACCGAAACTCTCCGGTAAAGCCGACTATATCGGCGCCTTTGCCGTAACCGGCGGTCTGGAAGAAGACGCGCTGGCGGATGCGTACGACGGGCAGCACGATGATTACAACAAAATCATGGTGAAAGCGATTGCCGATCGCCTGGCGGAAGCCTTTGCCGAGTATCTGCACGAGCGCGTACGTAAGGTGCACTGGGGCTACGCGGCGAATGAGAACCTCAGCAACGAGGAGCTGATCCGCGAAAACTACCAGGGCATTCGTCCGGCACCGGGGTATCCGGCGTGTCCGGAACATACCGAGAAGGGCACTATCTGGAAACTGCTGGACGTAGAAGCGCATACGGGCATGAAGCTCACCGAGTCATTTGCCATGTGGCCGGGCGCGTCCGTTTCCGGCTGGTACTTCAGCCATCCGGGCAGCAAGTACTTCGCCGTGGCACAGCTTCAGCGCGATCAGATTGAGGATTACGCTCTGCGTAAAGGCATGAGCGTGTCAGAGGTGGAACGCTGGCTGGCGCCGAATTTAGGCTACGACGCAGACTAACGTCACTTTTCCTTACAACAAACAGGGCACCGCTATGGTGCCTTGTCTCTTTCTTACGTTTAAACCCTTATACTGAACCTCAGGAAAACGAATAACGATAAGGAGGAATGCCTACCGTGTTGACGTTGTTACACCTGCTCTCCGCAGTCGCACTGCTGGTATGGGGCACCCATATCGTTCGTACCGGCGTGATGCGTGTGTTTGGCGCACGTTTACGTACCGTTCTCAGCGGCAGCGTTGAGAAGAAGCCGCTCGCCTTCTGCGCGGGTATTGGCGTCACGGCGCTGGTGCAAAGCAGCAACGCCACCACCATGCTCGTCACCTCGTTCGTGGCGCAGGATCTGGTGGCGCTCGCCCCGGCGCTGGTGATTGTCCTGGGCGCCGACGTCGGTACCGCGCTGATGGCGCGTATCCTGACGTTCGATCTCTCCTGGCTGTCGCCGCTGCTGATTTTTATCGGCGTCATTTTCTTCCTCGGCCGTAAGCAAAGCCGTGCCGGGCAGCTTGGCCGCGTCGGTATTGGCCTCGGGCTGATCCTGCTGGCGCTGGAGTTGATTGTGCAGGCTGTCACGCCGATCACCCAGGCCAACGGTGTACAGGTCATCTTCGCCTCGTTAACCGGCGATATTATGCTGGATGCGCTGATCGGCGCAGTATTCGCCATCGTCAGCTACTCCAGCCTGGCAGCGGTCCTGCTGACGGCGACCTTAACCGCCGCAGGGGTCATTTCCTTCCCGGTGGCGCTGTGCCTGGTGATCGGTGCCAACCTCGGCTCTGGCCTGCTGGCGATGCTCAACAACAGCGCCGCCAACGCTGCCGCCCGCCGCGTGGCGCTGGGGAGTTTGCTCTTCAAGCTGGTGGGTAGCCTGATCATTCTTCCGTTTGTGCACCCGCTGGCGAACCTGATGGACAATCTCTCTCTGCCGAAAGCGGAGCTGGTGATCTACTTCCACGTCTTCTACAACCTGGTGCGCTGCCTGGCGATGGTGCCGTTTGCCGCGCCGATGGCCCGCTTCTGCGAGCGGCTAATTCGTGATGAACCGGAGCTGGACGCGCGCCTTAAACCGAAGCATCTGGACACCTCTGTGCTGGACACGCCCGCGCTGGCCATCGCCAATGCCGCCCGCGAAACGCTGCGCATGGGTGACGCGATGGAAACCATGCTGGAAGGGTTGCAAAAGGTGATGCACGGCGAGCCGCGCGAAGAAAAAGAGTTGCGCAGGCTGGCGGACGATATCAACGTGCTGTATACCGCCATCAAGCTCTATCTGGCGCGGATCCCCCAGGACGAGCTGGCGGAAGAGGAATCCCGCCGCTGGGCGGAAATCATTGAGATGTCGCTTAACCTGGAGCAGGCTTCGGATATTGTCGAGCGTATGGGTAGTGAAATCGCGGACAAATCCCTGGCAGCACGTCGGGCGTTTTCTGTGGAAGGGCTGAAGGAGCTGGAAGCGCTGCACGAACAGCTGGTCAGCAACCTGAAGCTGGCGATGTCGGTCTTCTTCTCCAGCGACGTGCCGAGCGCGCGCCGCCTGCGCCGCAACAAGCATCGTTTCCGCATCCTTAATCGCCGCTACTCGCACGCCCACGTTGAGCGTCTGCATCAGCAGAACGTGCAGAGTATCGAAACCAGCTCGCTCCATCTGGGGCTGCTGGGCGATATGAAACGTCTCAACTCGTTGTTCTGCGCGGTGGCGTACAGCGTGATGGAGCAACCGGATGAAGATGACGAGCGGGATGAGTATTAATCCCCAGAGGGTTTGATTGTTAACCCAAGGCCCAATGCTTTCATGACCGCCAGCGTGGTTTTGAGCGTTGGGTTCCCCTTATCACTGAATGATCGATACAGTTGTTCTCGTGACAGGCCCGTTTGCAGGGAAATAGTCGACATCCCTTTCGCTCGGGCGATGACGCCCAGCGCTTTAGCAATGTACGCTGAGTCACCCGTCTCTAATGCATCAGCCATAAACACAGCGATTTCCTCGTCATCCACCAGTGCGTTGGCTGGATCGTAGGGTGTTAATTTATGCATGCTCATTCACTCCTGCCATTGGGATACATTGCTCAGCATTTTTGCCATAAGTATGTCTCTGCTGCTTTTGTCACCACCACATAACAGCACGATGATGCAATTGCCCTGGTCCTTAAAATAGACTCTGTAGCCCGGGCCAAAGTGGATCCTCAGTTCACTGATACCTTCCCCCACGGGTCTAATGTCGCCCGCTAAGCCATTTGCCAGCCTAAAGAGGCGGGAAGCGATAATCGTCTTTGCCCGCCTGTCCTTTAAATTTTGCTCCCAGCGTCGGAAGGATTCTGTCTGAACGATCTCCTTCATATTACTCCCTGTGATTTATAAACTACAAGCAATTGTCTCTGGAGAGTAAAGCTAAAAGGAGTTAGCTCAAGGATAAATAGCCTGACGCTAAATCCTGAAAGCGTCTCGCAAACTAAAAAACCCGTCTCAGTAACCGTCGGCTAATCTTTTTTTCCAGCCCAAACCTAAGGTATATTTCGCCCTTCACAGGAGAAACTATGCTGCCAACTCAATCAACCCGATTAAACAAATACATTAGCGAGAGCGGGATCTGCTCACGTCGCGAGGCTGACCGTTACATTGAACAGGGTAACGTGTTTCTTAACGGCAAACGCGCCACCATTGGTGATCAGGTGGTACCTGGCGATGTGGTGAAAGTGAATGGTCAGGTCATCGAACCGCGTGATGCCGAAGACCTGGTGTTTATCGCGTTGAACAAACCGGTTGGGATTGTCAGCACCACGGAAGATGGCGAGCGGGACAACATTGTTGATTTCGTGAACCATAGCAGCCGCATTTTCCCGATTGGCCGTCTGGATAAGGACTCTCAGGGGCTGATTTTCCTCACCAACCACGGCGATCTGGTCAACAAAATTCTGCGTGCCGGTAACGACCACGAGAAAGAGTACATCGTGACGGTGAACAAGCCGGTGACGGACGAGTTCATTCGCGGGATGGGCGCAGGCGTGCCGATTCTGGGCACCGTGACGAAGAAGTGTAAAGTCAAAAAAGAAGCGCCGTTCGCGTTCCGCATCACGCTGGTTCAGGGCCTGAACCGCCAGATCCGCCGCATGTGCGAGTACTTCGGTTATGAAGTGACGAAGCTGGAACGCACGCGCATCATGAACGTCAGCCTGTCCGGGATCCCGCTGGGCGAGTGGCGTGACTTAACGGATGACGAGCTGATCGAGCTGTTCAAGCTTATCGAAAACTCCTCGTCCGAAGCGAAGCCGAAAGCCAAAGCCAAACCGAAAACGCAGGCGATTAAACGTCCGGTGGTGAAGGCACCGCAGGCAGAAGAGAAAGGGCGGGGCAAGCCGGGTAACGGAAAACGCTTTACCCAGCCGGGGCGCAAAAAGAAAGGGCGCTAATTAGCGCCTTCCACGGGTTGATGTATTGGCGGACCAGGAAAAGGTCGCCTCTGCATCCGGCTTATAAGCCTGCTCTTTTTTCAGCTTGCGGGCTTTTTTCGCCGCAGCCTCACGTTGCGCCATCAGCTTGTCGATGTACTCTTTTTTAACCTGATTGGTTTCGGCGTTCGTCAGCGTGCGGCCATGCGCGATGCGGGCGCGGTCGAGAAGCGTTTTAAGTTCGCGCTGCTCGGCTTCGGTCATGTCTTTCTGGGTCAAACGTGGTGTAGCCATTGCTGAAGCCTCCTGATGGGGAGGCTTCAGTGTAAAGCAAGCCGGGACAATTAACCCTGTTTCACCGCATCTTTTTTCGGTTGGTCATCAATCGGCTTACCGGACCAGTACCCTGCTAACAGCGAACCGGACAGGTTATGCCAGACGGAGAACAGCGCCCCCGGTAGCGCTGCCAGCGGTGAGAAGTAAATTTTACCCAGCGCCGCCGCCAGGCCGGAGTTCTGCATCCCCACTTCGATCGCCAGCGTGCGGCAGGTGGATTCGTCAAAGCCAAACAGCTTCCCGCCCCAGTAACCGCCCAGCAGACCAATAGTGTTATGCAGCACAACCGCGACGATCACCACAAAGCCCACCGAAGCAATGTGCGATGCGGAACCGGCTACCACGGCGCTGATAATGGCCAGTATGCAGATCATCGAAAACGCGGGCAGATACGGCTCAACCGCTTTTACCACCCGCGGGAAGAGATGGTGGATCACCAGCCCCAGCGCAATCGGGATCACCACGATTTGCAGGATGCTGAGCAGCATGCCCATCACGTCCACCTGGATATGTGCGTCCACGTACAGGCGGGTTAACAGAGGCGTGGCAATCACGCCCACCAGCGTGGAAACGGACGAGATGGTGACGGAAAGCGCCACGTCGCCTTTCGCCAGATAGATCATGACGTTAGATGCCGTGCCGCTGGCGACGCTCCCCACGAGCACCATCCCGGCGGAAAGGTCGGGCGGCATCTTAAAGGCCATCGCCAGCAGCCAGGCCGCGAGCGGCATCACCAGGTAGTGCAGGAAAATCCCTGCGGCAACCGGCGCCGGGCGAGACAGCACGCGTTTGAAATCGTCAATTTTCAGATGCACGCCCATGCCGAACATAATCAGCATCAGCAGCGTGGTGACCCACGGACCAATGCCCGTGAACGTGGCAGGAGTGTAATACGCGAGTACAGAGAGCAGCAGCGCCCATAACGGGAACAGCCGGGTGATAGCGGAGAGCATAGTGAATTCCTTGCAGTATTGTCGTGTTGTTTTGTTATAAAAAAGCCGGGTCTGTGCCCGGCTTATTGATATTGTTTATCGTGCTAACGAATTTTATTCAAACAAATTCTGATGAAGTTTCTGCACGACCTGCTCGGCCTGATCGGCAGGGACCAGGAAGCAGAGGTTGTAGCTGGACGCGCCGTAGCAAATCATGCGGATATTGAACGGGTCGAGCACGCCGAACACCTCTTTACCCACGCCACAGGCGCGCGACAGCTTGTTGCCGATGATGGCCACCAGCGCCAGGTCTTCTTCCACTTCCACACGGCACAACTCGGAAAGCTCAATCAGCAGCGACTGCGTCAGCAGGGTATCACCCGTTGAGGTTGAACCGGTGGTGTCCAGCGTCAGCGCAATACTCACTTCGGAAGTGGTAATCAAATCTACAGAGATATTGTGGCGCGCCAGGATGCCAAACACTTCTGCCAGGAAGCCGCGGGAATGCAGCATATTATGGCTGTGCAGGGTAACCAGCGTCTGCTTACGACGCAGGGCCAGCGCGCGGAACAGCGGCGGGTTCTCGGTTTTCTTGCAGACCAGCGTCCCGCCCGCCTTTGGATCTTTACTGGAGCCAACGAAGACCGGAATGTCGCTGCGCACGGCGGGCAGCAGCGTGGCCGGGTGCAGCACTTTCGCGCCGAAAGTCGCCATTTCAGCCGCTTCTTCAAAGGCGATCACGTCAATACGTTTTGCCGCAGAGACCACGCGCGGGTCGGTGGTGTAAATTCCCGGCACGTCCGTCCAGATATCCACGCGGGTGGCGTGCAGGGCTTCACCCAGCAGGGCGGCGGTGTAGTCGCTACCGCCACGGCCCAGCGTGGTTGTGCGCCCTTTGGCTTCGCTGCCGATAAAGCCCTGGGTGATCACTATGCCTTCATCCAGGCGCGGGGCAAGCTGCTGGTTAGTCAGCTCAGCCAGGACTTCCACGTCCGGCTCGGCGCGGCCAAAGCGGTCGCTGGTGCGCATGACTTTACGCACGTCGAACCACTGCGCCTGAATATTGCGCTCGCGCATGATCTCAACGAACAGCAGGGTAGACATTAATTCACCGTGGCTGACCAGCTCATCGGTCAGGGCGGTAGAGGTTGCCAGCGACGCGGCTTCGGCCAGAGTGGTGATATTTTCCAGCAGGCGTTCCACTTCCTCACGAATGACGTTCGGGTTTTGCAGACGCTCGAGAATGTCGAACTGAATTTTGTGCAGTGCATCCAGCTTCACGAAACGCTCGGTCGCTTCCAGTCCTTCAGACAGAGAAACCAGCAGGTTCGTCACGCCGGCTGAGGCGGAAAGTACCACCAGGCGGGTATTCGGATCGGCCAGCACCACATCGGCGCTGCGGTTCATGGCATCGTAGTCTGCCACACTGGTGCCGCCAAACTTGGCGACCACAAAACTCGTCATAACAACCTCGTGTCAGGGAATGAATAGAGCGACCTTGGCACAAGAATGAAGCGAGAACAGGTGCAGGCGCAAAATACGGCCCTATAAATAAAATGCGGGGGAGGTCCTGTCAATGCTGGGATTATGCGGATTTTTCATGGGGGGGTACCCCTCAGAAACAGGACTTATAACAGGCCCATATTTTATGCTCCTTTTTACCCCTTTTTGACCAACATTTCGCCACGCCGGAAGGGCGCGACAGCAGCTATACTTTTCGGGTCTTTTCACCTGCGTTTGATGCAGACCAGGGCAATGGCATAAAAACCATCACAATTTTTATTTGCAGGCGCTACAATCGACCGCAGTCACAATTCTCAAATCAGAAGAGTATTGCTATGAAAAACATCAACCCAACGCAGACCGCTGCATGGCAGGCACTACAGAAACATTTTGATGAAATGAAAGACGTCACCATCGCGGATCTGTTCGCGAAAGATGCCGATCGTTTCAGCAAGTTTTCCGCCACCTTCGATGACCTGATGCTGGTGGATTTCTCCAAGAACCGTATCACCGAAGAGACGCTGGCGAAGCTGCAAGATCTGGCGAAAGAGACTGAACTGGCAGATGCCATCAAATCCATGTTCTCCGGTGAGAAGATCAACCGCACCGAAGACCGTGCCGTGCTGCACGTGGCGCTGCGCAACCGTAGCAATACTCCAATTATCGTTGACGGCAAAGATGTGATGCCGGAAGTGAACGCGGTGCTGGAAAAGATGAAAACCTTCTCCGAAGCGATCATCTCAGGTAGCTGGAAAGGCTACACCGGCAAAGCGATCACCGACGTCGTAAACATCGGTATCGGCGGCTCTGACCTCGGCCCGTTCATGGTGACCGAGGCGCTGCGCCCGTACAAAAACCACCTCAACATGCACTTCGTGTCCAACGTCGATGGGACCCACATCGCTGAAGTGCTGAAAAAGGTGAACCCGGAAACCACGCTGTTCCTGGTGGCGTCTAAAACCTTCACCACTCAGGAAACCATGACCAACGCCCACAGCGCGCGCGACTGGTTCCTGAAAACCGCGGGCGACGAAAAGCACGTGGCGAAACACTTCGCGGCGCTGTCCACCAACGGTAAAGCGGTGGGTGAGTTCGGCATTGATACGGCGAACATGTTCGAGTTCTGGGACTGGGTTGGCGGCCGCTACTCTCTGTGGTCTGCAATCGGCCTGTCCATCATTCTGTCCGTCGGCTTCGACAATTTCGTTGAGCTGCTCTCCGGCGCGCACGCGATGGACAAACACTTCTCCACCACCGCGCCTGAGAAAAACCTGCCGGTACTGCTGGCGCTGATCGGGATCTGGTACAACAACTTCTTCGGCGCTGAAACCGAAGCGATTCTGCCGTACGACCAGTACATGCACCGCTTTGCGGCCTACTTCCAGCAGGGCAACATGGAATCCAACGGCAAGTACGTTGACCGTAACGGCAACGCGGTGGATTACCAGACTGGCCCAATCATCTGGGGCGAGCCGGGCACCAACGGTCAGCACGCGTTCTACCAGCTGATCCACCAGGGCACCAAAATGGTACCGTGCGATTTCATCGCCCCGGCGATTACGCACAACCCACTGTCCGACCACCATCCGAAGCTGCTGTCTAACTTCTTCGCCCAGACCGAAGCGCTGGCGTTCGGTAAATCCCGCGAGGTGGTTGAGCAGGAGTACCGTGATCAGGGTAAAGATCCGGCAACGCTGGAGCACGTGGTGCCGTTTAAAGTGTTCGAAGGCAACCGTCCAACTAACTCCATTCTGCTGCGCGAAATCACGCCGTTCAGCCTGGGGGCGCTGATTGCCCTCTACGAGCACAAAATCTTCACTCAGGGCGCTATTCTGAACATCTTCACCTTTGACCAGTGGGGCGTTGAGCTGGGCAAACAGCTGGCAAACCGCATTCTGCCAGAGCTGGGTGACGATAAAGCGATCGACAGCCACGACAGCTCCACTAATGGTCTGATTAACCGTTATAAAGCCTGGCGTGCGTAATAAATATGTCATGAACAATGCCGGCGATATGCCGGCATTTTTTTATCGGATAATTCCTGATGTCTGTTAGTTATCTCAAATTCTGAATCTGAGTTTAATCCGAAAAAGACGGTAACCCCGTTAATTGCTGAGGTTTATTTTAAGAAAATACGGAGTGATGCTTTAATGTTCTTATATTATAAATGCTTGATTTATAGTGATTATATATTTCCTTGATTCTTTTTTCCTTCCATTTTTAACCATTAGTCTGAAAACCTCATCCCTATTTACCCCCACGGTAAACCCACTGCTTTAGTTGTGTATACTCGAATCCGCCTGAATTTCTTTTCGGGCAAATCTCCATTCATTCATTGAAGGGAAATTGTTATGAAGAAAGTACTGTATGGCATTTTTGCCATATCTGCGCTTGCGGCGACGTCTGTCTATGCAGCTCCGGTCCAGGTCGGGGAAGCAGCAGGGTCGGCAGCGACGTCTGCGTCTGCGGGGAGTTCTACCGCAGCCAGCACCAGCGCCGTAAGTTCAGCCGTGGGTGTCGCGCTGGCGGCAACCGGTGGCGGTGATGGCTCCAATACCGGAACCACGACCACTACGACGACCAGCACCCAGTAATACCGGGTGTTTTAATCATAACCACACTTCGGTGTGGTTATTTCGCCCCTTCGGAGAAGAGTCGTGAAGCGACCTGCAATCATCCTGATTTGCCTGCTGTTGCAGGCGTGCTCAGCTACCACCAAAGGGCTGGGCCACTCACTGTGGGACAGCATGTTCGGCACGCCGGGCGTGCATCTGACCGATGACGAACTTCAGAACATGCCGTATGCCAGCCAGTACATGCAGCTAAACGATGGTCCGCAACTGTTTGTGGTGCTCGCTTTCGATGAAAACGGGCAGCAGAAATGGGTGACGCAGGATCAGGCCACCATCGTGACGCAGCATTCCCGCATCGTGAAAACGTTGCTCGGCGGCGACAACCTGCTTGAGGTGAACAACCTGGCTGAAGATCCGCTCATCAAGCCGAATCAGATTGTCGATGGCGCAAGCTGGACGCGCACGATGGGCTGGACCGAGCACAAACAGGTGCGCTACGCCACGGCCCGCTCCACCTTCCGCTGGGACGGTACGGACAGTGTCAAAGTGGGCAGCGACGAAACGCAGGTGCGCGTGCTGGATGAAGAGGTGACAACCGATCAGGCCACCTGGCATAACCGCTTCTGGGTGGACGAAGAGGGGCAAATCCGCCAGTCCTTGCAGTATCTCGGTGCCGGTTTCTTCCCGGTGAAGACCACCCTGATCAAGGCGGCGAAATCATGAAAATGTTCATCCACATTGCGCTTCTCGCCAGCCTGGCCTCGCCGCTGGCGTGGTCTGCGGGAACGGTACAGGTCTACACCCCGGACAGCGAAAAACCTAAAACCTTAACCAATGCCGGGCATCTGCTCGATCTGGTGGGGCAGCCGAGGCTGGCGAAAAGCTGGTGGACCGGGGCGGTTATCAGCGAGCGTCAGGCGACGATTGTAGCGGAACAAAAACATCAGGCGCTGCTCGCCCGACTGAGCGGGCTGGCACAACAGGAAGATGCCGACGATGCCGCGGCTATTACTAGCCTGCGTCAGCAGCTTCAGGCGGTTAAGGTGACGGGGCGCCAGAAGGTGAATCTCGATCCCGACGAAGTGCGTGTCGCGGAAAACGGCAATCCGTCGCTGGAAGGGGACTATACCCTGTGGCTTCCGGCTCAGCCTTCCACCGTCACCGTGATGGGGCTTCTCAGCAGCCCTGGCAAAAAGCCGTTTACGCCGGGCCGGGACGTGGCGAGCTATCTCGACGAGCAAAGTCTGCTCAGCGGAGCGGATAAAAGCTATGCCTGGGTGGTCTATCCGGACGGGCATACGCAGAAAGCGCCGGTGGCTTACTGGAATAAACGCCATATCGAACCTATGCCGGGCAGCATCATTTTTGTCGGTTTTGCCGACCATTTCTGGACGAAAGCGTATGACGGGCTTAATGCCGATATCCTTCGCTCCCTGATACAGCGGATACCGGAATAATGAAAAAAACCTATCTCTACAGCATGCTTGCACTGTGCGTGAGTGCCGCCTGTCATGCAGAAACGTATCCGGCACCCATCGGCCCGTCGCAGTCCGATTTTGGCGGCGTGGGCTTACTGCAAACCCCAACCGCGCGTATGGCCCGCGAGGGGGAAATCAGCCTTAACTATCGCGATAACGATCAGTACCGTTACTACTCTGCGTCCGTGCAGCTGTTCCCCTGGCTGGAGACCACGCTGCGCTACACCGACGTGCGTACAAAACAGTACAGCAGCGTAGACGCTTTCTCCGGCGATCAGACCTACAAAGACAAAGCCTTCGACGTGAAGCTGCGCCTGTGGGAAGAGAGCTACTGGATGCCGCAGGTCTCCGTTGGTGCGAAAGACATTGGCGGGACCGGCCTGTTTGACGCGGAATACATCGTGGCCAGCAAAGCCTGGGGACCGTTTGATTTCTCGCTTGGTCTGGGATGGGGCTATCTGGGTACCAGCGGCAACGTCAAAAATCCGTTCTGCTCCTACAGTGATAAATACTGCTACCGTGATAACAGCTACCAGAAAGCGGGCTCCATCAACGGCGACCAGATGTTCCACGGCCCGGCCTCGCTGTTTGGTGGTGTAGAGTATCAAACGCCATGGCAGCCGCTGCGCCTGAAGCTGGAGTACGAAGGTAATAACTACAGCGAAGATTTTGCCGGCAAAATTGAGCAGAAGAGCAAGTTTAACGTCGGCGCCATTTACCGCGTCACCGACTGGGCCGACGTTAACCTCAGCTATGAGCGCGGTAATACCCTGATGTTTGGCTTTACCCTGCGCACTAACTTTAACGACATGCGGCCGCACTATAATGACAACCCGCGGCCAAAATATCAGCCGGAGCCGCAGGATGCGATCATTCAGCACTCCGTGGTAGCGAACCAGCTGACGCTGCTGAAATATAACGCGGGCCTGGCGGATCCGAAGATCCAGACCAAAGGCGATACGCTGTATGTTACCGGCGAGCAGGTGAAATACCGCGACTCCCGCGAAGGGATCGAGCGCGCCAACCGGATCGTCATGAACGATCTGCCGGAGGGGATCCGCACGATCCGCGTGACGGAGAACCGCCTGAATCTGCCGCAGGTCACCACCGAAACCGATGTTGCCAGCCTTAAGCGTCATCTTGAAGGCGAACCGCTCGGGCATGAAACCGAGCTGGTGCAAAAACGCGTTGAGCCGGTGGTGCCGGAAACCACCGAGCAGGGCTGGTATATCGATAAATCGCGCTTCGATTTCCATATCGATCCGGTGCTGAACCAGTCCGTGGGTGGGCCGGAAAACTTCTACATGTATCAGCTGGGCGCGATGGCGACGGCGGATCTGTGGGTGACCGACCACCTGTTGACCACCGGTAGTCTGTTCGGCAACATTGCCAACAACTACGACAAATTTAACTACACCAACCCGCCGAACGATTCAAAACTGCCGCGCGTGCGTACCCGCGTTCGCGAATATGTGCAGAACGATATCTACGTGAATAACCTCCAGGCCAACTACTTCCAGTACTTCGGCAACGGCTTCTACGGCCAGGTTTACGGTGGCTATCTGGAAACCATGTTCGGCGGCGCCGGGGCAGAAGTGCTTTATCGTCCTGTCGACAGCAACTGGGCGTTTGGGGTTGATGCCAACTACGTGAAACAGCGTGACTGGCGCAGCGCGCAGGACATGATGAAGTTCACCGACTACAGCGTCAAAACCGGCCACCTGACCGCCTACTGGACGCCGTCGTTCGCGCAGGACGTGCTGGTAAAAGCCAGCGTCGGCCAGTATCTGGCGGGCGATAAGGGCGGCACGCTGGATATCTCCAAACACTTTGACAGCGGCGTTGTGGTGGGCGGCTATGCCACCATCACCAACGTTTCGCCAGACGAGTACGGGGAAGGGGACTTCACCAAAGGGGTGTACGTGTCGATTCCGCTGGATCTGTTCTCATCAGGCCCAACCCGCAGCCGTGCGGCAGTGGGCTGGACGCCGCTGACGCGCGACGGCGGTCAGCAGCTTGGACGTAAATTCCAGCTGTATGATATGACCAGCGATAAGAACATTAACTTCCGCTGATGCTTCACGCCGGGCGGCACTGCGTTTGCCCGGCCTACGGTTTTTGTAGGCCCGGTAAGCGCAGCGCCACCGGGCGAATGCGCCAAACATAAACAAAAAATATAGATCCCCGTCACATTTTTGCGTTATACAGGAACCTCGCCCTGGAGAATGAGGTGCTGTATGACATCCCTGACTCGTCCGCGCGTTGAGTTTATCTCAACGATACTCCAGACCGTACTGAACCTCGGTCTGCTGAGCCTTGGCCTGATCCTGGTCGTTTTTCTGGGTAAAGAGACGGTGCATCTGGCGGATGTGCTCTTCGCTCCTGAGCAAACCAGCAAATACGCACTGGTGGAAGGCCTGGTGGTCTACTTTCTCTACTTTGAATTTATCGCCCTGATTGTGAAGTACTTTCAGTCCGGCTTTCACTTCCCGCTGCGCTATTTTGTCTACATTGGCATCACCGCCATTGTGCGGCTGATCATCGTCGATCATAAATCCCCGCTCGACGTGCTGATCTACTCGGCGGCGATCCTGCTGCTGGTGATCACCCTCTGGCTGTGCAACTCAAAGCGGCTAAAACGCGAATAAAAAAAGGGCGCTCCGAAGAGCGCCTAACAACAGTCACAAGTTGGTTCAATACAATACGTCTAAAGTTGAGGGTTGCAGTGGCATAACAAATGAAACTTAACCTTTCACACCGCCCGCCGTCAGGCCGTTGACCAGCCAGCGCTGGGCCAGCAGGAACACCACGGTAATCGGGATGGCAGAGAGGACGGCCGCCGCGGCAAAGTCGCCCCACAGGTAGTTTTGCGGGTTGAGATACTGCTGCATACCGACGGCCAGGGTGTAGCTGTTTACATCGCGCAGTAACAGAGAGGCGACCGGTACTTCGGTGATCGCCGCGATAAACGACAGAATAAACACCACCGCCAGAATCGGCACCGACAACGGCAGCAGCACCAGGCGGAACGCCTGCCACGGTGTCGCGCCATCCAGTGCCGCCGCTTCTTCCAGCGAGCCGTCGATGGTTTCGAAATAGCCTTTAATGGTCCACACGTGCAGGGCGATACCGCCGAGATAGGCGAAGATCACGCCGCCGTGAGTGTTCAGGCCGATGAACGGCACGTACTGGCCCAGACGGTCAAACAAGGCATATAACGCCACCAGCGACAGTACGGCCGGGAACATCTGGAAAATCAGCATCCCTTTCAGCAGGGTCGCTTTGCCCGGAAAACGCATACGGGCGAAGGCGTAAGCACAGGTGGTGGAGAGCGTCACGATGCCGATGGCTGTGATGGTTGCCACCTTCACCGAGTTCCACAGCCACAGCAGCACCGGGAACGGCGGCGGTGTGACGCGGCCATCCGCGTGTTCCACGCTGAAGCCCAGCGCGAGCTTCCAGTGCTCCCAGGAGATTTCGTCCGGGATCAGGCTCCCGGTGGCGAAGTTCCCCGAACGCAGGGAGATGGCGATAACCATCAGCAGCGGGAACATGATCGCCGCGATGAAAATCAGCAGGCCTAAGTGCGTCGCGAGGAGGCGCAGTTTCTGAGATTTGGGTTGTACCATTGCCATGTTCAGTGCCCTCCTTAGTCAAATTTCATACGTGTGGCTTTCAGGTTCACAATCGCCAGGGCGCCCACCAGCAGGAAGATCAGGGTGGCAATCGCCGCCGCCAGGCCGAAGTCCTGACCGCCGCCGCCCTCGAAGGCGATGCGGTAGGTGTAGCTCACGAGCAGGTCGGTATAGCCTGCCGGCGTGGTGGTGCCGAGACGGTCCGGACCGCCGTTGGTCAACAGCTGAATCAGCACGAAGTTGTTAAAGTTAAAGGCGAAGCTGGCAATCATCAGCGGCGTCAGCGGCTTAATGAGCAGCGGCAGGGTAATTTTGAAGAAGTTCTGGAACGGACCCGCGCCGTCCATCGCCGAGGCTTCGTAAAGGTCGTCCGGGATGGCCTTCAGCAGCCCCATGCACAGGATCATCATGTACGGATAGCCCAGCCAGGTGTTCACGATGATAATCATCGAGCGAGCGGTGGTCGGGTCGCTGAACCAGGCCGGTTTAATGCCGAACAGCGCGCTCAGCATCATGTTGATTTCACCGAAGCTCTGGTTAAACAGCCCTTTGAAAATCAGAATCGAGATGAACGACGGCACGGCGTACGGCAGAATCAGCAGCACGCGGTAAATCGCTTTGCCCTTCAGGGACTCCCACTGCACGAGGCAGGCCAGCACCATGCCCACGGCCACGGTCAGGATCACGGTCAGCACCGAGAAGACCACCGTCCAGACGAAGATGGCGAAGAACGGTTTCTGGATGCCTTCGTCGGTAAACACGCGGATAAAGTTGTCCCAGCCGATGGTGACGGTATAGCCCGGGCTGAGTTTGTCATCCCCCCAGCTGCCGTCGGCATTCACCGACTGATAGAAACCGATATCGTTGTTCGGGCGGTACTTCACGCCGCTCTGGTTGTTGGTCAGCGTGCCGTCATCCGCCAGGGTATAGAGCGGTTGGGTGCCGGAGAACTGGCGCAGCGAGCTCATGATCACTTTGCTTTCGTCTGGCAGTACGGCGGTGAGCTGGGTCAGTGCCTGGCGATTCTGAGTGATGATACGCAGGTTGGCACGTTCACCTTCCGGCAGGGCCGCAGCCTCTTTTAAGGTCAGCTTCTGCTCACCGCCAAATTTGAACGCGTCGGAAAGATAGGTTTTGCCGCTCTCACCGTCAGTGAGCGCTAACTTCCACTCATCACCCGCAGGATACAGGCCGAAGTTAAAGGTTTTACCCGCCTGATAAGAACGGTCCAGAAGCACCTGGGTGGCACGCTCCTGCGCGAGCTGGTTGGTGCTGCTGTAGTTGGTAAAGGCAATCGCGATGGTGCAGATCAGCGGAAAGAGGACAAACAGCCCCATCCCGGCAACACCCGGGTAAACATAGCGCCAGGCATACGCTTTACGGTTGGCGAAAATATACAGGCCAACCGAGCTTAAAATCAGCGTCATGATGGCGAATAGGTATTCCCCTTGCACGTACATTAAAACAACAAGGTAACCCACCAGCAGACACAGCAGACCTATCACTGACCACTTCAGTGCGTCGCTTTGCCACCAGTGTTTCTTTTTAATGACATCCATGGGGTTCTTCCTCTACAACGGTGGAAACTTATCGTCAGGTGGCGCTGCGCTTACCTGACCTACGGATCGTGCCGTAGTCGTAGGGCGGGTAAGCGCATGCGCCACCCGCCGTTTTTCAGACTTACTTAGTAATACGACCCTGAGCATCTTTCAGCGCGGCATCGACAGTCTGGCGACCGCTTGCAGCGTTGATGACGGCGGTACGGGTGGCGTACCAGAATGCAGCCATCTGAGGGATGTTCGGCATGATTTCGCCTTTCTGGGCGTTATCCATGGTGGCCGCAATACGTGGATCTTTCGCCAGCTGATCCTGGAAGGATTTCAGCGCAACGGCGCCCAGCGGTTTGTCCTTGTTCACTTCATCCAGACCCTGATTGGTCAGCAGGTAGTTTTCGAGGAACTCTTTCGCCAGCTCTTTGTTCGGGCTGGCGGCGTTGATGCCTGCGCTCAGCACGCCCACGAACGGTTTAGACGGTTTGCCGTTGAAGGTTGGCAGCAGGGTCACGCCGTAGTTGATTTTGCTCTTGCCGATGTTGGTCCAGGCCCACGGACCGTTGATGGTCATCGCGGTTTCGCCTTTGTTGAACGCCGCTTCCGCGATGGAGTAGTCAGTATCCGCGTTCATGTGTTTGTTCTTAATCAGGTCAACCAGGAAGGTCAGACCTTTTTTCGCGCCCGCACTGTCCACCCCCACGTCTTTCACGTCATATTTGCCGTTTTCAAACTTGAACGCGTAGCCGCCGTCGGCAGCAATCAGCGGCCAGGTGAAGTACGGTTCTTGCAGGTTGAACATCAGAGCGGATTTACCCTTCGCCTTCAGCTCTTTATCCAGAGCAGGGATCTCTTCCCAGGTTTTCGGTGGGTTTGGCACCAGGTCTTTGTTGTAAATCAGTGACAGGGCTTCAACCGCGATTGGGTAAGCGATCAGCTTGCCGTTATAGCGAACGGCGTCCCAGGTGAACGGGAACAGTTTGTCCTGGAAGGCTTTGTCTGGCGTAACTTCTGCCAGCAGGCCAGACTGCGCGTAGCCCCCGAAACGGTCATGCGCCCAGAAGATAATGTCCGGGCCATCGCCCGTTGCCGCAACCTGCGGGAACTTCTCTTCCAGTTTGTCCGGGTGCTCTACGGTGACTTTGATACCGGTGTCTTTCTCAAATTTTTTGCCCACTTCGGCCAGACCGTTATAGCCCTTGTCGCCGTTAATCCAGATAACCAGCTTACCTTCTTCAATTTTGGCGAGAGCCGGTGCGGAAATCATCATTGCTGCGAGGGCGGACAATGCGAAAACGCGTGCGCCAGTCTTGATCTTCATATCTGCCATCCTTTATTGGTGATGTGCTCGTGGATACATAAGGTGGTTCAACGTGACTCAGTCTCCTTATTTGACATCCTCTTTCCATCCTCCCAGTCCCTACGCCCCACCCCCTGTTTGTGTGATCCCTGTAACATAAATTTAAGTTATGAGTGCTGGCGCACATAAAAACCCACTGAATTTTGCAGGCCGCTTCACGATTTTCGCCTCGGCCCCTCAGCTGCGGTCGCAGAGCCTGCTCTCTCATCCTCCCGCCTCCTCCCCCATAAAAAAGCCGGGGGGTGGAGGATTCACGAAAGTAATGGAACACGCATAGTGAACTTATCTTGAATGTTTCTGTCGGTGACAGGTTGTAACGAAGGGAGAAGGGCATGGCGAGCGTACAGCTGCGTAATGTAACGAAAGCCTGGGGCGACGTAGTGGTGTCAAAAGACATCAATCTGGACATCCACGAAGGTGAATTTGTGGTGTTCGTGGGTCCATCAGGCTGTGGTAAATCGACTCTGCTGCGTATGATTGCCGGTCTTGAAACCATCACCAGTGGCGATTTATTTATTGGTGATACCCGAATGAACGACATCCCACCAGCAGAACGCGGCGTGGGCATGGTGTTCCAGTCTTATGCGCTTTATCCGCATCTTTCCGTTGCCGAGAACATGTCCTTTGGCCTGAAGCTGGCCGGCGCGAAAAAAGAGACCATTAACCAGCGCGTCACCCAGGTGGCGGAAGTGCTTCAGCTGGCACATCTGCTGGAGCGTAAACCGAAGGCGCTCTCCGGCGGTCAGCGTCAGCGTGTGGCGATCGGCCGTACGCTGGTGGCCGAGCCGCGCGTGTTCCTGCTCGATGAACCTCTCTCTAACCTGGATGCCGCCCTGCGCGTCCAGATGCGTATCGAAATCTCCCGTCTGCACAAACGCCTTGGACGCACGATGATTTACGTCACCCACGATCAGGTCGAAGCGATGACGCTGGCCGACAAAATCGTGGTGCTGGATGCCGGTCGCGTGGCGCAGGTGGGCAAACCGCTGGAGTTGTATCACTACCCGGCAGACCGCTTTGTTGCGGGCTTTATTGGCTCGCCAAAGATGAACTTCCTGCCCGTAAAAGTGACCGCGACGGCAATCGAACAGGTACAGGTGGAGCTGCCAAACCGTCAGCAAGTCTGGCTGCCGGTCGACAGCGCCAACGTACAGGTGGGGGCCAATATGTCCCTCGGTATCCGCCCTGAGCATTTACTGCCGAGCCACATCGCTGATGTGACGCTGGAAGGTGAAGTTCAGGTCGTCGAACAGCTTGGTCACGAAACACAGATTCATATCCAGATCCCCGCCATCCGTCAGAACCTGGTCTACCGCCAGAATGACGTGGTGTTGGTAGAAGAGGGTGCCACATTCGCTATCGGTTTGCCGCCAGAGCGTTGCCATCTGTTCCGTGAGGATGGCACTGCATGTCGTCGGTTGCACAAAGAGCCAGGCGTTTAAGCATTCCAATTACAAAGAAAAGCAATGATCTCAGGAGATAGAATAATGATTACTCTGCGCAAAGTCCCTCTGGCTGTCGCCATTGCGGCAGGCATCCTGTCTGCCCAGGCGGGCGCCGTAGACTTTAAAGGTTATGCTCGTTCCGGCATTGGCTGGACCGGAAGTGGCGGTGAACAACAATGTTTCCAGGCAACAGGCGCACAAAGTAAATACCGTCTCGGTAACGAATGTGAAACCTACGCCGAACTGAAACTGGGCCAGGAAGTGTGGAAAGAAGGCGACAAGAGCTTCTATTTCGACACCAACGTAGCGTACTCCGTTTCTCAACAGAATGACTGGGAATCCACCAGCCCGGCCTTCCGTGAAGCTAACGTGCAGGGTAAAAACCTGATTGAATGGCTGCCAGGCTCTACCATCTGGGCCGGTAAGCGCTTCTATCAGCGTCATGACGTACACATGATCGACTTCTACTACTGGGATATCTCTGGTCCTGGTGCCGGTATTGAAAACATCGATCTGGGCTTTGGTAAACTCTCTCTGGCAGCGACCCGTTCTTCTGAGTCCGGCGGTTCTGCAACCTTCGCCGATCGTGATGCGAACGGCGACCGTATTTATGACAACGTGGTACCAAACGATGTCTTCGACGTCCGTTTAGCCGGTCTGGAAACCAACCCGGGCGGTACGCTGGAGCTGGGCGTTGACTACGGTCATACCAACATTCCTGACGACTACTATCTGCAACCTGGCGCCTCTAAAGATGGCTGGCTGTTCACCGCTGAACACACCCAGAGCATGATGAAAGGATTCAACAAGTTCGTACTGCAATACGGTACGGATTCCATGACCTCTAACGGTAAAGGTATTCCACAGGGCGGCAGCATCGATAACGACGGCTCTATGTGGCGCGTGCTGGACCACGGTGCAATCACCCTGGCAGACCGTTGGGACCTGATGTACGTCGGTATGTACCAGAACATCGATCGTGACAACAACAACGGTACCGAGTGGTGGACCGTGGGTGTTCGTCCAATGTTCAAATGGACGCCGATCATGAGCACCTTGCTGGAAGTGGGCTACGACAACGTTAAGTCTCAGAAAACTGACGACAAAAACAGCCAGTACAAAATCACCCTGGCACAGCAATGGCAGGCAGGCGACAGCATCTGGTCCCGTCCGGCTATCCGTGTCTTCGCAACCTACGCGAAGTGGGATGAGAAATGGGGCTATGCAAACAACGACTCAGGTGCAGGTTACACCTCTGGCGTAGCGTATAGCGACACCTCCGCGAAAACCTTCAGCCGTGGCGACAACGATGAGTGGACCTTCGGCGCCCAGATGGAAATCTGGTGGTAATTCGTCGAGCCTGACGTAATGACCTGAAAAGAGGGGCGTAAGCCCCTCTCTCCTTAGGGTGCTGCGCGCTATTGCCTGGCCACCGCAGTGCTCACGCTATCAGAGGTAATAACAATGAAAATGAAGAAAAGTCTCGTCGCGCTGTGCCTCTCTGCGGGGCTGTTGGCCTGTGCGCCTGCGCTCACCTATGCAGATGTGAATTTTGTTCCTCAAAATACCAGTGCTGCGCCAGCTATTCCGGCTGCGGCACTTCAGCAACTGGTGTGGACGCCAGTTGATCAGTCGAAAACGCAAACCACCCAGCTTGCCGCTGGCGGTCAGTCGCTGAACGTGCCGGGTATCAGCGGTCCGGTTGCGGCTTTCAGCGTGCCGGCGAATATCGGCGAGCTGACCCTGACGTTAACCAGTGAAGTCAATAAACAGACCAGCGTCTTCGCGCCTAACGTGCTGATCCTCGATCAGAGCATGACGCCATCCGCATTCTTCCCAAGCGACTATTTCAGCTATCAGGAGCCTGGCGTCATGAGTGCCGATCGGCTGGAAGGCGTTATGCGCCTGACGCCAGCCCTGGGTCAGCAGAAGATTTATGTCCTGGTGTTCACGACTGAAAAAGATCTGCAACAGACAACGAAGCTGGTTGATCCGGCGAAAGCCTACGCAAAAGGCACCGGTAACGCTGTCCCGGATATCCCGGATCCGCATGCTCGCCATACTACCGACGGCCTGATCAAGCTGAAAGTCTCCACCAACAGCGCCTCCAGCGTACTCGTAGGCCCGCTGTTTGGCTCATCTGGCCCGGGGCCGGTAACGGTGGGTAATACTGCCGCGCCTGTGTATGCCGCGCCAGCCGCAACACCGGCCGCGGCTCCGGCCCCGGCGAAAAAAGCCGAGCCGGTGCTTAACGATACTGAAACTTACTTTAACAACGCCATCAAGCAGGCAGTTAAAAACGGCGATGTCGATAAAGCGCTGAAACTGCTTGATGAGGCCGAGCGTTTAGGTTCAACCACTGCCCGTTCCACCTTTATCAGCAGTGTAAAAGGCAAGGGGTAACCGTCTCCCCACAGTGCTGATTTTGTTAGTCGTTTAGTGCGCCTTCACGGGCGCACTTTTTTTGGCTAAGTTGCACCATTGTTGCGATAGTGATCGTTAAATTCTGTTTGTCCGTCCTCATTTTGCCAATCTGCGATACAATGCTTTTACGTTATGTATCGGAGAGTCTGGCATGTCACACCCCGCGCTCACGCAGCTGCGTGCGCTACGCTATTTCGACCACATCCCTGCGCTTGACCCGGAACAGCTGGACTGGCTGCTGCTGGAAGATTCCATGACAAAACGTTTTGAGCAACAGGGTAAAACGGTCACGGTGACGATGATTCAGGAAGGGTTTGTCTCGCCTGCGGAGATTGCCAGCGAGCTGCCGCTGCTGCCGCAGGAAGAACGCTACTGGCTGCGTGAAATTTTACTCTGTGCGGATGGCGAGCCGTGGCTTGCCGGGCGGACGGTGGTTCCTGAGTCTACACTTTCCGGGCCGGAGCTGGCATTGCAACGCCTCGGCAAAACGCCCCTGGGGCGCTATCTGTTCACCTCGTCTGAACTGACCCGTGATTTTATTGAAATTGGTTGCGATGCCGATTTGTGGGGGCGCCGTTCCCGCCTTCGTTTGAGTGGCAAGCCGTTAATACTGACGGAACTCTTTTTGCCTGCATCGCCGTTGTACTAAGAGGGAGAGAAAATGGAGTGGAGTCTGACGCAGAATAAGCTGCTGGCCTATCACCGCCTGATGCGTACTGATAAACCCATTGGCGCGCTGCTGCTGCTGTGGCCGACCTTATGGGCGCTGTGGGTTGCCACGCCGGGCGTGCCGCCGCTGTGGATCCTGGCGGTGTTTGTGGCGGGCGTCTGGCTGATGCGCGCTGCGGGTTGTGTGTTCAACGACTATGCTGACCGGAAATTTGATGGACATGTTAAGCGCACCGCGAATCGTCCTCTGCCGAGCGGTCAGGTGACCGGGAAAGAGGCGCGCATCCTGTTTGTGGTGCTGGTGCTTCTCTCTTTCATGCTGGTGTTAACCCTTAACACCATGACCATTCTACTGTCCGTTGCGGCTCTGGCGCTGGCCTGGGTTTACCCGTTCATGAAGCGATACACCCATCTGCCGCAGGTGGTATTGGGTGCGGCATTTGGCTGGTCGATTCCCATGGCGTTTGCCGCGGTCAGCGAGTCCGTTCCGCTCAGCTGCTGGCTGATGTTCCTGGCGAATATTCTCTGGGCCGTTGCGTACGATACCCAATACGCGATGGTCGATCGCGATGACGATCTCAAGATTGGCATCAAATCGACGGCGATCCTGTTTGGCCGTCACGACAAACTGATCATCGGCATATTACAGGTGGCGGTGCTGGCGCTGATGGTGGCGATTGGTCGCCTGAACGGGCTGAACTGGGAGTTTTACTGGTCCGTACTGGTGGCGGGGCTGCTGTTTGCGTATCAGCAGAAGCTGATCGCGAAGCGCGAGCGTGAAGCCTGCTTTAAAGCGTTTCTGAATAATAACTACGTCGGGCTGGTGCTGTTTCTGGGCCTGGCGATGAGTTACTGGTCATAAAAAAGCCGGGTGGCGGCTTCGCCTTACCCGGCCTACGATTTAGCGGAACATGTAGGCCGGGTAAGCGTTAGCGTCACCCGGCTTTAGCATCATTCGCCCTGCGTCGAACTCTCAATCGTTAAACGCACATCCGCGGTAATCAGCTCTGCCAGCATCTGGTAAACCTTCATCGTCTCTTCCGGCTCGGCATCGCCCGTATCGCTAATGTACCCTTCGTCGCGCAGCGTCAGCACCAGGGAGCTGAATACCGCTTTGTCGAAGAATTCCGGGGCGTTAATGCCATGCAGAACGGAGAGGCGCTGGGCCAGCGTCCGGCTCTCTTTTTCCAGCGTACCGCGGTTGATGGACGGATTTGCACTCAGCAACCAGAAGGTAATGGCGTAGCGCTGCAACGTCTCACGCGCACCGGAAGCCAGGAGCTGCAAGGTACGGGAACGTGACGGATTGATATGCAGTTCATCATCACTGATGGTAATCAGCCCCTGACGATGCATCTCTGCCGTCATTTTATCGAGCTCTGCCGCCAGTTCATCCTTACTCCAGCGCAGGAACAGCTCCGCTTTCAGCATCGGGTAGATGGTCTGAATATGGCGCAGCAGCTCCTGACGTGAAATACGGCGGTGCTGGGTAATAATGGCCGCCATCAGCGACGGCAGCATCAGCATGTGCGTGATGTTATTACGGTAGTAGGTCATCAGCACGGCCTGCTCGCGCGGCAGAATGATGATGTCACCAATCGTATCTTTCTCGACTTCGAACTTGTTCATCTGCAACGCGTGATCGATCAGCTCGCTGGCGGTGGCAGACGGCACGGTCGAATCCACGGAATACGGCACGTTGCGCATGATATCCAGGTAGCAGTCAATCTGCTCGGTCAGCTGTTCGCGGGTCAGTGAACGCTGGCGAGAGGCCAGAAGCGCAGTACAACACAGGTTCATGGCGTTTGCCGCACCAGCATTGTTGATGCGTACCATCAGCTCGGATGCAATGCCGTTGACCGTTGGCGTCAGCCAGGCCGGACGTACCGCTTCGATAGGATCGATAGACTCGCGCCACTCCGGAACATGATGGTTCAGATATGTCATCAGCGGCAGGGGCTCGCCAAAGTTCACGTATCCCTGGCCGAGGTTGCGCAATTTACTCAGCCCACGCAGCATCTGCGGCAGACTCTCTTTCTCTTTAGTCGCACCGCGCAGCTCTTTCGCGTAGGTGCCCACTTCCATCACGTGTTCATAACCGATGTAAATCGGCACCAGCGTGATAGGACGGGTACCGCCACGCAGCATGGCCTGAATGGTCATCGACAGCGTGCCGGTCTTTGGATCGAGCAGACGACCGGTACGCGAGCGACCGCCTTCAACAAAGTACTCCACAGAATAACCGCGGCTGAACAGCTCGCCCAGATACTCCCTGAAGACGGTGGAGTAAAGCTTGTTACCTTTAAAGGTACGACGAATGAAGAACGCACCCAGACGGCGGAAAATCGGGCCTGCTGGCCAGAAGTTCAGGTTGATACCGGCAGCAATATGCGGTGGCACCAACCCCTGGTGATAGAGCACGTAAGAGAGCAACAAGTAGTCCATGTGGCTGCGGTGGCAGGGCACATAGACAATCTCGTGGCCGTCGTGCGCTAACTGACGCACGCGTTCGGCGTTGTGGACGTTAATCCCCTGATAGAGGCGGTTCCACGTGAAGCCGAGGATACGGTCAGAGAGGCGAATCATCTCGTAGGAGAAGTTCGCGGCGATCTCTTCCATCAGCGCGATTGCGTTCTGCTGCGCTTTCTCGTGCGAAATTTTCTTGCTGCGCGCTTCGTCTTCTACGGCACGGGCAATCGCTTTGGAAGCCAGCAGCTTGTTGAACAGATCCTGACGTGCCGGGAGACGTGGTCCAACGGCCGCCAGACGCTGACGTGCAAAGTGCATACGCGCAACGCGCGCCAGCTTTTGCGCAATGATTTTGTCAGTGCCGTGTTCATCCGCCATGCGGCGCAGTGAAACGGAAGGTGAGAAGCGGACAAAACTGTCGCGTCCCAGCCAGGAGACGGCGAAAAACTTCTGAATGCCGTTGAGCATACGCAGCGGCGGGTTCTCTTCCCCTTTTTCGCGCCCCGGACGACGGCCAAACATCACCGACACCGGCACCATCTGCACGTCCAGATCGGGGTTGCTGCGGTGCAGATCGAGGTAATCATGGAACAGCTTAATGGACTCTTCTTTCGGCGTGTAATAGGTGAACACGCGCGGCCCGCCATGGATGAACACGTAGCGTGGCAGCAGCGTACCGTCGACTTCCAGCGGTTCAAGTGGGTCAGGTAAATCGTGCGCCAGACATTGAGCGCGAAGCGTCAGCAGGTCTGCCTTCGAGTTATAAGGCAAAACGTACATAATAGGGCGCGACGTATCGAGCCCTAATTCCAGCGCAGGTTCTGCTGGGATAGACTTACTTTTTACCAGGACGCTTAATGGTAAATTAAGTAATTTGTAGTAAATTCGTGGCCAGCCGGACATAAACGATGTAAAGCCTCTGGTTAATAATGCAATTGCGGCGCAAGGATAACAGAAAGCGCGCAAAATTTCTGTTGTTACCCGTCATACTTCAGGTTGCAGCAAAACGCGCTGCGGCTTTAGTTACAGACGCTATTTATCATAAAAGGTTCTTTTAATGGCCAATAATACCACTGGGTTAACTCGAATCATTAAAGCTGCCGGTTATTCATGGAAAGGTTTCCGCGCTGCATGGGTTAATGAAGCCGCTTTCCGCCAGGAGGCGGTTGCTGCAATCGTTGCCGTTGTCATCGCCTGCTTCCTTGATGTTGATGCTATCACCCGCGTACTGCTCATCGGATCTGTCTTTCTGGTGATGATAGTGGAAATTCTTAATAGCGCTATTGAGGCCGTTGTTGACCGAATCGGGTCGGAATTCCATGAATTGTCTGGCCGGGCGAAAGACATGGGTTCCGCTGCCGTACTGCTGGCGATTATCACTGCGGCGATCACCTGGGTCACGCTGCTTTGGTCGCATTTCCGATGAGCCTCGAGGAATAATTAAGTCCCTGGTTTTTTGTGCAGTTTTTGGTTCCAAAATCGCCTTTGACTGTATATACTCACAGCATAACTGTATATACACCCAGGGGGCGGTATGAAAGCGTTAACGACCAGGCAGCAAGAGGTGTTTGATCTCATTCGGGATCATATCGGCCAGACGGGTATGCCACCCACGCGTGCAGAAATTGCGCAGCGTCTGGGCTTCCGTTCTCCTAATGCTGCCGAAGAGCACCTTAAAGCGCTGGCGCGTAAGGGCGTGATTGAGATTGTTTCCGGCGCCTCACGCGGTATTCGTCTGCTGGTGGAAGAAGAGAGCGGTATTCCGCTGGTGGGTCGCGTAGCGGCAGGTGAACCTCTGCTGGCGCAGCAGCACATCGAAGGGCACTATCAGGTTGATCCAGGCATGTTCAAGCCGAGCGCCGATTTCCTGCTGCGCGTTAGCGGAATGTCCATGAAAGATATCGGTATTCTGGATGGCGATCTGCTGGCGGTACACAAAACGCAGGACGTGCGTAACGGGCAAGTCGTGGTGGCGCGCATTGATGATGAAGTGACGGTTAAGCGCCTGAAGAAACAAGGCAATACCGTGCAGCTTCTGCCTGAAAACAATGAATTCTCCCCGATTGTGGTGGATCTCCGCGAGCAGAGCTTCTCTATTGAAGGACTGGCGGTCGGCGTTATCCGCAACGGTGAATGGCTGTAATCTCTTCCTGACAGGCTGTAGTTCCTCTACAGCCTGGCCTGTTTTCTGATTCCGGTAATTTCCATGGCATTGCTAACTTCTGCCGATAAGGCGTTGTGGCGTCTTGCGCTACCGATGATTTTTTCCAATATTACCGTTCCTCTGCTTGGGCTGGTGGATACGGCGGTTATCGGGCATCTCGATTCGCCGATTTATCTCGGCGGCGTCGCGATCGGCGCAACGGCGACCAGCTTTCTCTTTATGCTGCTGCTTTTTCTGCGCATGAGTACGACGGGCCTGACGGCCCAGGCGTATGGTGCAAAAGATCCCCTGCGTCTGGCGCGTGCGCTGGTTCAGCCGCTCATTCTGGCGTTCGGTGCTGGCGCGTTAATCGTTCTGTTGCGTACGCCGCTGATTGATTTTGCGCTCCATATTGTGGGCGGCAGCGATGCCGTACTGGAACAGGCCCGGCGGTTCCTCGAAATTCGCTGGCTCAGCGCGCCCGCTTCACTGGCAAACCTGGTCCTGCTGGGCTGGCTGTTGGGCGTGCAGTACGCCCGCGCGCCGGTGATCCTGCTGGTGGTAGGCAACCTGCTTAACATTATACTCGATCTGTGGCTGGTGATGGGGCTGCACATGAACGTCCGGGGCGCGGCGCTGGCCACGGCGATTGCCGAGTACGGTACGCTGCTAATTGGTTTGGGAATGGTCTGGCGCGTACTGGCGATGCGCGGTATCACCCTGGATCTGCTGAAATCGGCCTGGCGCGGCAACATTCGTAAGCTGCTGGCGCTTAATCGCGACATCATGCTCCGTTCGCTCCTGCTGCAACTCTGCTTTGGCGCCTTAACCGTTTTTGGTGCGCGTCTTGGGCCTGAAATCGTCGCAGTCAACGCAGTGCTCATGACGTTACTGACCTTTACCGCTTACGCGCTGGATGGTTTTGCTTACGCCGTCGAGGCGCATTCAGGGCAGGCCTATGGCGCGCGTGAAAGCGGCCAGTTACGTGAGGTCTGGCGTGCTGCCTGTCGTCAGGCGGGCCTGGTGGCGCTGGTCTTTGCTCTGGTGTACGCCTGTTTTGGTGAGCATATTGTCGCGCTACTCACCTCGTTGCCCGCGCTACGTGAGCTGGCCGATCGCTACATCCTCTGGCAGGTAGTATTACCGGTGGTGGGTGTGTGGTGCTATTTGCTGGACGGCATGTTTATTGGTGCGACGCGAGGGGCGGCGATGCGCAACAGCATGGCCGTCGCGGCGGCGGGGTTTGGCCTGACGCTGCTGACCCTGCCGTATCTCGGCAATCATGGTCTGTGGCTGGCGCTGGCGGTGTTTCTCTCACTGCGTGGCCTTTCGCTGGCCGTTATCTGGCATCGTCACTGGCGAAACAATACCTGGTTTCCAGCCCCGCACGATATATCGTAACGGTTAAAGATTCCGAATATAAAAACAACTACCGAATCCTTAACTACAATAATAATCACGTCCAGCAGAAAAGAACGTAGCGGGCGATACTCATAGACGCTTAACACGAGGACACGATTATGAATAAAGACGAAATCGGCGGCAACTGGAAGCAATTCAAAGGTAAAGCGAAAGAACAGTGGGGTAAGCTGACAGATGACGATATGACCGTCATTGAAGGTAAGCGCGATCAGCTGGTAGGTAAAATCCAGGAGCGCTACGGTTACGAAAAAGATCAGGCGGAAAACGAAGTCAAAGACTGGGAAACCCGTAACGACTACCGCTGGTAACCGGTACTATCCCCAAGGGCGGCCCTGAGCCGCCTTTTTCTTTGGCTTTAACGCGGCTTTTTCTTCACCAGGATAGAGTGATCGTGCTGACAGTCATCCTGATGACGGCATGACTCCACCTCCACGCAGGCAGAACATAAGCCGTGGGCTTCAATCACGTTATGGCGCAGCGCAAAGCCCATTCTGGCTGCCAGCGTATGCATAATATCTTCCACACCTTCCGCACACTCTTCCTTCACCACACCACAGCGATCGCAGATAAACATGGCGGACGTGTGAGTTGGCTGGTCAAAAAGATGGCACAGCACATAGCTGTTTGTTGATTCCACTTTATGCACAAACCCTTGCTCCAGCAGAAAATCCAGCGCCCGATAAACGGTCGGCGGTTTCGCCTGCGGCTCGCTTTCACGCAGCAGATCGAGCAGATCGTAGGCGCTGATGGCGCCCTGTTGCAGGCTCATCAGACGCAGTACCTCAAGGCGCTGCGGGGTCAGGCGCACATTGCGTTGCGCGCACAGCTTTTCAGCTTGCGCTAACAGCTCTTTTGTGGACTTGTCCATCGGGCACCTCGGATGTGGTAAGGGGTGAAAACTCTCACTTTATCATGTTCTGCTAAAAACACCGAGATCCGCCAGGCTGTGCTATACCTGACGCATCGCAAATCAGGAGATCGCAAAATGAAAAGACCTGACTGTATTCGGCACTGGCGGGACGTGGAAGGCGCTGATGACGCAACGTATCCTGACAGCAACGAACGTTTTTCTATTGGCGCGCCGCTGGCCCGCAAACTGGGTCTCGGCCGCATTGGTATTCAGCATGAACGGCTGCCGCCCGGACGCCGCACATCTTATCCGCATGCGGAAAGCGACGAAGAGGAGTTTGTTTACGTTCTGGAGGGTTACCCTGAGGCCTGGATCAATGGCTATTTATGGAAGCTCGAACCCGGGGACAGCGTGGGATTTCCAGCAGGGACGGGCGTGTGTCACACCTTTATCAACAATACCGATGAAGAGGTGCGCTTACTGGTGGTGGGTGAGGCCAATAAAAAACATAACCGTATCTACTATCCGCTCAATCCGGTGTATGCCGCGACGCGCGAAGACCGCTGGGTCGACCATCCGCCTCAGTTTTTTGGGCCGCACGATGGAAAACCTGGGCGAAAATAATTTCCTCTTCTATAAATATTGATGGTCGTCACATATTACAACAGGCCGGGATGGAATTTAACTTAAGGAAATAGCGGGTCTTTTTGCACTTATTCACAGCAATAGTTCGTTCCTGTTTGGGTGATAACAGACAGGGTTAACTAATAACAAACTATTTACGAGCACACTGTGAAAAAACATTTTAAATTTTCGATGGTTAGCATCGCTGTCTCCTTTTTTATGGCAAATCAGGCGGGAGCAGCCAATACCTGGACGGAAGCGCGTAGCGACGCAATGGGCGGAACGGGTGTCGCGGCAGGGAGCTATGGCAGCGGGGCGTTAATCAACCCCGCGTTGCTGGCAAAATCTAAACCGGACGATAGTGTCACTGTGATCCTGCCGTCCATTGGTGCGCAGATTTCAGATAAAGACAATCTTCGGGATAAGATTGATGACATCAGTGATGATGTGAATAACTATCGCAGCACACTGAATAATATTAATCCTGTCGATCTTTTTAACCCTTCAAGCCCTGCCTCTTTGCAGGTCTCTTCGGCGGCAGGCGATCTTGCCGATCAACTGGATTCATTGAAAGGGAAAACCGCCAGCGGTAAAGCAGGAGGGGGGATCGCCGTAAGCATTCCTAATGATGTACTTTCAGTCGCTTTTGTAGCGAAAGCCAATGCGCGTGCACGCGTGAGCTCTTATATCGATCAGGGCGATATCGATAAGCTACGTTTAGTAGAGGCTACGCCCGTTGCCGTATTTGGCGTTAACCCGAATGATCTCAAATCAAAAGGGTATGGCCGTGCAGCAATCGTTTCGGATTATGGTGTTGCAATCGCACGTCAGTTTGATCTTAGCGGTGTGCCGGTTTCCGTCGGCATCACCCCGAAGCTACAAAAAACATGGCTTTATAACTACACCGTTTCTATCTACAACTTTGACAGTGATGATATAAACAGTAGCCGTTACCGCAATGATGACACCGGGTTTAACGTTGATGCTGGCCTTGCGGCAGACTTTGGGGAAAACTGGACGGTCGGCCTGACCGGTCAGAATCTCTTCTCTCGCGATATCGACACCAAAGAAGTGGATGGGGTACGCGATACCTATCAAATTAGTCCTGTCGTCACTGCCGGGGCCGCCTGGCATAACGATCTGGTCACGCTTACCGCAGACGGCGATCTGACCGAAACCAAGGGCTTTAAAAGCGAAGACACCTCCCAGTACGTTGGCGTCGGTGCCGAAGTCACGCCGCTGAGCTGGCTGGCAGTACGCGCCGGTTATCGTGCGGATATGAAAGGGAACGACAGCAACGTCTTTACCGGCGGTGTCGGTTTCGCGCCGTTCAACGCCGTCCACGTTGACCTGATGGGGCTTTATGGCGAAGACGAGACCTGGGGCGCAGGGGCACAGTTGAGCATGACGTTCTAAAGTCCACCGGAGGCGCTGCGCCTCCGGCTTTTCTTTATGCTATAGTAGCGCCCCTTTTCCACCAGATGCTTAAAACTTCGCCATGTCGTCAGAATTCCAGACCGCTTTCCCTGCACACCGTTTCTCCATTGCGCCAATGCTCGACTGGACGGACAGACACTGCCGCTATTTCCTGCGCCAGCTCTCCCGCCATACGCTGCTGTACACCGAAATGGTCACTACCGGCGCAATTATTCATGGCAAGGGCGATTATATGGCGTACAGCGAAGAGGAGCATCCGGTTGCGCTGCAACTGGGTGGCAGCGATCCGGCTGCGCTGGCGCAGTGCGCGAAGCTGGCTGAAGAACGCGGCTATGACGAGATTAACCTCAACGTCGGTTGCCCGTCCGACCGTGTGCAAAACGGTATGTTCGGCGCGTGTCTGATGGGAAATGCACACCTGGTGGCGGACTGCATCAAAGCGATGCGCGACGTCGTCTCTATCCCGGTTACGGTCAAAACCCGTATCGGCATAGACGACCAGGACAGCTACGAGTTTCTGTGTGATTTCATCAACACCGTATCAGGGAAGGGTGAATGCGAGATGTTTATCATCCACGCCCGTAAAGCCTGGCTCTCTGGCCTCAGCCCGAAAGAAAACCGCGAGATCCCGCCGCTGGACTACCCGCGCGTGTACCAGCTGAAACGCGATTTCCCACACCTGACCATGTCGATCAATGGCGGTATTAAGTCGCTGGACGAGGCCAAAGCGCACCTCGAACATATGGATGGCGTGATGGTCGGACGCGAGGCGTATCAGAATCCGGGCATTCTGGCGACGGTTGACCGGGAAATCTTTGGCGTTGAGGGTGCTGACACCGATCCCGTGGCCGTAGTGCGCGCCATGTATCCGTACATTGAGCGCGAGCTGAGTCATGGTACGTATCTGGGCCACATTACCCGCCATATGCTTGGCCTGTTCCAGGGCATTCCTGGTGCGCGCCAGTGGCGTCGTTATCTCAGCGAGAACGCGCATAAAGCCGGTGCGGATATTGAGGTACTGGAACACGCGCTGCGTCTGGTTGCGGATAAACGTTAAATTTCGCTAAAAGATGGTCAAATACGCCACGCCCTGCAACACATTGCGGGGCGTTTTGCTTTCAGAACAACAACTTATTTTTGGCATGATTCTTGTAACGATCGCAGCATCATTCGGGAACTCGTGGGAGAGCACCATGCTTGAACTACTTTTTGTGATTGGCTTCTTTATCATGCTGATGGTCACGGGCGTGTCGCTGCTCGGCATTCTGGCCGCGCTCGTTGTGGCCACGGTGGTGATGTTTGTCGGCGGTTTATTTGCCCTGACGATTAAACTCTTGCCGTGGTTACTTCTGGCGATTGCGGTGGTATGGGCCATACGGGCGATTAAATCACCAAAACTGCCCAGTTATCAGCGTAATAACCGCTTCCGTTACTAAGGTATTGAGGGGTACGTCACATACCTGCAACTTTTCCGGCAGCAATCCTTAGAACAGAATAGGATTTACTTATCGAATCTGTCACTATGGCTGCCGCTAAAGAATTCATCGAGCTGTACCCTACATACAGCCGAACTAAAAAAAGAAAGGGCTTCCCACGGGAAGCCCAATTTCTTTTTATGGCTCAGGGAATTAACAGACTCGACCCCTGCGTTGCCCGGCTCTCCAGCACCTCATGCGCACGTTGCGCATCGGTCAGCGGATATTTCTGCGCCTCTGCCACATCCACTTTAATCACCCCGCTGGCGATCAGCGAGAACAGCTCGTTGCTGGCTTCCTCAAGTTCTTCCCGGTTGGTGATGTAACCTTGCAGGGAAGGGCGAGTGACGTACAGTGATCCTTTCTGATTCAGAATGCCCAGGTTCACCCCGGTGACAGCCCCGGAGGCGTTACCGAAGCTCACCATCAGCCCGCGACGTTGCAGGCAGTCCAGCGAAGATTCCCAGGTGTCTTTCCCCACCGAGTCATACACCACGCGGACCTTTTTGCCGCCAGTGATCTCTTTTAGCCGCTCAACGATGCTCTCTTCCCGGTAGTTGATCACCTGCCATGCGCCCGCGTCCAGCGCACGCTGCGCTTTTTGCGCGCTGCCTGTGGTGCCGATCAGCTTCGCGCCCAGGGCTTTCGCCCACTGGCAGGCAATCAGCCCCACGCCACCTGCGGCTGCGTGAAACAGGAATTGCTCGTCAGGCTTAATTTCGTAGGTTTTACGCAGCAGATAATAGACCGTCAGCCCTTTCAGGAATGAGGCGGCAGCCTGCTCGAAGCCGATCGCATTTGGCAGAAGCGCCGCTTTCTCGGCCGGAACGTTATGGATGGAGCTGTAAGCGCCCAGCGCCGACTGCGCGTACACCACGCGATCGCCTTCCTTAATGTGCTTAACCGCGCTGCCCACTTTGCTGACGATGCCGGCCGCCTCTGTGCCCAGCCCGCTCGGCATCGACGGAGGCGGATAGAGGCCGCCGCGAATATAGGTATCGATGTAGTTAATGCCGATAGCTTTGTTTTCCACCTGGATTTCGTTCTCGCCAGGCGCAGCGGGGGTAAATTCCACCGCTTTGAGTACGTCAGGGCCACCATGCTTGTGAAATTCAATACGTGTTGCCATGCTTCCTCCAGAATGTGGTAATCTTTCGACCCACTCTTTATCTCGGTAACTCCATTCACTATGGCAGGAAACAAACCCTTCAACAAACAGACTGAACCTCGTGAGCGTGATTATCAGGTCGCCGGGTTAAAAGTCCCGCCGCACTCGATTGAAGCGGAACAGTCGGTGTTGGGCGGTTTAATGCTGGATAACGAACGCTGGGACGACGTCGCCGAGCGCGTTGTCGCGGAAGACTTCTATACCCGCCCGCACCGCCACATCTTTACGGAAATGGCGCGTTTGCAGGAGTCGGGCAGCCCGATCGACCTGATTACGCTCGCAGAATCGCTGGAGCGTCTGGGACAGCTCGACAGCGTCGGCGGATTTGCCTATCTGGCAGAACTGTCAAAAAACACGCCAAGTGCGGCGAACATCAGCGCTTACGCTGATATCGTTCGTGAACGTGCCGTTGTCCGCGAGATGATCTCGGTGGCGAATGAGATCGCCGAGGCCGGTTTCGATCCCCAGGGGCGCACCAGCGAAGATCTGCTCGACCTGGCGGAATCCCGCGTCTTTAAAATCGCCGAAAGCCGTGCGAATAAAGACGAAGGCCCGAAAAACATCGCCGATGTGCTCGACGCCACCGTCGCACGTATTGAGCAGCTTTTCCAGCAGCCGCACGATGGCGTGACGGGGGTGAACACCGGTTATGACGATCTCAACAAGAAAACGGCAGGTCTTCAGCCGTCGGATTTGATTATCGTGGCCGCACGTCCGTCGATGGGTAAAACGACATTTGCAATGAACCTCGTCGAAAACGCGGCGATGTTGCAGGATAAGCCGGTGCTTATCTTCAGTCTGGAGATGCCCTCTGAACAGATCATGATGCGTTCTCTGGCGTCCCTGTCGCGCGTGGATCAGACCCGCATCCGTACCGGTCAGCTGGACGATGAGGACTGGGCGCGGATCTCCGGCACCATGGGGATTTTGCTGGAAAAACGGAACATCTATATTGATGACTCCTCCGGCCTGACGCCGACGGAAGTGCGCTCCCGCGCGCGCCGTATCGCCCGTGAACACGGTGGCATCGGTCTCATCATGATCGACTACCTTCAGCTGATGCGCGTTCCGTCGCTTTCCGACAACCGTACGCTGGAGATTGCCGAGATTTCGCGCTCGCTCAAGGCGTTAGCCAAAGAGCTGCACGTGCCGGTGGTGGCGCTGTCGCAGCTTAACCGCTCTCTGGAACAACGTGCAGACAAGCGCCCGGTCAACTCCGACCTGCGTGAATCCGGCTCCATCGAGCAGGATGCCGACTTAATCATGTTCATCTACCGTGATGAGGTTTATCACGAGAACAGCGACCTGAAAGGGATCGCCGAAATTATTATTGGTAAGCAACGTAACGGCCCCATCGGTACGGTACGTCTGACCTTTAACGGCCAGTGGTCGCGTTTCGACAACTATGCCGGTCCTCAATATGATGATGAGTAATTTCTAAGGAATTCAAATGCAAGCGGCAACTGTTGTTATTAACCGCCGCGCTCTGCGACACAACCTGCAACGTCTGCGAGAACTGGCGCCCGCCAGTAAGCTCGTTGCAGTCGTGAAAGCGAACGCTTACGGACACGGTCTTCTTGAGACCGCGCGAACGCTCCCCGATGCCGACGCTTTTGGCGTCGCCCGTCTCGAAGAAGCTCTCCGCCTGCGCGCAGGTGGAATTACGCAACCGATTCTGCTCCTCGAAGGCTTTTTTGAAGCCTCGGACCTGCCGACCATTGCCGATCAGCACCTGCACACGGCGGTGCATAACGAAGAACAGCTGGCCGCGCTGGAAACGGCCGAACTGAGCGAGCCGGTCACCGTCTGGATGAAGCTCGACACGGGCATGCACCGTCTGGGCGTGCGGCCGGAAAGCGCGGAGGCGTTTTATCAGCGTCTGTGTCAGTGCAAAAATGTGCGTCAGCCGGTAAACATCGTCAGCCACTTTGCCCGCGCCGATGAGCCTGAATGCGGCGCAACGGAACAGCAGCTTGATATCTTCAACACCTTCTGCGAAGGCAAACCGGGGATGCGCTCGATCGCGGCATCCGGCGGTATTCTGCTGTGGCCGCAGTCGCACTTCGACTGGGCGCGTCCGGGCATCATTCTTTACGGCGTATCGCCACTGGAGAACAAACCCTGGGGGCCGGACTTTGGCTTTAAGCCGGTGATGTCGCTGGTTTCAAAGCTGATTGCCGTGCGTGAGCACAAAGCGGGAGAGCCGGTAGGTTACGGCGGCACCTGGATCAGCGAGCGCGATACCCGTCTTGGCGTGGTGGCGATGGGCTACGGTGACGGCTATCCCCGCGCCGCACCAACGGGCACGCCGGTGCTGGTCAACGGTCGTGAAGTGAAGATTGTCGGCCGCGTGGCGATGGACATGATTTGTGTTGATCTGGGGCCCGACGCGCAGGATAAAGCGGGGGACGATGCGGTGATGTGGGGCAAAGGCCTGCCGGTAGAACGTATTGCTGAAATAACAAAAGTGAGTGCTTACGAACTTATCACGCGTCTTACCTCAAGGGTCGCGATGAAATACGTCGACTAAGCATGAGCGGGATGCGGTGCATCCCGCTTCTGTTAACATCCCCTCGATCTTCTTCCGCTTCCGGTTTATTGTTGAATTCCCTGCCTCATAATAATCCGGAGAACATCGCGTGTTTCAGAAAGTAGACGCCTACGCCGGCGACCCTATCCTCTCCTTGATGGAGCGTTTCAAAGAAGATCCTCGCAGCGACAAAGTGAACCTCAGCATTGGTCTTTACTACAACGAAGACGGCATCATTCCTCAGTTGAAAGCCGTTGCCGAAGCTGAAGCGCGTCTTAACGCAACCCCGCACGGTGCTTCGCTTTATCTGCCGATGGAAGGATTAAACACCTACCGCAACACTATCGCGCCGCTGCTGTTTGGTGCCGACCACGCGGTGCTCGCGCAAAAGCGCGTGGCGACTATCCAGACGCTGGGTGGCTCGGGTGCGCTGAAGGTAGGCGCAGATTTCCTGAAAAAGTACTTCCCGGATTCCGGCGTGTGGGTCAGCGACCCGACGTGGGAAAACCACGTTGCGATCTTCGAGGGCGCGGGCTTTAAGGTTGAAACCTATCCGTGGTTCGACAGCGAAACCAACGGCGTGCGCGTTGATGCGCTGCTGGAAAAACTGAACACCCTGCCGGAGCGCAGTATCGTATTGCTGCATCCGTGCTGCCATAACCCGACGGGTGCGGACCTCACCAATGCCCAGTGGGATGCGGTGATCGAGATACTGAAGGCGCGTAACCTGATCCCGTTCCTCGACATCGCCTATCAGGGCTTTGGCGCGGGCATGGAGGAAGACGCCTACGCCATTCGCGCGATTGCCAGCGCGGGGCTTCCCGCTCTGGTCAGCAACTCCTTCTCAAAAATCTTCTCCCTGTACGGCGAGCGCGTTGGCGGTCTGTCCGTGGTGTGTGAAGACGCTGAAGCGGCGGGCCGCGTGCTGGGCCAGCTTAAAGCGACGGTCCGCCGTATCTACTCCAGCCCGCCGAACTTTGGTGCGCAGGTGGTGGCGACAGTTCTCGGTGACGAAACACTGAAAGCGTCCTGGCTTGCCGAAGTAGAAGCGATGCGTAAGCGCATCCTGTCGATGCGTCAGGAGCTGGTTAACGTCCTGAAAGAGGCCGTGCCTGGGCATAACTTTGATTATCTTCTCAAGCAGCGCGGGATGTTCAGCTACACCGGACTGAGCGCAGCGCAGGTCGATCGCCTGCGTGAAGAGTTCGGTGTCTACCTGATCGCCAGCGGCCGTATGTGCGTGGCGGGTCTGAATGCCAGCAACGTCCAGCGCGTGGCGCAGGCGTTTGCAGCTGTGATGTAAGTACTCACTACTTATTATCTCCCTCTCCCTGTGGGAGAGGGCTGGGGTGAGGGCATCAGGCCGCAGAAAATCTTGCCCGGTGGCGGCTGCGCCTTACCGGGCCTACATCACTCATCCACACTTTGTGATCGTCTTCTTTTTATTCCGCTTCATAAGTAAAAACTCCTTTCCTTCCCCTCCCGCTGGGGTTATGGTCGGATAGTTTTTTGACCATCCGCTCAAAATAAAAAGATAACAAACTGAATATTCAGGGGAAAATATGCGCAAGATCACACTGGCGCTCAGCGCCGCCTGCTTATTGTTCTCGCTTAATAGTACCGTTGTTGCGCGGGCTTCTGCACCCACGCCGCTTTACACCGGCACCACCGCCGCCATTCTTGCCGAACAGGCCCCCATTCACTGGGTTTCAGTGGCACAAATTGAAAACAGCCTGACGGGTCGCCCGCCGATGGCCGTGGGCTTCGATATTGACGATACCGTTCTCTTCTCCAGCCCCGGTTTCTGGCGCGGCAAAAAAACGTACTCCCCGGACAGCGAAGCCTATCTGAAAAACCCGGAATTCTGGGAAAAGATGAACAACGGCTGGGATGAGTTCAGTATCCCGAAAGAGGTTGCCCGCGCGCTGATCGCCATGCACGTAAAGCGCGGCGACAGCATTTACTTCGTGACCGGACGTAGCCAGACCAAAACCGAAACCGTCTCGAAAACGCTACAGGATGATTTTCTGATCCCGGCGGCCAGCATGAATCCGGTCATTTTTGCCGGGGACCAGGAAGGGCAAAACACCAAAACCCAGTGGCTGGAAAAGAAAAATATCAAAGTGTTCTACGGGGATTCAGATAACGACATCACCGCGGCGCACGACGTGGGAGCCAGAGGCATCAGGGTGTTACGCGCCTCGAACTCCACCTACCGACCGCTGCCGATGGCCGGAAAATTTGGTGAAGAGGTGATCGTTAACTCTGAATACTGATGCATTAACGGCGGGGTGAATGCTTTTTTAAGCAAATCTCGCTGCGCGGGTTTTACCTTTCGCTTTCTTGCTGCACACTTAGAAAGATTCACCTTTCATAATGGAGCAGCACATGTGGTATCAACAGACCCTGACCTTAAGCGCAAAACCACGCGGATTTCACCTTGTGACGGACGAAGTCATCGGGCAAATCCGCGACCTGTCGCGCGTCAAAACGGGTTTGCTGCATCTGCTGCTTCAGCACACGTCTGCTTCTCTCACGCTCAATGAAAATTGCGATCCCACCGTCCGGTCTGATATGGAGCGGCATTTTCTGAAAACCGTCCCGGATAACGCCCCGTATGAGCATGATTACGAGGGGGCGGATGATATGCCCTCACACATCAAATCCTCTTTGCTGGGCGTCTCGCTGATGCTGCCGGTCCACAACGGACGGCTGCTGTTGGGCACGTGGCAGGGGATCTGGCTGGGAGAGCATCGCATTCACGGTGGTTCGCGTAAAATTATCGCAACGCTACAAGGGGAATAAAGATGACAATTTCGGAGATACTTCAGTACTGCATGAGCAAGCCCGGCGCGGAGCAGAGCGTCCATAGCGACTGGAAAGCCACGCAGGTTAAGGTGGGGGATGTGCTGTTTGCGATGGTGAAAGAGGTAGAAGGCCGTCCGGCGGCGTCGCTGAAAACCAGCCCTGAACTGGCGGATTTACTGCGCCAGCAGCACGATGATGTCAGGCCTAGCAAGCATCTGAATAAAGCACACTGGAGTACGGTGTTTCTCGACGGCTCGCTGCCAGATTCGCAAATTTACTACCTGGTAGATGCGTCGTATCAACAGGCGGTAGAACTGCTGCCGGAAACGATCCGACAGCAGCTCTCCGTGTAACGATTACAGCAACGGTTTGAGGAAGCGCGCGGTGTGCGAGGCTTCGCACTCTGCAACGGTCTCTGGCGTACCGGAGACGAGGATTTCACCGCCGCCGCTGCCGCCTTCCGGGCCGAGATCGACAATCCAGTCCGCGGTTTTAATCACGTCCAGGTTGTGCTCAATCACCACGATGGTGTTGCCCTGATCGCGCAGCTGGTGCAGCACGTCCAGCAGCTGCTGGATATCCGCAAAATGCAGGCCGGTGGTCGGCTCATCCAGAATGTACAGCGTCTGACCGGTACCGCGTTTAGACAGCTCACGCGCCAGCTTCACGCGCTGCGCTTCACCACCGGACAGCGTTGTCGCTGACTGCCCCAGACGGATATAGGTCAGACCCACATCCATCAGGGTTTGCAGCTTACGCGCCAGCGCAGGGACGGCGTCAAAGAACTCGCGCGCCTCTTCGATGGTCATATCCAGCACTTCGTGGATGGTCTTGCCTTTGTACTTAATCTCCAGCGTTTCACGGTTATAGCGCTTGCCTTTGCACTGGTCGCACGGCACGTAGATATCCGGCAGGAAGTGCATCTCAACCTTGATTACGCCGTCGCCCTGGCACGCTTCACAACGGCCGCCGCGCACGTTAAAGCTGAAACGTCCTGGCGTGTAGCCGCGCGAACGCGCTTCCGGCACGCCGGCAAAGAGTTCACGTACGGGCGTAAAGACGCCGGTATAGGTCGCAGGGTTGGAACGCGGCGTACGGCCAATCGGGCTCTGGTCGATGTCGATAACCTTGTCGAAATGCTCCAGCCCCTGAATGTCGCGGTACGGTGCAGGTTCAGCCAGCGTCGCGCCGTTCAGCGCCGTCTGCGCAATCGGGAACAGCGTATCGTTGATCAGCGTCGATTTACCGGAACCGGACACGCCGGTGATGCAGGTGAACAGCCCGACAGGCAGCGTCAGGGTCACGTCCTTCAGGTTGTTGCCGCGCGCCCCGGTTAGCTTCAGCACTTTTTCCGGGTTCGCCGCCACGCGCTGTTTTGGTACTTCAATTTTGCGCTTGCCGCTCATGTACTGGCCGGTCAGCGACTCGGGCACCGCCATAATGTCTTTCAGCGTCCCTTCTGCCACCACCTGTCCGCCGTGCACGCCAGCGCCCGGGCCGATGTCGATCACGTGGTCAGCGGCGCGAATGGCGTCTTCGTCGTGCTCAACCACAATCACAGTGTTGCCAAGGTTACGCAGGTGAACCAGCGTGCCGAGCAGGCGTTCGTTGTCGCGCTGGTGTAGGCCGATAGACGGCTCATCCAGCACGTACATCACGCCGACTAAGCCTGCGCCAATCTGGCTCGCCAGACGGATACGCTGGGCTTCACCGCCGGAGAGCGTTTCAGCCGAGCGGGAAAGCGTCAGGTAGTTCAGGCCAACGTTCACGAGGAACTTGAGGCGATCGCCGATCTCTTTCAGCACTTTTTCAGCGATTTTCGCGCGCTGGCCGGAGAGCTTCAGGTTGTTGAAGAAGTCCATCGCGTGGCCGATGCTCATGTCTGAGATGGTCGGCAGCGCCGTGTTTTCGACAAACACGTGACGCGCTTCGCGGCGCAGGCGCGTGCCCTCGCAGGTGGCGCAGGAGCGGTTGCTGATGAACTTCGCCAGCTCCTCACGCACCGCGCTGGATTCGGTCTCTTTGTAGCGGCGCTCCATGTTGTGCAGCACCCCTTCGAACGGGTGGCGACGCACGGAAGTGTCACCGCGATCGTTCATGTACTTGAACTCAATGTTCTCTTTGCCGGAACCGAACAGGATCACTTTATGTACGTTCGCGCTCAGGCTGGCCCACGGGGCTTCAACGTCGAACTTGTAGTGCTCCGCCAGCGACTTCAGCATCTGGAAGTAATAGAAGTTACGCTTGTCCCAGCCGCGAATGGCGCCACCCGCCAGCGACAGCTCCGGATTCTGGATCACGCGATCAGGGTCGAAATACTGCTGAACGCCCAAGCCGTCACAGGTCGGGCACGCGCCCGCCGGGTTGTTGAACGAGAACAGGCGCGGTTCCAGCTCGCGCATGCTGTAGCCGCAAATCGGGCAGGCAAAGTTGGCGGAGAAGAGCAGCTCTTCCGCTTTTGCATCGTCCATGTCTGACACCACCGCCGTGCCGCCCGACAGTTCCAGCGCCGTTTCAAAGGATTCCGCCAGACGCGTCGCCAGATCTTCACGTACCTTAAACCGGTCAATCACCACTTCGATGGTGTGTTTCTTTTGCAGCTCCAGCTTTGGCGGATCGGACAGGTCACACACTTCGCCGTCGATACGGGCGCGGATATAGCCCTGGCTTGCCAGATTTTCCAGCGTTTTAGTATGTTCGCCCTTACGCTCTTTAATGATTGGCGCCAGCAGCATCAGGCGTTTGCCTTCCGGCTGCGACAGCACGTTATCCACCATCTGGCTGACGGTCTGGGCCGCCAGCGGAACGTCGTGATCCGGGCAGCGCGGCTCGCCCACGCGCGCATACAGCAGACGCAGGTAGTCATGGATTTCGGTAATGGTACCGACCGTGGATCGCGGGTTATGCGACGTGGATTTCTGCTCAATGGAGATAGCAGGAGACAACCCTTCAATGTGGTCGACATCCGGTTTTTCCATCAGCGACAGGAACTGACGCGCGTACGCCGAGAGCGATTCAACGTAACGACGCTGTCCTTCGGCATACAAAGTGTCGAAAGCCAGTGAGGATTTGCCAGACCCCGAAAGCCCGGTCACGACGATGAGTTTGTCGCGAGGGATTATGAGGTTGATATTCTTGAGATTGTGGGTGCGGGCGCCCCGAACTTCGATCTTATCCATTCACCTTTCCCGGTTGGAACACGGATTGCCTGATTTGTTTGAAGGACAAACGGCTGTCAGAAACGGCTAATTATGACACAAAATGACCTGTTTGAATATACAGTATTGGAATGCATTTTCTGATTCACTGTGTAACAATGTCGAGTCCGCGAGAGAACTCTGGAACATGCTACGCAACTATCAAAGTGTCGCATGGAAATGGTACACTCGCGCGTTTACACTATTAAGAAACGTATTCAGGAGACACGAACATGGCCAGCAGAGGCGTAAACAAGGTGATTCTCGTCGGTAATCTGGGCCAGGACCCGGAAGTACGCTACATGCCGAGTGGTGGCGCAGTTGCCAACATTACGCTGGCTACATCCGAATCCTGGCGTGATAAAGCGACCGGTGAAATGAAAGAGCAGACCGAATGGCACCGCGTTGTGCTGTTTGGCAAACTGGCTGAAGTGGCCGGTGAGTATCTGCGTAAAGGCTCTCAGGTTTACATTGAAGGCCAACTGCGTACCCGCAAATGGACCGATCAATCCGGTCAGGAAAAATACACCACGGAAGTGGTGGTGAATGTTGGCGGCACCATGCAGATGCTGGGTGGCCGTCAGGGCGGCGGCGCACCGGCAGGTGGCGGCCAGCAGCAGGGCGGTTGGGGCCAGCCTCAGCAGCCGCAGGGCGGCAATCAGTTTAGCGGCGGCGCGCAGTCCCGTCCGCAGCAGCAGTCTGCTCCGGCACCGTCTAACGAACCGCCAATGGATTTCGACGACGATATCCCGTTCTGATATCCAGACGCGTGAAACACAAAAAACCCAGACAATGTCTGGGTTTTTTTATAACAGGCTATCAGGTAATCACCATCGGCCAGTCTGGTGGGGTGTGGCTCATGGCTTCAACCATCACCACTTTAATGTTTTCCCAGACGGCGGCTATATCCACCAGCGTAATACCGAGCAAACCTGTTGCGAACCAGCATGCGGCGCCTAACCCTAACAGGGTGCTAATCACAGCAAGACCTGCGTAGTCGGACTTTCGGAACTGAATGTTTAACGTGCTGGCCAGGAACATCAAAACCGCGCTCAATAACGGCCAGCGCAGGAGCACCATGCTGGTGGTAATGGTTGCCATAAAACCCATCCTCGACAAAACAGACGAACTGGAATGAAACAATGTTTCTCGTTACATAAGATGTGTGAACTATATCACATTTGCTGTTTTATTAGCCAGTATCCGCGTGAGGTAAAAGTGGGTTTATTACCAGGGAAAATATATCGTCGTCGCTCGTATCCGCGTCTGGTCGGAATTTTTATTTTTAAATCATTCAGATAGCAAAACCTTTGCAAAACACCTTCGGCTGTATAGCGTTTACAGCAGTATGTCTATGGATTATGCTTGTGTGGAACAATAAATGTACCCGCAGAAATAATTCATCGCATTGAATTAATTGCCTTTTTTGGATTTTATATTCTTTGTTTTACACTCAGCATGCTCTTTGATTTCGTGGTCTTATTCTTTTATTCAGATATGAGTTATTGCGGTTGCTCTCTCGATTAATGACCTGCGAAAAGATAATGAAAGAACAAAGACGCGAGATTATTAACGACAGCATGCAGGCGCTGCACGCCCTGGCGAAGCTGATGCCGCAACTCAACGCGCAGTGTTCGCCGGTGGAAATGCTGGAAACCATCAACAGCGCTCTGGGGGCAAATCTCTCGTGGGTCAGTGTCGAATCCGCAGACGGGCCGCGCGTGGTTTGTGCTGGCGACGTGACGTGTCACGCCTTCAACGTGGCGGATTTTCTTGCCAGCACCCTGTTGCAGCGGCATCACCGCGCCTGGCGCGTTATCTACTGGAAAGCGCATATTGGCCGGGCGGTATTTTCCCCTCAGCACCCGGGCTATGCGCGGCTGCAAAGCGGCGTCCTGTGTAAACTCTCAGCGCATGGCAGACAGTGCAGTGGTTATTTCTTTTTGGCTTTTAATGGAAAACTTACCTCGTTGCCGATACTGAAAAATATCGTGGTGGTATTGGTTGAGAAGCTAAAAGATTATTTTGATGACATCATCGTGCGGGAAAAAACGGCGCAAGAAATGCAGCGCGTCGTCACGCAATATAAAACCTTATTTGAGCGTGCGCCGGTATTAATGAACGCCTTTGACAGGCATAACCGGTGTGTATTGTGGAATGCCGAATGCGAAAAAGTCTTTGGCTGGAGTATGACTGAAATCGACGAGCACCCCGATCCACTGGCCCTGTTTTATCCGGATCCCGAGGAGCGACAGCGCGTGCAGGAGTCGGTTCGTTTCGCACCACTTAAGGATATGTACGAATGGCACCCGGTGCGTAAAGACGGGACGCAGTTAACGATTCTCTGGTCAAACATCCTTTTGCCGGATAACTCCATTCTCAATATTGGCCTGGATATCACCGAACGTAAAAAAGCAGAACAGCAGCTGACCGTCAAAGCCACCACGGACGATCTGACGGGCTGTCTGAATCGCTCGACAATCTTACAGCAGCTCAAAATGGCGCTGGCAGCCAGTTCGCCGCAGGATGTCAGTAGCCACTTCTGTCTCCTGATGTTCGATCTCGATTATTTCAAGCAGATTAACGATCGGTGGGGACATCAGGTTGGCGATGCGGCATTGATTCACTTTTGCGACCGTATTCGCGAGGTGAGCCCGGCCGGGTCAGCGCTGGGACGGGTGGGGGGCGAAGAGTTTGTTCTTCTGCTGGCGCGTACGGATGGTATGGCCGCTACGTTGCTCTCTTCTCGCCTGCGTGCCGCGCTGATCTCAAAACCGCTGCGTGTGGGCGATAAAACGCTGGTACTCTCCTTCAGCGCCGGGGTGGTTGAAGTCTGTCAGGGGCAACGAGATACTTCTGCCATACTGATGCGTGCCGATAAGGCATTATATGACGCCAAGCGTACGGGAAGAGGAAAAACGGTCCTGGCGTCTGATTATTTATAAATCAGCATAAGAACAAAGAGCAGGCTATTTCAGCCAGCGAATTTTCCACACCTGTCGCGGGTAATTATTTTCCTTATCAGAAACGAAATGAATACTTTTAGTTTGGCTTACGGGAAAATATTATCGGCATCACGAATTTTAGGATTTTTAATACCAAAAGTCAGTTGCTAACTTCCTATGATTCATGCAACGTAATCACCTGTTTATCAAAGCAGCCGGTCTTCATTGCTACAGGCGTACAACATGCAGGGATACAGAGCGGGAAATGAATCGTAGCGCGCGGCGCAAAATGCTCAAAGTGGTCGGGATTATCATGGTAGTTATACTGCCGGTGATGCTTGCGCTATGGTTTGCCCAGCTTAGTGCAGTGTCGGAAATCAGCGCCCAGCTGCGCACGTTTGCTGAACTTGCTTTAAATAAAACTGAACGGGTTATTCAACAGGTTGACCTGGCCCGGAAAGACGCGGAAAAATATCAGGGCAAAGTGTGTACGCCGGAGCATCGTCAATATATGTTGAACGTTTCCCGCGGTCGCCTTTTTGTTGCCGATTTAATTTATGCTGATGGCCAGGACTTTCTCTGCTCGACCCTTTTTACGCCGGAGCATCCTTACATCATCCCCGCTGCCAATTACACACGTAAACCCGACGTTGCTATCTATTATTTTCGCGATACACCATTTTTTAATGGTTATAAAATGATATATATGCAGCGCGGAAATTATGTCGCAGTGGTCAACCCGCTTTCGTACAGTGAGGTGATGTCAGACGATCGTTCCCTGTCGTGGGGAGTGTATGACACCGTCAGCAATGCATTCTTTTCTGTGAGCCAGAAAGCCAATATTTCTTTATTGCATTCGATGCTTCGACATCAGGAAACGACTTTTCAGAAAGATGACCGTTTTTATACGATCGTAAAATCAGAGCAGCGGCCCATTGCGGCCATCGTTTCAACCTCCAGTGCCCGTTTTTATAAAACGCTTTATCATCAGGCTACCCTGACGCTACCGCTAGGGATAATTTGCAGCATTATTATTCTGCTGGTGTGGTCGCGTACACACCGTGAATTCAATTCGCCTGGCCGACTTCTGCACCGGGCGCTGAATAAACGCCAGCTGTGCGTCCATTATCAGCCCATCATTGATATTAAAAATAACCAGTGCGTGGGGGCAGAGGCGTTGTTGCGCTGGCCTGGATTCAACGGTCAGGTTATGAGCCCGGCGGAATTTATTCCCCTGGCAGAAAAAGAGGGGATGATTGAGCGCATTACGGATTACGTCGTGGAGGAGGTGTTCAGCGATCTGGGGCATTTTCTTGCCGCTCATCCCGATCTGTATGTCTCGATTAACCTGTCGGCGTCAGATTTCCACTCTTCGCGTCTTATCGCCCTGATCTCCGACAAAGCCCGCTTTTACTCGGTTCGCGCGCAGCAGATCAAAATTGAGGTGACGGAGCGGGGGTTTATTGACGTGCCGAAAACCACGCCGGTCATTCAGGCGTTTCGTCAGGCGGGGTATGAAGTGGCGATTGATGATTTCGGAACCGGCTACTCTAACCTGCATAACCTCTATTCGCTGAACGTCGATATCCTGAAAATCGACAAATCCTTTATCGATACCTTAACCACCAACAGCACCAGCCACCTGATTGCCGAGCACATCATTGAGATGGCGCAAAGCCTGCGGCTGAAAACCATTGCGGAAGGGGTCGAGACGGGGGAGCAGGTGAGCTGGCTGCTGAAGCGTGGCGTACAGTATTGCCAGGGATGGCACTTCGCGAAAGCGATGCCGCCCCAGGCATTTATGGCCTGGCAGCAGCAACCCTTGCGTTAACACGCATTAATTGAGCTGATGGCGGTAGTCGCTCGGCGTACGGTCAAACTCGCGGCGGAAGACGCGGGAAAAGGTCTGCTGCGACACATAGCCCAGATCCATTGCGATATCAAAAATGGGCCGCTGCGTTGAGCGTAACGCCTGCGCCGCCAGCAGGAGCCTGCGCTGGCGAATGTAATCACCCAGCGTTTGATGCATTACGGTGCGGAACATTCTCTGTAAATACCATTTCGAATAGCCCGACTTTTTAGCGACCACATCAATGTTCAACGGCTGGTCGATATGTTCATCAATCCATTCAATAAGCGTCTGAATAATTTGCTGATGCGACATAAGGTTACCCCTCTGTGGAGACATCTGTCCTGGTTAATTCGTCGTTTTCTCTGCGGGGGAGTATAATTCCTCAAGTTAACTTGAGGTAAAGAGGTTTTATGGAAAAGAGATTACCGCGCATCAAAGCACTGTTAACCCCCGGTGAAGTGGCGAAGCGAAGCGGTGTGGCGGTGTCGGCGCTCCACTTCTATGAAAGCAAAGGGTTAATAAAAAGTACCCGCAACGCCGGAAACCAGCGGCGCTACACGCGCGACGTGCTCCGCTACGTGGCGATTATCAAAATTGCGCAACGTATCGGCATTCCTCTGGCCACCATTGGTGACGCGTTCGGCGTATTGCCGGAAGGGCACTCACTGAGCGCGAAAGAGTGGAAGCAGCTGTCGTCCCAGTGGCGAGAAGAACTGGATCGTCGTATTCACACGCTGGTGGCCCTGCGCGATGAACTGGATGGCTGCATTGGTTGCGGGTGTTTATCACGTAGCGATTGCCCGCTGCGTAACCCGGGTGACAGGCTTGGCGAGCAGGGAACAGGGGCACGGTTGCTGGAGGAGGATTGAGAGGTGTTTGCCGGGTAAGGTGCAGCCGCCACCCGGCAACAAACATAAAGAACTAAAGCGCCACTAAGGGCGCTTTAGTTTTTTCCGGTCTTTGTCTTTCTCTCTATCCCGCTGGCTCACGGGAGGGTTTCCCCCGACATCAGTACCCCTCGTGTCGAGCTTGTGAAGGAGGTTCCGGTTTGTACTGACACTTTAATTTTATGCCCGGCCGCCGTTTTTGCCACCGGAGACGGTGAGATTTTAGCCGAATTTTTTTCGTGAAGTTGTTCAGTTTTCTATAGTTAAAAAGTATGAATCATCGGAGAACATCATGCTAACGGTCCACCACCTTAATCAGTCTCGTTCACATCGTGTCCTCTGGGCGCTGGAAGAGCTGGGTCTGACGTACGACATCGTGCGCTACCAGCGTGAAAAAACCATGCTCGCGCCAGACTCGCTCAAAAAAGTGCATCCGCTGGGAAAATCCCCGGTACTCGAAGATAACGGACTGGTTCTGGCCGAATCAGGTGCGATTCTGGAATATCTTCAGGAAACGTACGATTCGGCGTCACGATTCAAACCGTTAGATCCCGCCCATAAAGTGCAGTATCGCTTCTGGCTGCATTACGCCGAAGGGTCTTTGATGCCGCTACTGTTAATGAAGCTGGTGTTTAACAGCCTCGGCAAACCACCCGTCCCGTTTGGCCTGCGCACGCTGGGTAAGGCGCTGGGGCAGGGGGTGCAAAAAGCGTATCTCAACCGCCAGCTGGAAACGCATGCGCGCTTTATTAACGATCATCTTGCCGAAAACAGTTGGTTTGCCGGCGACACGCTGACCATGGCTGATATCCAGATGAGTTTTCCCCTCTTCGCCCTGCTGGCGAGAGGCGGCATCGACAATCTCGACCACATAGCGGCGTGGAAACAGAGAGTGGAGGCACGTCCGGGCTGGCAGACAACGCTTGCGAAAGGCGGCCCGCTGACGATCCCCGGCGAGGGATGAAATTTAACGAAATTGCGCATGGACGATAACGTTTGCGCATCCTCTGCTTAATTCTTCATCGTCATGAGGCAATTTTAGCGAAAAACGAGAAAGTTCAGTTGAAAAGGGCGGGTATTAGGCTAGATAATCGTTTGCCTTAATTTGACCACCCGTTTGTAAGCGCGGAGCTAAACGTTTGCTTTTTCTGTGACGCCCTTTCGTCGCAAACGCAACACAAGGATTTGACGTTTAGCTGGCAGTGGCGTCTCCACCTCGCTTACGGACTTCCTAAAAAACTCTCAGGGGATGTTTTCTATGTCTACGCCATCTGCGCGTACCGGCGGTTCACTTGACGCCATGTTTAAAATTTCTGCTCGCGGCAGCACCGTGCGCCAGGAAGTTGTTGCCGGTCTGACCACGTTTCTGGCGATGGTGTACTCCGTCATCGTGGTGCCGGGCATGCTCGGCAAAGCGGGCTTCCCGCCAGCGGCGGTCTTCGTTGCCACCTGCCTGGTTGCGGGTGTGGGTTCGATTGTGATGGGCCTGTGGGCGAACCTGCCTCTGGCGATCGGGTGCGCCATCTCCCTGACCGCGTTTACCGCCTTCAGCCTGGTGCTGGGCCAGCAGATCAGCGTCCCGGTAGCGCTCGGCGCCGTGTTCCTGATGGGCGTGCTGTTCACCGTAATTTCAGCAACCGGCATTCGTAGCTGGATTTTGCGCAACCTGCCGCAGGGCGTGGCGCACGGCACCGGCATCGGTATTGGTCTGTTCCTGCTGCTGATCGCTGCCAACGGCGTCGGCCTGGTCATCAAGAACCCGCTGGACGGCCTGCCGGTTGCGCTGGGTAACTTCGCGAGCTTCCCGGTGATCATGTCGCTGGTGGGTCTGGCGGTGATCATTGGCCTGGAAAAACTGAAAGTGCCGGGCGGCATTCTGCTGACCATTATCGGCGTGTCCATCGTCGGCCTGATCTTCGACCCGACCGTTCATTTCTCCGGGATTTTCGCCATGCCGTCGCTGAGCGATGACAAAGGCAACTCCCTAATTGGCAGCCTGGATATTATGGGCGCGCTGAACCCGGTGATCCTGCCAAGCGTGCTGGCGCTGGTAATGACCGCGGTATTTGACGCCACCGGCACCATCCGCGCGGTGGCCGGTCAGGCGAACCTGCTGGATAAAGACGGACAGATTATTGACGGCGGCAAAGCGCTGACCACCGACTCCCTGAGCAGCGTTTTCTCTGGTCTGGTGGGTGCGGCACCAGCGGCGGTGTACATCGAGTCCGCAGCGGGTACGGCGGCGGGCGGTAAAACCGGCCTGACGGCCATCACCGTTGGCGTACTGTTTCTGCTGATCCTGTTCCTCTCTCCGCTCTCTTATCTGGTGCCAGCTTACGCGACCGCACCTGCGCTGATGTACGTTGGCCTGCTGATGCTGAGCAACGTGGCGAAAATCGACTTCGCGGATTTTGTTGATGCCATGTCCGGCCTGATCACTGCGGTATTCATCGTGCTGACCTGTAACATCGTGACCGGCATTATGATCGGCTTCGCCTCGCTGGTGATTGGGCGTCTGGTCTCCGGTGAGTGGCGCAAGCTGAACATTGGGACCGTGGTCATCGCCGTTGCGCTGGTGGCGTTCTACGCGGGCGGCTGGGCCATCTGAATTGACTTTTTATGCGAAAACGGGTGGCTAAGGCCGCCCGTTTTTATTTTCAGGACTCATCCTGTTGCCTTTTACGTTACTCTGGAGAGGATAGAATAAGAGGCACGACGCCTCAGGTTTGGCTTATAAGAAACACAGCAAACAGGGAACGCATGGAAATTTTCTTCACAATACTCATCATGACCCTTGTGGTCTCATTATCCGGGGTGGTTACACGCGTACTGCCCTTCCAGGTCCCCCTGCCCTTAATGCAAATAGCTATCGGCGCGCTGCTGGCGTGGCCGACGTTCGGTCTGCACGTGGAGTTCGATCCGGAACTGTTTCTCGTGCTGTTTATCCCGCCGCTGCTGTTTGCCGATGGCTGGAAAACGCCGACGCGCGAATTTCTGGAGCACGGGCGAGAGATCTTCGGCCTGGCGCTGGCGCTGGTGGTCGTCACCGTGGTCGGGATTGGTTTCCTGATCTACTGGGCCGTACCGGGGATCCCGCTCATCCCCGCCTTTGCGCTGGCTGCCGTGCTGTCGCCTACCGACGCCGTGGCGCTGTCCGGCATTGTGGGTGAAGGGCGCATTCCAAAGAAAATCATGGGCATTTTGCAGGGCGAGGCGCTGATGAACGACGCCTCTGGCCTGGTCGCCCTGAAGTTTGCCGTGGCGGTTGCCATGGGCACCATGGTCTTTACCGTAGGCGGCGCGACCCTGGAATTCTTCAAGGTGGCGATTGGCGGTATCCTCGCGGGCTTCGTAGTGAGCTGGCTGTACGGACGCTCGCTGCGCTTCCTTAGCCGCTGGGGTGGTGATGAACCGGCGACGCAGATCGTCCTGCTGTTCCTGCTGCCGTTCGCCTCTTACCTGATTGCCGAACATATCGGCGTGTCGGGCATTCTGGCGGCGGTAGCTGCGGGGATGACCATCACCCGCTCCGGCGTGATGCGCCGCGCACCGCTGGCGATGCGCCTGCGTGCAAACAGTACCTGGGCGATGCTCGAGTTTGTCTTTAACGGCATGGTGTTCCTGCTGTTGGGCCTGCAACTGCCGGGCATTATGGAATCCTCGCTGATTGCGGCCGAAGCGGATCCAAACGTTGAAGTCTGGATGCTATTTACCGATATCGTGCTCATCTACCTTGCGCTGATGCTGGTACGTTTCGGCTGGCTGTGGACGATGAAGAAATTCAGCGTTCGCTTCCTGACCAAAAAGCCGATGGAGTTTGGCTCGTGGACCACGCGCGAGCTGCTGATTGCCTCTTTCGCGGGCGTTCGCGGGGCGATCACCCTTGCTGGTGTACTCTCCATTCCCCTGCTTCTGCCGACGGGCGACGTCTTCCCGGCGCGCTACGAGCTGGTGTTCCTGGCGGCGGGCGTGATCCTCTTCTCGCTGTTTGTCGGCGTGATTATGCTGCCGATTCTGCTGCAACATATTGACGCGGGTGACTCCTCGCAGCAGCACAAAGAAGAGCGGATTGCCCGTGCGGCGACGGCGGAAGTGGCGATTGTCGCCATCGAGAAAATGGAGGAGCGTCTGGCCGCCGATGCCGAAGAGAACATTGATAACCAACTGCTGAAGGAAGTCAGTTCACGCGTGATTGGTAATTTGCGTCGCCGTGCTGACGGACGTAACGACGTGGAAAGTTCGTTGCAGGAAGAGAACCTCGAACGCCGTTTCCGCCTGGCGGCGCTGCGCTCCGAGCGTGCCGAGCTGTATCACCTGCGCGCGACGCGGCAGATCAGCAACGAGACGTTGCAAAAGCTGCTGCACGATCTGGACCTGCTGGAAGCGTTGTTGATAGAGAATCAGTAGCGCGCTTTGCCCCCTCACCCTAGCCCTCTCCCCATAGGGGAGAGGGAACCGATCGAGCCCCTCGCCCTATGGGGAAAGGGGTTGGGGTGAGGGGTCAGGGCACCCAAAACCCCTCACAGCATTGCAACCACGCCTGCGCGCTGTGCGACAGATAGACCCCTTCACGCCAGATCATCCCCAGCTGCCAGTGCAGGTCGCTCTCCAGCGGGATCCAGCGCAGCGTGTTTTTATCCAGCCGCTCGCAGATCGGCTGCGGCAGAATGGCAATCCCCACGCCCGCCTGTACCATCGCCGCCAGAAAATCCCACTGGCCGCTGCGCACCGCAATGCGCGGCTTTACGTTGTGCTGGTTAAACAGCGCCATCAGCTGGCGGCTTAAGGCAAAATCTTCGTTGTAAATCAGCAGCGGGTGTTCGCCGAGCAGCTCGGGTTTTACTGAGTCTATCTTCAGCCAGTCGCCGGAGCGCGGCACCAGCACGCACAGCGGGTGGCTGAACAGCGGCAGCGTCGCCAGGCCGCTTTCCTCCTCTACGGGAAGGGCCGTCATGGCCACGTCCAGTTCACCGTTCATCACCGCCTGCTGCACGGTCAGGCCGCCAAATTCAGAAATTTTTAGCTCAACGCCGGGATAGCGCTGACGAAACAGGCTTATCGGCCCGGCCATCATCATGCCGACCATCGGCGGAATACCGAGCCGCAGCAGCCCTTTTGTCAGGTGGTTGATGTCCCCAAGCTCGGCCTCCAGCTGGCGGAACTCTGCCAGAATGGCCAGCCCGCGCTCGAACACTACGCGACCGGTATCGGTCAGCAGTAGCTTGCGCCCGTCGCGGATCAGCAGCGTACAGTTCAGCTCATCTTCGAGGTTTTTCAGCATTTTGCTGATGGTCGGCTGGGTTACGAATAACTTCTCCGCTGCGCGAGTAAAACTTTGCTGGCGAACCACCTCGACAAAATAGCGCAGCGTTCTTATGTCCATGATTATTCCTCGAAACTATACCTTCGATGATTTTAATTCATTTCAGTCGATACCGTACGCTCACTATACTGGCGCCTCGTCTCATTTCTGAGGAAAACCCCCATGGCCGTGGCGTTAAGCCGTGTTACGCCTGCCGTTGTGCAACGACTTCAGGTACCGGTTCAGGTACTGCTTTACGCGGGACTGTTTGTTTTCGCGGAATATCTTGTCGACTGGCTGCATCTGCCTTTACCCGCCAACCTGGTGGGGATGGTGCTGATGCTGACGCTGATCCTCTGTCGCGCGTTGCCCCTTAACTGGGTGCGCGCCGGGGCGCGCTGGCTGCTGGCGGAGATGCTATTGTTCTTTGTGCCGGCCGTGGTGGCGGTGGTGAATTATGCACAACTGCTGATGGTCGACGGCTGGCGCATCTTTGCGGTTATCGCCCTGAGCACGCTGATGGTGCTGGGCGCCACCGCCTGGGTGGTGGATAAGGTGTATCGCTTTGAAATCAGCAGGCAGAAGCATGACTAACTTTCAGATAAGCCTGCTGTGCCTGATTGCGACAGTTGTCATCTACTTTGCCAACAAGCGCCTGTATCGCCGCTTTCGCGCGCTGCCGCTGATGCCGTTGGTCTTTACGCCGATCCTGCTGGTGCTGATGCTGGTCTTCGGCCATATCTCCTGGCAGAACTACATTGGCGAATCCCACTGGCTGCTGTGGCTGCTCGGCCCGGCGACCATCGCCTTCGCCGTACCCGTTTATGACAACCTCGCTATTATCAGACGCCACTGGATGTCGCTCAGCGCGGGCGTCGTCACCGCGACGGTGGTGGCGGTGTGCAGCTCGGTCTGGCTGGCGCGGCTGTTTACCCTGTCGGATGAAATCCAGCGCAGCCTGGCGGTGCGTTCGGTGACCACGCCGTTTGCGTTGGCAGCCGCCAAACCGCTCGGTGGCCAGCCGGATCTGGTGGCGCTGTTTGTGGTGGTGACGGGCGTCTTTGGGATGGCGGTGGGCGATATGCTGTTTCTGCGGCTTTCTATTCGGGAAGGAATGGCCAAAGGCGCGGGATTTGGCGCGGCGTCGCACGGCGCGGGCACGGCACGTTCCTATGAGCTGGGACAGCAGGAGGGCGTTGTCGCGAGCCTGGTGATGATGCTTTCGGGCGTCACGATGGTGCTGATCGCACCGCTGGTGGCGTGGGTGATGTTTTAAGCTCCCCGGCCAGAATGGCCGGGGAGAAAAGGCTTAGTGCGCGCGGCCCTGCTCAACGCCAAGACCGGTTTGTGAACGAATAAACTGGGCGCGGAATTTCTCGCGCTCCAGGTTACCTTCCGGCGAATTGTCGGTAGCCGAGAAGACCCAGATACCGATAAACGCCACGGCAATGGAGAACAGCGCCGGATATTCATACGGGAAGATGGCGCTGGCGTGACCGAGGATCTGCACCCAGATCGTCGGGCCCAGAATCATCAGGATCACCGCCGTCAGCAGCCCCAGCCAGCCGCCAATCATCGCGCCACGGGTGGTCAGTTTCGACCAGTACATGGAGAGCAGGATGATCGGGAAGTTACAGCTTGCCGCGATGGAGAAAGCCAGCCCCACCATAAAGGCGATGTTTTGCTTCTCGAACAGAATGCCCAGCAGGATCGCCACAACGCCCAGCACCAGCACGGTGATTTTGGAGACCTTCAGCTCATCGCGCTCGCTCGCGCCTTTGCGGAAGACGTTGGCGTAGAGGTCATGCGAGACCGCCGACGCGCCGGCCAGCGTTAAACCCGCAACCACCGCAAGAATGGTGGCGAAGGCCACGGCAGAGATAAAGCCGAGGAACAGGTTGCCGCCCACCGCGTCGGCCAGATGCACCGCCGCCATGTTATTGCCGCCAATCAGCGCGCCTGCCGCATCTTTAAACGCCGGGTTCGCCCCCACAAGCATGATCGCGCCAAAGCCGATAATAAAGGTCAGGATATAGAAGTAACCCATAAACCCGGTGGCGTAGAACACGCTCTTACGCGCTTCACGCGCATCTGACACCGTGAAGAAGCGCATCAGGATATGCGGCAGACCTGCGGTACCGAACATCAGGCCGAGACCGAGCGAGAGCGCGGATATCGGATCTTTCACCAGCCCACCCGGGCTCATGATCGCTTCCCCTTTCGGGTGGACCGCCATGGCTTCGGTAAACAGGTTATTGAAGCTGAACCCAACGTGCTTCATCACCATAAAGGCCATAAAGCTGGCGCCGAACAGCAGCAGCACGGCTTTGATGATCTGCACCCAGGTGGTGGCCAGCATGCCGCCGAACAGCACGTACATCACCATCAGCACGCCCACCAGCACCACCGCGATGTGGTAGTTCAGGCCGAACAGCAGTTGGATCAATTTACCCGCGCCCACCATCTGCGCAATCAGGTACAGCGCCACCACCACCAGCGAACCGCAGGCGGAGAGGGTGCGAATCGGCCCCTGCTTCAGGCGATAGGAGGCGACGTCAGCAAAGGTATAGCGCCCCAGGTTACGCAGGCGCTCGGCAATCAGGAACAGAATGATCGGCCAGCCGACAAGGAAGCCGAGGGAGTAGATCAGGCCGTCATACCCTGAGGTATACACCAGCGCGGAGATCCCGAGGAACGAGGCGGCGGACATAAAGTCACCCGCAATCGCCAGCCCGTTCTGGAAGCCGGTAATGTTGCCGCCTGCGGTGTAGTAATCGTTACGGGAGCGCACGCGTTTCGACGCCCAGTAGGTGATATACAGCGTCAGCACCACGAAAATCAGGAACATCACAATCGCCTGCCAGTTGGTTGGCTGGCGCTGGACCTCGCCGGTAATGGCATCTGCTGCATGGGCAGCAAAGGGAAGTGTGGCGGCGAGCGCCGTCAGAATTCTCTTCATGATGCTTTTACCTCGCGCAGAACTTCTCTGTTAAGACGATCGAATTCACCGTTCGCACGCCAGACGTACACACCCGTGAGCACAAACGAAATGATGATAACGCCAATCCCAATCGGAATACCGCGCGTGACGCTGGTACCCTCATGCAGCGGGGTGCCCAGCCAGTGCGGCGCAAAGGCGATCAGCAAAATAAAGCCGACGTAGATAATTAGCATGATGATGGAAAGCAAGAAGGCAAACCGTTGCCGTTTTTCGACCAGCTCCCTGTAGTGCGCACTATTCTCTATCTGCTGACAAATATCGTTATTCATCACAGAAATCTCCAGAAGTAAGGTTGGTTTGTTTTATCCCCTCTCCCCTATGGGGAGAGGGTTAGGGTGAGGGGAGAGGGAGAAAAAAATTATGAAGGCATTGCGATGGCCTGCTTCTCTTCGAGCAGTTTTTCCACCACGCCAGGATCCGCGAGCGTTGAGGTATCACCGAGGTTGCTGGTGTCCCCTGCCGCGATTTTGCGCAAGATACGGCGCATGATTTTGCCGGAGCGGGTTTTCGGCAGCGAGTCGGTCCAGTGCAGCACGTCCGGCGTCGCCAGCGGGCCAATCTCTTTACGCACCCAGTTGCGCACCTCGGTATACAGCTCTGGCGACGGCTCTTCGCCGTGGTTCAGGGTGACGTAGGCGTAGATCGCCTGGCCCTTGATGTTGTGCGGAATGCCGACAACCGCCGCTTCGGCAATCTTCGGATGCGACACCAGCGCAGACTCAATCTCCGCCGTGCCCAGACGGTGGCCAGAGACGTTCAGCACGTCGTCCACGCGTCCGGTGATCCAGTAATAACCGTCTTCATCCCGGCGCGCGCCGTCGCCGCTGAAGTACATGTTTTTGAAGGTCGAGAAGTAGGTCTGCTCGAACCGCTCGTGGTCGCCGAACAGGGTACGCGCCTGGCCAGGCCAGGAATCGACGATCACCAGATTGCCCTCGGTGGCGCCTTCCTGCGGATTGCCTTCGTTATCCACTAGTGCAGGCTGTACCCCGAAGAACGGACGGGTGGCCGAACCGGCTTTCAGCTGCGTGGCGCCCGGCATCGGGGTGATCATAAAGCCGCCGGTTTCGGTCTGCCACCAGGTGTCCATCACCGGGCACTTCTCGTTGCCGATCTTCTTCCAGTACCACTCCCAGGCTTCCGGGTTGATCGGCTCGCCCACGGAGCCGAGGATGCGCAGGGAAGAGCGGTCCGTGCCTTCGATGGCTTTATCGCCTTCCGCCATTAATGCGCGGATCGCCGTTGGCGCGGTGTAGAGAATGTTGACCTGATGCTTATCAACCACCTGGCACATACGCGCCGGCGTTGGCCAGTTCGGTACGCCTTCAAACATCAGCGTCGTTGCGCCGCAGGCCAGCGGGCCGTACAGCAGGTAGCTGTGGCCGGTGACCCAGCCCACGTCGGCGGTACACCAGTAGATGTCGCCCGGATGGTAGTCGAAAACGTATTTAAAGGTGGTGGCCGCGTAAACCAGATAGCCGCCGGTAGTATGCAGCACGCCTTTCGGCTTGCCGGTGGAGCCGGAGGTATAAAGAATAAACAGCGGATCTTCCGCGTTCATCTCTTCCGGCTGATGCTGGTCGCTCGCTTTTTCAATCAGATCGCTCCACCACAGGTCACGCCCCTCGTGCCAGTCGATTTTGCCGCCCGTGCGTTTGAAGACAATGACGTTACTGATGGATTTCACGTTCGGGTTTTTCAGCGCTTCATCAACGTTTTTCTTCAGCGGAATACCGCGCCCGGCGCGCACGCCCTCGTCAGCGGTGATCACCAGCTTCGAATTCGAGTCGACAATACGCCCGGCAACCGCCTCCGGCGAGAAGCCGCCGAAGATAACGGAGTGGATCGCGCCGATGCGCGCGCAGGCCAGCATCGCCACCGCCGCTTCCGGCACCATTGGCATATAGATCGCCACTACATCGCCTTTTTTAATGCCCTGGGCCAGCAGCACGTTGGCAAAGCGGCACACGTCGCGATGCAGTTCTTTATACGAGATGTGTTTACTCTGAGAGGCATCGTCGCCTTCCCAGATGATAGCCGTTTCGTTGCCGCGTTCGGCAAGATGGCGGTCCAGGCAGTTCGCCGCCAGGTTCAGCGTGCCGTCTTCATACCATTTAATGGAGACGTTGCCCGGCGCGAAAGAGGTGTTCTTTACCTTCTGATAAGGTTTGATCCAGTCGAGGATGTGACCCTGCTCACCCCAGAACGCGTCAGGGCTGGAAACGGACTGCTGGTATTTCTCCTGGTACTGCTCCGGACTTATCAGGCAACGGTCCGCAATGTTTGCGGGAATGTCGTGTTTGTGTATTTGGCTCATGGCTTTTTTTCTCCTTGTAAGATGTTAATAATATGTCGCAAAAACGTTAATAGTAGGGGCTTTACAAGCTTTGTTTAGTATTTGGGCGACAGATCACGCAATGTCTGAAGAGTATGAAAATTGAGCGAATGAAACTTTGAAGGGAAATAATTCATCTGAAGAATTATTCACTTTTTTGAAGTGAAAATATTTTGTATAACAAACGGTTATTTATGCGAATTGCTATAAATTACCGACAATGACACTTTTTGCAGTGAAATGCCTTGTTCTTTAAGGCTTGCGCAGCATGCCGTGCAAATGATACTCATACGGCGCGTTAAAAAATCCCATAAACCAACGCAACACAATTCATACCCTTTCAGTATGTCTCCATATTCATGCAGTTTTGATGGTGCGGAGATTTCATTGAGGAAGTCAGTTTCTATGAAAAATTTGAAAGTCAGCCTGGCCTGGCAGATCCTGCTGGCCCTTGTGCTGGGCATCTTGCTGGGCAGTTACCTCCATTATCATAGCGACAGTCGCGAGTGGCTGATTGCGAACCTTCTCTCCCCTGCGGGCGATATCTTTATTCATCTGATCAAGATGATTGTTGTGCCGATTGTGATCTCGACGCTGGTGGTCGGTATCGCGGGTGTTGGTGATGCGAAACAGTTAGGCCGCATCGGCGTTAAAACCATTCTCTATTTCGAAGTGATCACTACGGTTGCCATCGTACTTGGCATCACCCTGGCGAATGTGTTCCAGCCTGGTGCCGGGATCGATATGTCGCAGCTGGCGACGGTGGATATTTCGAAATACCAAAGCACAACCGCCGATGTGCAGAGCCATTCGCATGGGTTGATGGGGACTATTCTCTCGCTGGTACCGACCAACATTATCGCGTCCATGGCGAAGGGCGAGATGCTGCCGATCATCTTCTTCTCGGTACTCTTTGGCCTGGGGCTTTCTTCCCTGCCCGCGACGCACCGTGAACCGCTGGTGACCGTGTTCCGCTCTATCTCCGAAACCATGTTCAAAGTCACCCACATGGTGATGCGTTATGCGCCAGTCGGGGTATTCGCGCTGATTGCGGTGACCGTAGCGAACTTCGGCTTTGCCTCCCTGTGGCCGCTGGCGAAGCTGGTGATTCTGGTGCACTTCGCGATTCTGTTCTTCGCGCTGGTGGTGCTGGGCATTGTGGCGCGCCTGTGCGGGCTCAGCATCTGGATCCTGATCCGCATCCTGAAGGATGAGCTGATTCTGGCGTACTCCACGGCAAGCTCCGAGAGCGTACTGCCGCGTATCATTGAGAAGATGGAGGCCTACGGTGCGCCGGCGTCCATTACCAGCTTCGTTGTACCGACCGGTTACTCCTTCAATCTGGATGGTTCAACGCTGTATCAGAGTATTGCAGCGATCTTTATCGCGCAGCTGTACGGCATTGACTTGTCGCTGTGGCAGGAAATCGTACTGGTTCTGACGCTGATGGTGACTTCAAAAGGGATCGCAGGCGTGCCGGGCGTCTCCTTCGTGGTGCTGCTGGCGACGCTGGGCAGCGTCGGTATTCCGCTGGAAGGCCTGGCGTTTATTGCCGGTGTGGACCGTATCCTCGACATGGCGCGTACCGCGCTGAACGTGGTGGGTAATGCCCTGGCGGTACTGGTAATCGCTAAGTGGGAACACAAGTTCGACCGTAAAAAAGCGCTGGCGTATGAACGCGAGGTACTGGGTCGTTTTGATAAAACGGCTGACCAGTGATGTAAAAAGCCGGGTGGCGGCTTCGCCTTACCCGGCCTGCATAAGCCGTAGGCCCGGTAAGCGCAGCGCCACCGGGCAACAATTTACTCCCCGCTCAATGCATCAAACTCTTCACACCCGGTATCAAACCCTTCGGTACAGCTCAGGTTTAACCAGTAAAGCGCTTTCTGCTTATTCGGTGTGATAAAGCCTTTCTCACCCTGCCTGAACAGCATTCCTGCCCAGTACTCCGCATAGCCCGTCCGGGACAGAGCCGAACTCCGCTTGAACCACGATGCGGCCTGCACGTCATCCTGAGGAACTTCAACGCCGTTGGCATAGATCAGCCCCAGCAGCTGTTGCGCGTCTACCGCCGAGTCGCTATCGATGTCTTCGGTCGCCGATTGCAGCAGTGCGATGGCCTGCGGGTAGTCGGTTTTGCCCGCCTGCGTGTTCACCAGCACACGCGCCAGCATGATCGCGCCGCGTTTGCTGCCCGCAATGTTTGCCTGTTGGGCCAGGGCTTTAGCCTGCGCATAGTCACCCTGCGAAAAGTGGATTTGCGACAGCAGCGCCATGGCGTCGACATCACCGCCTTTTGCCGCTTTTTCCGCCCACAGCGCCGCCTGCGCGCTGTCGCCGGAACTGAACCAGGTATCGGCGAGATAATACTGCGCGCGCGCATCGCCCGCTTCAGCCTGCTTTATATACTGGCTGCCTATCTCATCGGCATGGGCAAACGCGGTTAAAAATAACAACATCAGAAAAAGGATTTTCATGGATTCTTATCATCTGGGTACACGCCGCGCAGTATAATCGCGGCGACAGAAGAAAAAAACGGGTGCGTTAAGACCTCAGCATCCCACAAGCCGGGCGGAACACGCGTTCCGCCCGAAGAGGTTAGCCTGCGTTACAGGCTAATTTCGCCGCCACCTCCTGATGTTCACTCTTTATTGAAAACTCGCAGAGCCTGCCGCGAGTAATAAAGGTAAAGATCACTATCGTCAGGCAAACAATAAAGACGATGCCTAACGCAGTTTTTAAAGGCGTCATGCCTTTTACTCCTTGTCAAAAAAAGAATAAGAGGCTACTCTCAACTTGTTGGAGTTGAGGGAGTAGCCTCGGGTAAATGAAAATTTCCCGGGGCTTTCTACTTTCTGTCCCTCAACAATGCTCAAGACAGAAAGTCTTAAGCACCCGCCGCACATCTTATCCCTCTGAATTAAAATGCAAAGATGTAATTCTATTCTGCGTAAATTACATTATTTCTGCGAGCCGCTTTCCAGAATAATAATCTCTATTTCTTATGAATTAATCGGAAATAAAAAGGGAGTGAATATATCACTCCCTTTATTCAACGATAAATTAACGGCTTCAACCCATTGCGCTTTCGCGCAGTCGGGCTTTCAGCTTGTTATATTCGTCGATCACATACTGTTCCGCAGCGTGTTGATCCGCAATGGACTCCACGTTTACGGCGCAGTATTTATACTCCGGCGTTTTGGTTATCGGGCTTAAGTTCTCGGTCACCAGCTCGTTGCAGGCGCCAATCCACCACTGGTAGGTCATATAGACTGCCCCTTTGTTCGGACGGTCGCTGACCTGCGCGCGGGTAATGATGCGGCCTTTACGCGAATTCACCCACACCAGCGCTTCATCTTCAATACCGAGCCGTTCGGCATCGGCGGTGTTGATCTGCGCGTAACCCGGTTCATCCGCCAGCGCCGCCAGCGCGGCGCAGTTGCCGGTCATGGAACGGCAGGAGTAGTGGCCCACTTCACGCACGGTGGAGAGCACCATCGGATACTCGTCGGTGAGCTTATCGATCGGCGCGACCCAGTCGCAGGTGAAGAACTGCGCCAGCCCGTTCGGGGTGTCGAACTTCTCTTTAAAGAGGTATGACGTCCCCTGATCGGATTCTGACTCATCCCGGCACGGCCACTGGATGTAGCCCAGCTCACCCATTTTTTCATAGGTTGCCCCATAAAAGTCCGGGCACAGATGCCGCAACTCGTCCCAGATCTCCTGGGTGTTGTTGTAGTGCATCGGGTAGCCCATGCGGGTGGCGATTTCGCTGATGATCTGCCAGTCCGTTTTCAGATCCCATTTCGGCTCGACGGCCTTGAAGAAGCGCTGGAAGCCGCGGTCTGCCGCCGTATAGACACCTTCATGCTCGCCCCAGGAGGTCGACGGCAAAATCACATCCGCCGCTGCCGCGGTTTTGGTCATAAAGATATCCTGAACAATCACCAGCTCCAGATCCTCAAAGCCTTTGCGCACTGCGGACAGTTCGGCGTCGGTCTGGAGCGGATCTTCACCCATGATGTAGGCCGCACGCACTTCACCGTGCGCCGCGCGGTGCGGCAGCTCGCTGATGCGATACCCGGTGTGTGCCGGCAGGCTCTCCACGCCCCAGGCCTTCGCAAACTTCTCGCGGTTTTCCGGGAATTTGACGTACTGGTAGCCCGGATAGGTGTCCGGCAGCGCGCCCATATCACACGCACCCTGCACGTTATTCTGACCACGCACCGGGTTCACGCCCACATGCGCTTTACCCAGATTGCCGGTCAGCATGGCGAGGCTGGTGAGCGAGCGCACGGTTTCCACGCCCTGGTAGAACTGGGTCACACCCATGCCCCACAGAATAGCGGCGGTTTTCGCCCCGGCATACATTCTGGCCGCTTGACGAATCTCCTGCGCGCTGACGCCGGTTATCGCTTCGACGGATTCAGGCGTATAGCCCTCGACTATTTTCTTATACTCTTCAAATCCTTCTGTACGGGTCGCGACAAACGCCTGGTCGTACAGGTTCTCCTCAATAATGACGTGCCCCATTGCGTTCAACAGCGCGATGTTTGAACCGTTTTTCAATGCAATGTGCATATCCGCAATGCGCGCGGTTTCAATTTTGCGCGGATCGCAGACGATGATTTTCGCCCCATTCTGTTTAGCGCGAATAACGTGGTTCGCGACGATAGGGTGAGAATCCGCCGGGTTATAACCAAAGATGAAGACGAGATCGGTATTATCTATCTCGTTGATGGCATTACTCATTGCGCCGTTACCGACCGACTGGTGCAGACCTGCAACCGATGGGCCGTGTCAGACGCGAGCGCAGCAGTCGACGTTATTGGTACCAATAACGGCGCGCGCGAATTTTTGCATCACATAGTTGGTTTCATTCCCGGTTCCGCGTGAGGAGCCGGTGGTCTGAATCGCATCCGGGCCATACTTGGCCTTGATGGCGCTGAGGCGCGTGGCGACGTAATCCAGCGCTTCATTCCAGGAGACGGCTTCCAGCTTGCCGCCGCGCTCGCGGCGGATCATAGGGGTTTTCAGGCGCGGGGTGAGGATTTGGGTATCGTTAATAAAATCCCAGCCGTAATATCCTTTCAGGCACAGCGTGCCCTGATTGGTTTTACCCTGCGCCGCTTCCGCCCGGACGATTTTGCCGTTATTGACCACCAGGTGGATCTTGCAACCTGAGGCACAATAAGGGCAAACCGTGACGACTTTTTTCATCACTTTGCTCCAGTTAAACAGTTCTTACCTGCCCAATATGCAGCTTCTATGCCATGTTTTTATTATGGGTATTTCCTGACTTTACGACCCTTTGCGTGGCAAAACCCTGACGAAAAACAGCCAATCGTCAAAATTGACGTGTCGAAAGGGCAGGGGATGTGACATGGATTGAATTTCCGTCACGTAAAAAACAATTCGGCTGGAGCCGGCGGCAGAATGGTTCAGACTTAACATAATTCCCTGACGGAAGCATGCGATGAAACCGGCGATTCTGGTGGTTGACGATGATGTCGCAGTCTGCGAACTGCTACAGGATGTGCTCAGCGAGCACGTCTTTACCGTACTGACGTGTCACTCTGGGCAGGACGCGGTGAACCGTGTCCAGCAGGACTCCGGCATTGCGCTGGTTCTGCTGGACATGATGCTGCCGGATATCAACGGATTACAGGTTTTACTGCAACTGCAAAAGCAGCGACCATCGCTACCGGTGGTAATGCTGACGGGGCTGGGAAGTGAATCAGATGTGGTCGTCGGGCTGGAAATGGGCGCTGATGATTACATCGGAAAACCGTTCAATCCGCGCGTGGTGGTCGCCCGCGTTAAGGCGGTGCTGCGGCGTACCGGCGCGCTGGACGCGGAGCCTGCCGCGCCGCGCGTTGAAGGTATTGCCTTTAACGGCTGGACGCTGGACACCACCCGCTGCGAGCTGAGCGATCCGCAGCGTAATACCGTGCCGTTAACACAAGGCGAATATGGCCTGCTGCTAGCATTAACGCAAAACGCCCGCCGGGTACTGAGTCGTGAACAGCTGCTGAAGCTGACCCACAGCGAAAGCGCCGAGGTCTTTGACCGCACTATCGACGTGTTGATCATGCGGCTACGGCGAAAAATTGAGGTCAATCCGCACCAGCCTCTGCTGATCAAAACCATTCGCGGTCTGGGCTATGTTTTTGCCACGGACGTTTCCCATCATGAGAAAGCCGCCTGACCGTTCTCCTGAATAAACGCCTGAAGCTCGGCCAGCGTTTTCGCGCCGTCAATTGCATTAGCCGCCAGCAGGCTGGCCCGCGCGCAGGCGTGCGCCAGATAAATACTCTCCGTCAGCGGCAGGGATTCATGGCAGCCGTATAAAAAGCCCGCGCAAAACGCGTCGCCCGCGCCGACGCTGCCGATAATCTCGTCCTGCGTCAGCTTCCACGACGGAACCCATTGCCCTTTTTCACCCGGCGCTTCACCCCATGCCCCTTCCGGACAGTGGATCACCACCCGCTGTCGCACGCCTGCCGCCAGCAGTTGTGTGGCAGCGTCGGCGATATGGGCCATGTTCAGCGCATCATGGCCGTCACGGATCTCAAGCCCGCTAAACTCACCGGCTTCCAGCTCGTTAATCACCAGATAATCAAGATGGCGCAGGGCAGGGAGCACCAGCGGCTGATAGCGCGGATCGCCCTTGCGGGACACCAGATCGAGCGAGGTTTCATACCCCTGATCGCGCATCTGTGCCAGTAACCGCGCGCTGCGGGTGCCAAATTCCTCGTCCGGCATGTCCAGGCTGTCGAGCAGCAGCAGGTAGCCGAGATGGAAGATCTTCAGCGATCCGTCTAAACGATCGAAGGCGGGAAGATCCAACAGGCGGTTGGCGCCCGGCGAGTGGAAAAAAGTGCGCTGTCCGCTGGGGTCGGTCATCACCTGCGACATCGACGTTGGGGCGAACGTTGTACGCTGCACGCGCTGGCGATTGACGTGATACTGGTCGAGCATCGCCAGAATATAGTCTCCGTCGCTGTCTTCCCCAATCAGCCCCACCGCCTGTAACGGCAGGCCGACGTGCATTTTCGCCAGCGTCAGCAGAACGTTGAGCGGCGCACCGCCGGTTGAGCGCTCACTGTGGGTGATTTCCGCCAGCCAGCCGCGCTCCGGCCACTGTACGATCTGGTGGACGTGATCCACCAGCATGTTGCCTGCGGCGATAATCCCTTTGCGTTCCATTATGCCTGCCCCGCGCTGCCGAAGATGCGCATCTGTTCCGCAACCGTATCGGTAATGGCCTCTTCAATGCCCAGCAGCAGCTCTGCAAATTCATCGTACAGCGGCTGGCGGTTTGCCATGCGCTGCTCAACGGCGGCGAGCGCGGCCTGCGACATGCCGGTATAAAAGTTGATTTTATGAATGCCCAGCTCGATGGCGCGGCGGAAATCAGTATCGCTTATGCCAGAGCCGCCGTGTAAAACCAGCGGCAGGCCCGTCTGCTGTCGAATGGCGTCCAGACGCGGGAAATCAAGCTTCGGCTCGCCCTTGTATTTGCCGTGCGCGTTGCCAATGGCGACCGCCAGCGCGTCGATACCGGTTAAATCGACAAACTCGCGCGCCAGCTGCGGATCGGTGAAGAAGGCTTCATCCGCATGCCCGTAAAGCGCACCCCCTTCATCACCCCCGACCGCGCCCAGCTCCGCCTCTACCGAGACGCCCACCGCATGGCACATCTTCACCACTTCCCGCGTCTGGCGGATATTTTCCTCATAGCTCAGCGTCGAGCCGTCGAACATCACCGAGCTGAACCCTAAGCGCAGGGCGCGCACGACGGCCTCAAAATGCAGCCCGTGGTCGAGGTTAAGCACCACGGGAATATCGTGACGGGCGGCTTCGAACTTCACTGCTTCGACAAGCGACTCCAGAGACACGTACTTAAAATGCACTTCGGCGATGTTGATGATGAACGGCGAGCGTTCCTGTTTCGCGGCGGCAAACAGCGCACGCAGGAAGTGGGAGTCGAGCACGTTGAACGCGCCCAGGGCGTAGCGGTGTTCCCTGGCGTGGGCCAGACCATCGGCAAGAGAAATCAATGGCATCATTCACTCCTTATATCCGAAACAGGTTGTACTCGTTGCACAGCACCAGCACCGCCGGTTCGTCTTCTTCAATGGTGTTGTAGCGGTCAATGGGCTGTAAAAAGTGGTTGTCGTGTTCATCGTCATTGACCGACGACACTTCGCCCACCAGCACGTCGCCAAAGCCGCGTTCACCCCAGAAACTGTGGTACAGGCCGGGCGTCAGGCAGATGCTCTCCCCTGGTGTGAGGCGCAGCTGGCTGCCGGGCGCGTGCGTCTGCCGACAGCCGTCGACGGTAACGGTCACGTCGGTGTTTTCGGTCTCTTCATGCGCGCCCGCATTCCATAACTCAATAATCAGATTCCCGCCGCCGCGGTTAATGATGTCCTCCCGCTTGCGCCAGTGAAAATGCATCGGCGTCACCTGGCCGTCGCGGACGTGCATGATTTTTTCGGCATAGCACTTTTCATAGGGCACGCCGTTGGGGGAGCCGTTGCGCAGGGTGAACAGCGTTAACCCCTGTGCAGCGAAGTTGTTGCCACCAAATGCCGTCACGTCCCAGCCGAGCCTGAGGTCAAACACCTCCTGCCATGCGGCCTGGTCAAGCTGCTGCCATTTTGTCGGCGGAAAGCTGGCAAAAGGCGGGAGATGCACGTCGTGCATGGAGAAGAACTGCCGCGTATGGCCGAGGATTTCATTGATGTCGGAGCGTTTCATGGGGACTCCTTGAAAACAGTTCCCTCTCCCGGTGGGAGAGGGAAAAGGATCATTTAACCGTCCACCCCTTATACGTGCCGACGTTCTTTTTATCGATCATCGTCACCGGGATCAGCACAGGCTCTTTCGGCGCAGGTTTGCCCTGAAGAATGTCATAGCCGATCTCCACCGCCTTCGCCGCCATCACCTGCGGATCCTGCGCTGGCGTCGCCACAAACAGGGAGTTTTCGCGCTTCAGGGCTTCTTCACCGTCCGGGCTGCCATCCACACCAACGATAAAGAACTCGTTGCGCTGCGCCTGCTTCGCGGCCAGATCGGCGCCGATCGCGGTAGGATCGTTAATCGCGAATACGCCGTCGATCTTCGGATTAGCCGCCAGCAGGGAGGTCATGACCTCCAGCCCGCCTTCACGGCTGCCTTTGGCGTTCTGGTTATCCGAGAGCACTTTGATATCCGGGTGGCGCCTGAACTCGGTCTGGCAGCCCTCCACGCGGTTTTGTACCGCAGAAACCGGCGGCCCGTTGATGATCACCACGTTGCCTTTACCTTTCAGGCGGTCGGTAATGTACTTACAGGCCATCTCACCCGCCTGGGTGTTATCGGAGGTGATGGTCGCATCGGCCCCTTCCGCCGCCACGTCAACCGCCACGACCACGATCCCCGCCTCTTTGGCGCGTTTTACCGCCGGGCCGATCCCTTTGGAATCCGCGGCGTTGAGGATGATCATGTCCACTTTCGCCGCAATGAAGTTATCAATCTGCGACACCTGCTGGCCCAGATCGTACCCGCTGGAGACCAGCGTCACCTTGACGTTGTCCCCCGCCAGCTTGCGCGCTTCCAGCTCGGCACCTTTGGTGATCTGCACGAAGAACGGGTTAGCCAGGTCGCCCACCGTCACGCCGATGGATTTCAGATCTTTTGCCTGCGCAAACGGGGTTGCGGCCAGCAGCGCGCCAGCACAGAGCGCGGTCACTAAGGGCTTCAATCTCATGCTGTATTCCTCACGTAGGGTATTGTTGTTATGCACTTTGATGGTGTCGGGTACGGTATTTGTCGATCAGCACCGCAATGATGATCACCGCCCCTTTGATCACCAGCTGCCAGAAGTAGGAGACGCCCATCAGCGTCATGCCGTTGTTGAGGGTGGCGATGATCAAGGCACCGACCAGCGTGCCGGTGATCGTGCCGATCCCGCCGACGAAGCTGGTGCCGCCGAGGATCACCGCCGCAATTGCATCCAGCTCATACCCCGTGCCGAGGTTGCCATTGGCGCTGTAGAGACGTGAAGCGCTCATGACGCCGCCGAGACCGGAGAGCAGGCCGCTCATGCCGTAGACAAACAGCAGCACCAGCCAGACCTTAATGCCCGTTAAGCGCGCCGCCTGCATATTGCCGCCGACCGCATAGATGTGAACGCCGAGGGTTGTGCGACGCAGAATAAACCAGCACACCACAATCACCGCCAGGGCGATCACAACCAGCCAGGGGATCGGGCCGAGGTAGTTATTGCCGATCCACTCGAAGTTGATGTTGGAGTTAATGACCGTCGTGCCGTCCGCCAGCAGGTAGGCCGCGCCGCGCAGCGCCGTGTAGGTGCCGAGCGTGACGATAAATGGCGGAAGTCCGGCGAAGGCCACCAGCGCGCCGTTGAACAGCCCCAGTACCATACCGAGCATTAGCGCCGCCGGAATGGAGAGCATCGCAAATTCAGGGATAAGCGAGACCACCATCGCCGCTACCGCCGTAGTACCCAGAATCGAGCCCACGGAGAGGTCAATCCCGCCGGTCAGGATGATGAAGGTCATCCCCGCCGCCAGCACGATGTTGATCGACGCCTGCCGGGTAATATTCAGCAGGTTGCTCTCGGTGAAAAAGTTCGGGGCGATAAAGCCAAATACCGCCACAATCAGGATTAAAATCGGCAAAATTCCGATCGTTTGCATCAGATCGCTCATCAGCATTTTTTTGGCAGAGGCGGATTTCGCCACCTGCTGCGGATGGGTTGGAGTTGTCATAATTACACCGCCTGATGATGTGTGTCGTTCACGCCGGTTGCCAGCGTCATGATGTTTTCCTGAGAGATGTCGCGCCCGTGCAGTTCACCCGCAATGCTGCCTTCCCGCATCACGTACACCCGGTCGCTCATTCCTACTACTTCCGGCAGCTCGCTGGAGATCATCAGGATCGCCACCCCTTTGCGCGCCATCTGGTTCATGATGCGGTAGATCTCGCTTTTTGCCCCGACGTCCACGCCGCGCGTGGGTTCGTCCAGAATCAGAATGCGCGGGCCTATCGCCACCCAGCGGGAGATCAGCAGTTTTTGCTGGTTGCCGCCGGAGAGCCCGCCTGCGCGCACCTGAGAATGCGGCACGCGGATATTGAGCAGGGCGATGGCGTCATCGGAAATAGACTGCGCTTTTTTGCGGTTTAGCCAGCCGAAGGTGGCGTCGCGCTCCAGCGTCGCCATGGTGATGTTCTCCTGCGCCGCCAGCTCCAGAAATAGCCCCTGCTCCTTGCGGTTCTCGGTGAGAAAACCGATGCCGTTCTCAATGGCCGCGCGCGGGGAGTGGATCACCACCGGTTCGCCGTCAACCTCGATCATGCCGCCGGTGGCTTTGCGCACGCCGAAGATCAGCTGCGCCAGCTCAGAACGCCCGGCGCCGACCAGCCCTGCCAGCCCGACGATTTCACCGGAGCGAACCTGCAAACTGCACGGCTGCACTTTTTTGCCATCCGTGAGGTGATGCACGTTCAGACGCGGGCTGCCGAGCGGAATATCGCGCTCTTTGTTGAACAGGTCGCTTAACGGACGACCCACCATCATGCGCACCAGCTCGGAGGCGTTGAGCTTGTCGCGCGTCAGGCTGCCGACGTATTGCCCGTCGCGTAGCACGCTGACGCGGTCAGAGAGTTCATACACTTCCGCCATGCGGTGGCTGATGTAGATAATCGCCATCCCTTCATCGCGCAGGCGCAAAATCAGTTCGAACAGACGGTGGGTTTCGCGTGAGGAGAGGGCGGCGGTAGGTTCGTCCATCACCAGAATGCGGCTGTTGCGGTGCAGCGCGCGGGCGATCTCCACCTGCTGTTGCTCGGCGATGGTCAGTTTCATGACCAGGTCGGTGGCGCTGAACTGCGCGCCCAGACGGTCAATGACCGCCTGGGCCTGGGCAGCCATCTCTTTGCGCTGGACCAGCCCGCCGCGCGACAGCTCGCTACCGAGAAAAATGTTTTCCGCCACGGTCAGGTTAGGAGCAAGCTGCATCTCCTGATAAATCAGGGTAATGCCTGCGGCCAGCGCATCCTTCGGCCCTTTGATGTGAAACGGCTGACCGTCGATGAGGATGTCGCCGCTGCTGGCGGTATAGGCGCCTGCGAGGATCTTCATCAGCGTGCTCTTTCCGGCGCCGTTTTCCCCCATCAGCGCGTGGATCTCACCGGGGAAAACCGTCAAATCCACGCCCTTGAGCGCGTGGAAATTGCCAAAGGTTTTGGCAATGTGGCGCATCTCTAAAACCGGGGTTCTGCTCATGGCGGATCTCCTGTGAATGTCGATATCTGCACTTCATCACAGGCGCGTAAATGCAAAATGTCAGAAGCTGTTCATATTTGTCATAGTTATGAATAGCTAATCGCCATCACATTTTCCTTTTCCCTCTCCCTGTGGGAAGAGGGCCAGGGTGAGGGCACCAAACCGCAGAGGAGCCCAAACCCATGCCATCACGCCCCCCGTTCTTCACCAGCGCCCGCGGTCGCCTGCTGATATTTAACCTGCTGGTGGTGGCGGTAACGCTGATGGTCAGCGGCGTGGCGGTGCTCGGCTTTCGTCATGCCAGCCAGATCCAGGAGCAGGTGCAGCAGCAAACGCTGGATGACATGACCGGCAGCATGAACCTCGCGCGCGACACGGCCAATGTGGCAACGGCGGCGGTGCGGCTGTCGCAGGTGGTCGGTGCGCTGGAGTACAAAGGCGAAGCTGAGCGGCTTAAACAGACGCAAATGGCGCTGCGCCACTCGCTGGAGCAGCTTGCCGATGCGCCGCTGGCGCAGCAGGAGCCGGCGCTGGTGACGCGTATTATTCGCAGGAGCAATGAGTTACAGCAGAGCGTGACGGGAATGCTGGAGCGCGGGCAAAAACGGCATCTGGAGCGTAACGCGCTGCTCAGCGCGCTGTATCAAAGCCAAAGCTACCTGCGTCATTTGCAGGATATCAACCGTCGTTACGCGAGCAATGTGCCAGACGCCCGGCAGCTTGCAGAGATGGACAGGCTGATCGTTGCCGCCATTGATACCCCTTCACCGCGCGCCACGGTGCAGCAGCTGGATGCAGTAACCGCGATGTTACCCGCGAGCGCCCTGCAACCGGTGGTCAACCTGGTGCTCCCGGATTTTAATGATGAGCTGCGCAAGCTCGCGCCACTGTCGAAGCAGCTGGAAGAGAGCGATCTGTCCATCAGCTGGTACATGTTCCACATCAAGGCGCTGGTAGCGATATTAAACCGCGACATCAATCAGTACGTTGAACAGGTGGCGCAGGCCTCCCGGCTGCGTACCGCCCAAAGTCACCAGGAGCTGCGCTCCATCAGCGTGTTTATCAGCGTTTTCGCGGTGCTGGCGCTGATCATCACCGGCTGCGCCTGCTGGTATATTTATCGCAATCTGGGCTCCAACCTGACGGCTATCTCAAGGGCAATGTCGCGTCTCGCTCACGGAGAGCAGAATGTGTCGGTGCCCGCACTACAGCGGCGTGATGAGCTGGGGGAACTGGCGCGCGCGTTTAACGTTTTTGCACGCAATACCGCTTCGCTGGAGCACACCACGCGGCTGCTTAAGGAGAAGACCTCGCAGATGGAGGTCGACCGCATCGAACGTCAGGGGCTGGAGGAGGCGCTGCTGCACAGCCAGAAAATGAAGGCGGTCGGGCAACTGACGGGCGGTCTGGCGCATGATTTTAATAACCTGCTGGCGGTGATTATCGGCAGTCTGGAGCTGACCGATTCAGCGTCACCGGACGCGCCGCGCATCACTCGTGCGCTCAAAGCCGCGGAACGCGGGGCCATGCTCACCCAGCGTCTGCTGGCCTTCTCGCGCAAGCAATCCCTGCAACCCCATGCGGTAGAGATGAAGCCGCTGCTGGAGAACCTGAGCGAGCTGATGCGGCACTCCCTTCCCGCCACGCTGACGCTGGATATTGAAGCGCAAACCCCGGCCTGGCCCGCATGGATTGACGTCAGCCAGCTGGAAAACGCCATTATCAACCTGGTGATGAACGCCCGTGATGCAATGGAGGGGCAAAACGGTGTGATTAAAATCCGCACCTGGAACCAGCGTGTGACCCGCAGCGACGGGCGCAGGCAGGATATGGTCGCGCTGGAGGTGATTGACCACGGCTGTGGGATGTCGCAGGAGGTGAAATCGCAGGTCTTTGAACCGTTCTTCACCACCAAACAGACCGGCAGCGGCAGCGGATTAGGGCTGTCGATGGTGTACGGCTTTGTGCGTCAGTCCGGGGGGCGCGTTGAGATCGAAAGCGCGCCGGGGCAGGGAACCACCGTGCGGCTCCAGCTGCCGCGCTCGACGCTGCCCGCGTTCTCCAATGATGCCGCGCTGGCGACCACGGCCCCGACAGAAAGTGAGCTGCTTGTGCTGGTCCTGGAAGATGAGGCGGGCGTGCGGCAGACCCTGTGTGAGCAACTGCACCAGCTTGGCTACCTGACGCTCGAAGCCGAAAACGGCGAGCAGGCGCTGAACATGCTGGACGCATCACCGGATATCGGCATGTTTATCAGCGACCTGATGCTGCCGGGCGGCCTGAGCGGTGCGGAGGTGATCGGCCATGTACGCAGCCACTATCCGCAGTTGCCGGTGCTGCTGATCAGCGGGCAGGATTTGCGCCCGGCGCATAACCCACAGCTGCCGGACGTTCAGTTACTGCGAAAACCGTTCACCCGCGCACAGCTGGCGCAGGCGCTGCGGAAGGTGATGGTAATTTGAGATTGCCCATTCTTTTCAGAATTTAACACCTGTTTCAGCTATTTACAGTGCTGTTTCGCCATGTAACCATCCTCGCTTAACCTCATTTTAAACAAGGTCTTTGTTATGGATAACTGGCTGGCGCTCTTCGACGGACAGACCCGTTACACCCTGGACATTACGGACTCCCGCGTCACGCCCGACGTGCTGCGTTTTAAGGGCCGCGAGGCGCTCAGCGAGCCCTTCCGATGGACCATCGACTTCACCACACCGCAGGATAACCTCACCCCCGAAGAGGTACTGATGAAGTACGCCACCCTGCGCATGCGCAGCGGGAAGGCAGTGCACGGCATCATCACCCGTCTGGAGTGGCTTTCCACCACTGCCGACCAGTCGCATTACCAGGTGGAGCTGAGCTCCCGTCTGGCGCTGCTCAGCCGCACCCGCCAGTGCCGCATTTTCCAGAACCAGTCCGTGCCGGAGGTGGTGGAACAGGTGCTGCGCAGACACGGGCTGGATGGGCCGGACTTTGAGTTTCGTCTGGAGCGCAGCTATCCGGCGCGTGAACTTATCACCCAGTGGCGGGAGACGGATTTACAGTTTATCCAGCGCATTCTGTCAGAGGTGGGGATTTACTGGCGCACGGAGATGGACGACGTGCGCGGTCTGGATACGTACATATTTGCCGACAGCCAGCTTAACTACCGGTTTGATGTGCGCCTGCCTTACCGTGAGCCATCGGGGCTGTTCGACGGTGCGGCAGAATCGGTCTGGGATGTGCGGACCTGGCACAGGGTAGTCACCGGCACCGTCGCCACACGGGATTACAACTACCGGACAGCCACCACGCCGATGGATGCGACGGTCAGCGTGCGTCATGATGGGGTCACCACCGGGGAGCATTACCGCTACGCCGCGCCTTACCGTGAGGCGGGTAATGACACCAGCCCGGAGCCGGAAACCGAATCCGGGGCCTTTTATGCCCGCATCCACCACGAGCGGGAACTCATCAAATCAGCCCGCATTCACCTGTTCAGCAATGCTGCCCACCTCACGCCCGGGCAGGTGCTGGAGCCGCAGGGCGATGTCATTGATGCCCTGAAAGAGGGTGTTGTCCTCACGCTTGTGACCTTCCGGGGGGCCCGTGATTCCCGCCTGCACGTGTCGGTGTGGGGCATGCCTTACACCGAACGGTACTGTTTCCGCCCTGCGGACATCCCGCGTCCGGAAATCCACGGCACGCTTCCGGCCCGGGTCGAGAGCCGGGAGAAAAATGATATTTACGCTCACCTTGACGAGCAGGGCCGCTACCGGGTGAAGCTCGACTTCGACCGGGAGGGGACGGAAGCCGGTTACAGCTACCTGTGGCTGCGGATGGCGAAACCGTATGCCGGTGACACGCTGGGCTGGCACACGCCGCTCACCGACGGGACCGAAGTGGCGATAGCATACAGCAACGGTGATATTGACCTGCCGTATATCTCTCACGCCCTGCACGACTCCAGACACCCCGACCCCGTGACCCGCGACAACCACACCCGCAACGTGCTGCGCACTCCGGCGAACAACAAGCTGCGGATGGAGGATAAGCGCGGGGAGGAGCATGTCAAACTCGCCACGGAATACGGCAAAACGCAGCTGAACAGCGGGCATCTGGTGGACGCGCAGGAGCAGCCCCGGGGCAAAGGATTTGAACTCCGGACCGATGAACACGGCGTCATTCGCGTCGCAAAGGGGCTGTTTGTCACTGCGGACGGGCAGCAGAAGGCCGCAGGCGGGGTGCTGGACATGAGCACGGCACTCAGGGAAATCGACGTCTGCCTGAAACAGCTTCAGCAGCTGGAGATGGCGGCAGAGCAGGCGCAGGCGCTGAAGGCGGATATCGACAGCCAGATACAGATGTTTGAGCAGCGGCTGAAACCGCTCAATGAAGCCGTGCTGTTCTCGGCCCCGGCAGGGATGGCGCTGACCAGCGGTGAGCACCTGCAAATGGCAGCCACAAAAAACGTTGCCATTAACGCCGGGGGCGATATCAGCGCCGGAGCAATGGGCAATGCGACCCTGCTTACCGGGGAGAAACTGGGGCTCTTTGCCCGCACCGGTCAACTGAGCCTGAAATCCGGCGAAGGGCCAATCGATGTCCAGGCGCAAAATGCGAACATGCGGTTGTTTGCGGAGAGAAAGCTGACGCTGAGCTCAGCAAGTGACATCTCGTTTGCCGGGAAAAAGCGCATCACGCTGATTGGCGGCGGGAGCTACCTGCGGCTTGAGGCCGGGAAGATTGAGTACGGTACGACAGCGACGTACCTGCGGAGAACAAAGAGAACAATGGCGGCGGCCCCGGCCACCATGCCATTACCTATTCCATTGCTTCCCGGTCAGTATCTACCGCTTAACGGAACAATTTGCATCGAGTGCCTCCTCAATGCCATCAAAGCCAATGACGCTATTGTCCAGGGAGCGTAGAAAATGAATGCCACAAATATGATCCAGGCGTTACCGGAATCGAAAAACGCACATTTATTTCTGTTACTGGAAGGTGGGGCGCAAACAACAGAATCTTTTCAGGCTTTTTATAACGAAAACGCAGCAGTTATGTATTCGTTGTATCTTCATCCACAACTTACCGAAGCCAGAGATTATGGTCCCTGGTTGTTTGCAATAAGGGATAAAGAGGAGTTAACGGCCCGTATTACCTCAACGCCGGGGTTAACTGCTGTTATCGCCTCTTCACGATCCGCAGGGGCGTTAGCCGTTCAGCTTTCTGCGGCCTGCACAATGATTTCTCCGGAAGGAGCAGCGACTTTAGTGCGTTTTTATATGCATGATGTCATTCGTCTGCTGGCGGGCCTGAACGAACGTGAGTGGCATAGCCTATTATTCAGGGAGATTTCTCAGTGGTGGGCACCTGGTGAAAACGAATGGCAGCAGATGCACATTCCCGCTTCAACAGCAATCAATGCCAGAGACAGTGCCATACGGCTAAATCATGAAGAATGGCAACACATCACGGATAAACCTGTTGTCTCCGTAGTGTTAGCCGCGTGGCAGAAAATGCCATCCAGCCAGCATTTTCCCGCCTGTGCTCAACGTGACATGGTTATAAAAGCACTGAATAAGGCCAGAGAGGCGAAAATGAAAGCGGGTACAGAGCAAAAACTTTATGCTCTTTATCATCTTAATGGCGGAAAAAAGAACCTGGAGTCAGATGATATTCAGGCTGCACTCGAAAAAGTGGTTCAGGGAAAAGTATCGCTGGAATATGTGTTATTCAAACATGCGCAATCTCAGGGATGAAAATACAGAATGGGATTCTTCAGGACGTATAAGAAAATAGACGGTGCGGTTAACCGGGGTTATGCCCGCTGGGGAAAAGGGCTCTGGGGGGCATTGTTACTGCCGGTGGTGATTTATCTTGGCTGGTCGGTATGGGCGGCTGTCTGGGGGCCGCCGTCAGGGCCAGTGACGCTGATTATTCACAGCGAACTCGACAGGCCCATTTTAGAGTTTAGCGTGAATGGCATGGCAGGGGGGAATGCGTTCGCGCGTGATAAAAGCAATCCGTACGGGACCGGTCCTGGTAAATCAACTTGCTGCGGAAGCATCAGCGGGGATAAGGCAGAAATTATCTGGACGCTCAGTACCACAAGAGCCCAATACAATGCAGGGCTTCGTAAAGAGACTCGCAAGCTAACAACTCTTTTGCCAAAACGTGAGTGGGGCGAAAACTATCTCCATACCTATTTCCTGCCGGGTGACAAAGTCTATTTATGGTGGAGCACAGGTTTTAACAGTCCCACGGCTGACGATATTGCAGCCCGGGTGGAGCAAAAACGTCGGCAGAATATGCACTGATTTTAAGGGATTAAAATGGGATTTTTTAAAACGTTCGATAAAGTTGACGGTGCGGTGAACCGGGGTTATGCCCGCTGGGGAAAATGGCTCTGGGGTGTGTTGCTATTGCCGGTGGTGATTTACCTTGGCTGGTCGGTGTGGGCTGCTATCTGGGGGCCGCCGTCAGGGCCAGTGACGCTGATTATTCACAACGAAATTGACAGGCCCATTTTAGAGTTTAGCGTAAACGGCGTGGCAGGTGCGAATGCATTTGCTTATGGCGGCGGTGGGGCTACCTGCTGCGGCAGCATCAGCGGGGATAAAGCAGAAATTATCTGGACGCTGGATATCACGCATGAGCAATATCTTAAAGGTATGAGATTAGAAACACGCCGCACGGTAATGACTATGCCTGCACGCCAGTGGGGCGAAAACTATCTCCATGTTTATTTCCTGCCTGAAGAAACTGTCCGGTTATGGTGGAGCACTGGATTTAATCATCCGGACTCTCACGATATTAATGACCAAACTACAGAATTAAAAAAAGGAAAATAACATATGGATATCGAAAGTCTCATCGCCGCGGCAAACCGGGCCCAGCAGGCGGAAGATGCTGATTTAGGTAACTGTTCACGGATATGGCATGTGGGCTTCTTTTTTGATGGGATTCATCGCAATATAGAAAAGGATACACCAGAACATCGCCTCAGCAATATTGCTCGCTTGTATAGAGCATTCCCAAGCATACAGCAAAACACTCCTCGAGAAAGTTATGATGCATTTTATATTTCAGGATTAGGGACCCCTTTTAGGGAAACTATCGCCGAAAAACTTCATACCATCATGGACAGCGGTCTGGGCAGCATAACGGATGATATAACAGGCCAGCCCGGTGAAATGGCCAAAGAAGCGGGTATGGATTTTATAAAAGGCGACAACTGGTACGAGGTTTTAAAAAATCAGGGAAAGAAACTTCTTAACCCGACGGAATGGAAAAACCTGGCCTTTGATACGGCTAAAAATGCTGTTAAAAAAGTTAGTATCGAATCAACGCCCTGGCTGCGTGATAATCCTACGGTAGCCGATATGCTGGTAACAGGCGTCGATACCCGTATCACCTCCACAAAGCTAACGTTTCAAGAAGGCTACAAAGAAGCTATTAAAAAAAGCCCGGTTCCCATCAGGCTCATCTCTGTTTCACTGTTCGGTTTTGATCTCGGCGCTACCCTGGCACGTAAATTCCTGGACAGTCTGCTGAAAGATATCTGTAAGAAACAGGGCGATAAATACACTTACCAGGGCATACCGGTCGATATTGTCTTTACCGGGTTGTTTGACTGCTCGCGGCGTACATCTGCCAGCAACAACAACGGCGTGGATTACTTTATCTCTGCGTTCGGCGGTCCGGTAAAAGGGATCAGCGTATTACTGGGGGATAAATCTATCGACCAGGATACCTCACTGCCAGAAGCGGTAAAGAAAAGCCTGCATCTGGTTGCCGCCCATGAAACCCGCGTCTGGCGCTGCTTGTACCGCACCGGCAGTAATCCAGCGCATAAGGAAGAACTCTATCCCGGGTGCGCGGAGGATATCGGCGGGGGGCTGAAACCGGACGAACAGAAACCGAGTGCGGAACTCTGCCGGGTGGCGCTGCACAGAATGTACCGTGAGGCGACCATGGCGGGCGTGCCTTTCCCTTATTTTCAGATGCTTGATAAAACAGATACGGATGTAGCTGCTTATTTCATCGTCCAGGACAACGTCAAAAATCAGTCCGTTCTTCAGTGGGCAAAGGCGTACCAGAGCGCATTGCCGCTTACGTCAGTAAACACGGCAAACCAGAACCGTCATCTGGACAGCTATATCGACTGGCTGGGCCGTCAATACTATCAGTACCGCACGGAATGCATGAAATATGAAAAGCAGCGCGGCGATACGCTGGCCTCTGCTGGGGCATCTGCGGGGTTTGCTGGCATTACGCAGGAGGCGAAAAACAGAGCCGGAGAGTACGCCAGTGAACTCAGCGTGTTACAACAGCACTGGGGATGGCTCGACGACGTGAAGGATGCAGCAATCAAAATGCGAAACAGTATGGAACAAAACCCGGCGGACAGGCGCAGAGAAATTGTACCTGAGGTGTATGACTCAGCGTTGCGGCGCGCGAAGCGGTTTCTCGACTATTTCCACGCGGCGAATCTCGGCAAACCGCAGCCGTTTCCCCTCGACGCTGTGCCGCCAGAAATCTATGCGTGGTTTGTGCACGATCTGCAAACGGTGGAAAAAGGGGCGGGTATCTCGCAGAACTTTTTCGTGGTTCGCTCAATGGAAATGCCTGAGGTCTGATGGCGCGCGCGGAACAGAATTGAGATTCCTCCACTACTCCGACCTATCGCCGTTCATTACCGTAAAGCCAGCTCAACCGCTGCGAGACTGGCTTTATGAAACGTTACTCTACCGCTCTGTTATTTGGCCTGCTGACGCTGACCGGCCAGGTTCATGCCGATGTGATTGATGATGCCATTGGCAACATTCAGCAGGCGATTAACGACGCCTATAACCCTGGCAGCAGCCGTAGTGATGATGATGATCGGTATGACGATCGTCGCCGTACGGACAGCCGCCAGTATGACGATCGCCGCAGGCAGCTCGAGGACAGACGCCGTCGCCTGGATGAACGTCAGCGCCAGCTCGACGACGATCGGCGGCAGTTAGAGGAAGATGAGCGGCGGTTAGAGGATGATTACGATAGGTGATACCGTGCGGCCTGATGCCCTCACCCCGGCCCTCTCCCACAGGGAGAGGGAGAAAATCCGTTCCGGCGCTCTCCCACGGGGAGAGAGAGAAAGCTAGTCCAGCGCCAGCACCATCCCGTCATAGCCCGCTTCAAACCCTTCCGGTAGCGGGTTATCCATCATCCAGACGTCAAACTGATGGCTGATATGCGTCAGGATCACCTGCGGGCAACCAATCACCTTGTTCAGGGCGATGACCGTGTTGAGATCGCAATGGTTGCGCGGCGTTTCGGCGCGTGGTTCATGACTACAGTCGATGATCATCGCCTGTGGCCGGTTGTTGATCAGGAACTTGACCGTTTTCTCCGGCAGACCGGCGGTGTCGGACAGCCACGCCACGCGGCTGTGAGCGCTTTCCAGCAGGTAGCCAAAGGTCAGCTTTGAGTGGTTAAGCGGCAGCGGCGTGACACGCAGACCCTGAAGTTCGAAGACGACAAAGGGCTCGACCCTATGGCTGAAATCGAGAATGCCGGGGTGTTTGAACAGATCATCGCAGCCCGCCTCGTCAGGCGGACCGTACACCGGGATTGTCGCGCCCACGCCCCAGCGCAGGGGAAACAATCCCTGAACATGATCCATATGGTAATGCGTCAGTAAAAACTGCTGGAAGCTGCCAGCCGGCCAGTCGTCCATCAGGTGTGGAATGCCCGCATCCAGCAGGGTCACCGCGTCATTGAATTTGACCGCCGCGCTGCAGGAACGACGACGGTGATTTTCCTGCAACCGCGCCCGGCGGCAGGCCGGGCAGTCGCAGCCAAACACCGGCACCAGCTGCGCCCCTCCGGTTCCTGTCAGCGTGATCGTTAGACTCATAACGCCCCTCTACAGCGGTTTGGTGAAGCGGAAATGGCTTTGCGTATACCCTTCACGAACATAAAAACGGTGCGCGTCCACGCGCTTCACGCTGGTGGAAAGCTCGGTCAGCTCGGCGCCTGCCTGCCGTGCGACGTCCTCTGCCCAGGCCAGCAGCTGGCTGCCCACTTTTAATCCGCGCGCCTGCGGCATCACCACCAGTTCCTGGATCTCGCCGATCCAGCGGGCGTGGTGCAGGTGAAACTGCATATGCAGGCCGATCATCCCGATGATCTGCCCGTCCAGCTCGGCCAGCTGGTAGCGCATATTGTGATCCCGCAAGTTGGCCAGATACCCGGCGTGAAACGCCTGATGATCGAACTCGGCCTGCTTAAGTTCGCAGATCAGCGCGTAAACGATCGGCGCATCGTCGGCGGTGGCGGGGCGAAGCTGGCAGTCAGGCATGCTGTTTCTCCTTCTGGCGAATAAGCGATAGAAAGGTCTCGACTGACTGTAGCAAACTTCCGTCGTTATTGAGGAGATGGCAACCCGACGGGGTGTAACGCGCCGCCCGTTCCAGCCGCTGGTCGATCTCGCGCGCGTTTTCGCGCCCCCGCTTTTGCAGCCGGCTACGCAGAACGTCCGGGGAAACCTGCAAACAGACCGGGAGCAGCGCCGCTTCGTACCGGGCGCGAGCCTGCGGGAGATGCGCCCGCGAGCCGTTGACCAGTACGTCGAACCCCGCATGCAGCCAGAGGTCGATCTCGATGCCGACGCCGTAATAAAAGCCGTTCGCGTGCCAGCTCAGCGCCAGCAGGTTTTGCCCGGCGCGGGTAAAAAACTCCTGCTCGCTCAGGGCGATATGGTTTTCACTCCCGGCGTTTGCCGCGCGGGTAATGTAACGGTGCGCTACCAGCAGCTGTGAATGTTCCCGCTGCCGTAACGCCGACAGCAGGCTGTCCTTCCCCGAGCCGGACGGGCCCATTAACCAGATGAGTCTTCCCATCAGAACACCCTTTTTCCCTGACGCCAGACGTGGTCGATATGAACGTGCTCGCCCTTGCGGTGCGCCAGCACCAGGTCTGCCCGTTTGCCTTCGGCAATCTCACCGCGATCGTGAAGGTTGAGCGCGCTGGCCGGGTTTTTTGTCACCAGGCGAATCGCCTGTGGCAGCGTGAAGCTGTTGCCCTCGTCGTCCGCCACCCGGAACGCCGCGTCCAGCAGGCTGGCGGGGTAATAGTCAGAGGAGAGGATATCCAGCAGGCCGAGCGAGGCGAGCTTGCTTGCCGCCACGTTGCCGGAGTGCGACCCGCCGCGTACGATGTTCGGCGCGCCCATCAGGACGTTCATGCCATGCTTACGCGATGCTTCTGCCGCCTCGAACGTGGTGGGAAATTCGGCGATCACGCTCCCAAGCTGGTGGGATTCGCGCACGTGATCGTGCGTGGCGTCATCATGGCTGGCCAGGGCAATATTACGGTCCCGGCACATAGCGGCAATGGAGAGGCGATTCGGCTGCGACCACTGGGCCGCCAGCGCCAGCTGCTCTTCTTCGTAGCGCGCCATCTCCGCGTCGTTGAGCGAATATTTGCCTTGATAGTATTCGCGATACTTTTCAATGTTGGCGAACTGGCGCTGTCCCGGCGAGTGATCCATCAGGGAAACCAGCGAGACCGGCTCGCGGCCCACCAGCTTCTCAAACAGCGGCAGGGTGGTGTGGTGCGGCAGCTCGCAGCGCAGGTGCAGGCGGTGCTCGGCGCGGTTGAGGCCGCGCTTTTGCGTCTCCTCCACGGCGTTGATCATCTTCTCCAGGTTCTCCAGGCGATCGCCGCCGTCGCGCACGTCGCCGATCGCCACCGCGTCCAGCACCGTGGTGATGCCGCTGGCGACCATCAGCGCGTCGTGGCTGCTCATCGCTGAATGCGCAGGCCAGTCCACCTTCGGGCGCGGGGTGAAGAATTTATCGAGATTATCGGTATGCAGCTCAATCAGCCCCGGTAGCAGCCAGCCGCCTTCGCCGTCCATCGCGTCCGGTGAGCGGCTCTGGGTTTCGGCAAAGGCGCGGATGACACCGTCCCGCACCTCAACCGAGCCGTTCACGACCTCATTTTCCAGCACCAGCCTGACATTATTGATAATCATACGTTTGTCCCCATCGGGTGCAGTCTGTCCGCCACGCGATGGCGTACGGCGTCGTCGTGGAAGATCCCGACGATCGCCGCGCCGCGCGCTTTGGCCTGTTCGATCAGTTCTATCACCGCTGCGCTGTTTTTACTGTCGAGCGAGGCGGTGGGTTCATCCAGGAGTAAAATCGGGTAATCGACGATAAAGCCACGGGCGATGTTGACGCGCTGCTGCTCGCCGCCGGAAAAGGTCGACGGGGCGAGGTGCCACAGACGCTCCGGTACGTTGAGACGCGTCAGCAGGCTGGCGGCTTTAGCGGCGCAGGTTTCGCGCGGCACGCCGAGATCCAGCAGAGGCTGCATGACCACGTCCAGGGCGGAGATCCGCGGGATCACCCGCAGGAACTGGCTGACCCAGCCGATCGTCGAGCGGCGTACTTCCAGCACTTTGCGCGCGGGAGCCTGGACCAGATCAACCCATTCATTGTTATGGCGGATATGGATATGGCCTTCGTCCGGCAGATAATTGGCGTACAGGGAGCGCAGCAGGGTGGATTTTCCGCTGCCGGAATGGCCATGCAGCACCACGCATTCGCCGTTGCTGACCTCTAATGAGGCATTTTGCAGTACCGGCAGGCGGACACCGTTTTGCTGGTGGAGCACAAAGGTTTTACTGACATTTTCAACGTGGATCATGTTGGCCTCTTAATTCTGTAATACCGAGGACACCAGCAGTTGGGTGTACGGATGATGGGGATCGTCGAGCACCCGATCGGTCAGCCCACTTTCCACCACCTGACCCTGCTTCATCACCAGCAGGCGGTCCGCCAGCAGGCGCGCAACGCCTAAATCGTGGGTGACAATCACTACCGCCAGGTTCAGCTCCACCACCAGGCCGCGCAGCAGATCCAGCAGGCGCGCCTGCACGGAGACGTCCAGCCCACCGGTCGGTTCATCCATAAACACCAGCTTCGGATGGGTGACGAGATTGCGGGCAATCTGTAAACGCTGCTGCATGCCGCCGGAGAAGGTGGTCGGCAGGTCGTCGATGCGCGAGGCGGGAATTTCAACCTCTTCCAGCCAGTGCTGCGCCGTGGCGCGGATGTTGCCGTAGTGGCGCGCGCCGGTGGCCATCAGCCGTTCGCCGATGTTGCCCCCCGCCGAGACCTGGCGGCGCAGGCCATCCATCGGGTGCTGGTGCACCACGCCCCACTCGGTGCGCAGCAGGCGGCGGCGCTCGGCTTCGCTCATGCCATACAGCGACACGCCCTCATACAAAATGTCGCCATTCTGCGGCGTCAGGCGCGCGGAGATGGACTTCAGCAGGGTGGTTTTACCGGAGCCGGACTCGCCGACAATGCCCAGCACTTCGCCCGGCCACAGCTCAAACGACACGTCGCTAAAGCCTTTGCCCGGCGCATAAAGGTGAGTCAGGTTATTAACCGAAAGCAGCGGTTTCATTGGCTGTTCGCCTCGCTCTGTTGGCGGCAGTAATCGGTGTCGGAGCAGACAAACATCCGTTTGCCCGTGTCGTCCAGCACCACTTCATCCAGATAGCTATGCTTCGAACCGCAGATGGCGCACGGCTCGTCCCACTCCTGCACCGTAAACGGGTGATCGTCAAAATCCAGGCTCTCCACACGGGTGTACGGCGGTACGGCGTAGATGCGTTTTTCCCGTCCGGCACCAAAAAGTTGCAGGGCGGGCATCATGTCCATCTTCGGGTTATCGAATTTCGGGATCGGCGACGGGTCCATCACGTAGCGGCCGTTCACCTTCACCGGATAGGCGTAGGTGGTGGCGATATGGCCGAAGCGGGCGATGTCCTCATACAGTTTGACCTGCATGATCCCGTACTCTTCCAGGGCGTGCATGGTGCGGGTTTCGGTTTCCCGCGGCTCGATAAAACGCAGTGGCTCCGGGATCGGCACCTGGAAAATCAAAATCTGATCTTCAGTCAGCGGGGTCTCCGGAATGCGGTGACGGGTCTGGATCAGCGTCGCGTCTTCGGTTTTTTCAGTGGTGTTGACGCCCGTTACGCGCTTAAAGAAGTTGCGGATCGACACGGCGTTGGTGGTGTCGTCTGCCCCCTGGTCGATGACCTTCAGCACGTCCGCTTCGCCGATCACGCTGGCGGTGATCTGAATACCGCCGGTGCCCCAGCCGTAGGGCATCGGCATTTCGCGGCCGCCGAACGGCACCTGGTAGCCGGGGATCGCCACAGCCTTAAGGATGGCGCGGCGGATCATGCGTTTAGTTTGCTCGTCCAGATAGGCAAAGTTGTAGCCGCTTAAGTTAGCCATTGGCGCGCTCCCGTTGCAGGCGTTTCAGCAGTTCCAGTTCGGCCTGGAAATCGACGTAGTGCGGCAGCTTGAGGTGCGAGACAAAGCCGGCGGCCTCAACGTTATCCGCGTGGGCCAGCACGAACTCTTCGTCCTGTGCCGGGCCTGCAATATGCTCGCCGTAGTCCGGCGCCTGGAGCGCACGGTCAACCAGCGCCATCGCCATCGCCTTGCGCTCGCTCAGGCCATACACCAGCCCGTAGCCGCGGGTAAAATGCGGATCTTCATTCTCTGGCGCGACAAAACCGTTGACCATTTCGCACTCGGTCATCAGCAGTTCGCCGATGTTCACCGTAAAACCCAGCTCTTCCGGCACAATTTCGACATCGAGATAACCGCTGCGGATCTCTGCCGCGAACGGGTGGTTGCGCCCGTAGCCGCGCTGCGTGGAGTAGGCCAGCGCCAGCAGATACCCTTCATCGCCGCGCATCAGCTGTTGCAGGCGGGACGAGCGCGAACAGGGATAGACCGGCGGCGTGCGGGTGATGTCATCCGGTGTGCTGCCGGTGTCTTCTTCCGCCTTCGCCAGCCCCTGGTTTGCCAGCAGGCTAAAGACGTGCGGAGAGGCGTCTTGTTCAGCGTCAGAGACGCTGAGCTGCGGTGTTTCACCGTTCGCCAGTAGAGTGAAGTCCAGCAGGCGATGGGTGTAGTCGTAGGTCGGACCAAGCAGCTGGCCGCCAGGAATATCTTTGTACACCGCAGAAATACGGCGCTCTAAACGCATTTCCGCCGTTTTCACCGGCTCGCTTACCGCCAGCTTCGCAAGCGTAGTGCGGTAAGCGCGCAGCAGGAAAATGGCTTCCACGTTATCGCCGCTGGCCTGTTTCAGCGCCAGCGCCGCCAGCTCGCGGTCTGCGATGCCGCCTTCGGTCATCACGCGGTCGACGGCCAGGTTTAACTGCTGTTCAATCTGGGCGACGCTCAGCTCGGGTAAGGCGTCATCCCCCCGGCGTCTGTGCTCCTGCAAGGCATGGGCGGCGGCGATCGCCTTCTCGCCCCCTTTGACGGCAACGTACATCAGCACACCTCCACGTGAGTGGTTCTCGGGATCGCCAGCAGGCGCTCGCCGCAGGTCAGGATCAGGTCGATACCGAGCGGGAACGGATGCGGGCGCTCGGTCAGCTCATGAATGATGCACTCCGGCAGCTGGGGGGCGACCATCCGCTCGTCGGCGATCCCTGCCCCCGTCAGGCGTAGCATGCGGCCACCGCTCAGGCTGGAGACCTGCAAAATCAGCGTAGCGCTGGTTTCCGGTGCGACGGCGCTGCCTTCGCTCAGGGCATTAAGTTGTTCATGGCTGATTTGCTCGTCGGCCACGGCGAAGACCGCCTGCTGGGGCTGCTCGACCAGCGGCGCGTTGGTGTGAAAGCGCAGGTTCTGGCTGGCGATATCGTTCAGCAATGCCCCTGACAGCCATACCGGGGTGTCGTTGTCCGCCAGCGTCAGCAGCACGCTGGTAGAGGCGAGGTTCAGCGGCAGCCAGCCCTGGGAGAGCTGGTGCAGCGAGACAATGACGCCCGGCTCGCTCATGGCTTTCAGCAGTCGACGGAAACTCTGTTGGGCATCCTGGACGGCCAGGGTAAAAGCAGGTTGAAGCGTCATGCGTTGTCTCCGCGAACGAGCGTAAAGAAGTCGACCCGGCTGGTATTTACTTCGGCCTGACGCGCGGCAAGGCGTGCGGCGCGGTCAGCTTCCAGCGGGGCAATAAGGGTTTCCATTAACGTCTGAAAATGCGGCTGTTCCTGTAAAAGCGCGTCGATAGCTGCGCAGCGCTCGGCGTGCGTTTTGTCGCGGCCAAGTACGTAGCCGTAGCCCAGCGTGCCGCTTTTCAGGCGGATCACCGCGCGGGTGAGGGTGGCATCGCCGGCGAAGAAGCGCTCGCCGGTGCCGCCCATGCGTGCCTGGATCTGCACCAGGCCGATCTCCGGCGCGCGGATCGTGTCGTAATCCGGCGTCAGGCCGAGCGCGTTCATGCGGGCAGCCAGCGCAGCAGGCTGGCTGTGGGCCAGCACGCGCATCCAGCGCTGACGAGTGGAGGTGTCGAAGTGCATTCAGTGCTCCATGGTAAATTCAATCATGTCGGCGCGGGTCAGGCTGACGGAGTATTCCGTTGCGTTGACGTCGCCGTCACGGTGGTTGAGGGTGCGCACGCAGAGCAGCGGGGCCATGTTGGGGATCTCCAGCACCTTGCTCTCTTTCGCCTGCGCGCGGCGGGCGCTGATGCGCGTCTGGGTGCGTTTGAGCACGATACCCGTCGCGTCCTGAAGAAAATCATGCAGGGAACCGCTGGCGAAATGTTGCAGAACGGGCCAGAGGGTGAGGTCCGCGAAGTAGTGGTCGATCTGACAGACCGCCACGCCGTTCACCCGGCGCAACGTGCGCAGGTGAACGACGTTGTCGCCCTCCTGAATCCCCAGCGCGTCCGCCACGTGGCGGGAGGCCGGGCGCAGGACAGACAGCAGCTTTTCGCTGGTGGGGTGGCTGCCCTGATCGAGAAGGTTCTGGCTAAAACGCGCCTGGGCATTGAGCGGGTAGTCAAACGGACGCATCAGCACCAGCACGCCGACGCCCTGACGACGCTGGACCCAGCCGCGCTCCACCAGTTGATCGATGGCACGACGCAGGGTGTGACGATTCACTTCGTAGCGGTCGGCAAGCTGCTGCTCGGCAGGCAGGTAGTCTCCGCAGCGATAGTGCGTGCGCAGCTCCACTTCGAGCTTTGCCGCAATCTCTTGCCAGCGGGTGGGGTAACTGGTCGGATGTCTGGATAAGTGCATACCAATCAAAGCCTCGCTTCTCAGATGAAGTGCTTACGCAAACGTTGAGAGAGGAAATCCAGCAGGCTGACGGTGACGATGATGAGCACCATCAGGGCGCAGGTTTGCTGGAACTGGAAACCACGAATCGCTTCCCACAGGGTGACGCCAATGCCGCCTGCGCCCACCATGCCGACCACGGTGGCGGAGCGAACGTTGGACTCGAAGCGGTACAGGGAATAGGAGATGAGCAACGGCATCACCTGCGGCAGGACGCCGTACAGGATCTCTTCGATTTTGTTCGCTCCGGTTGCCCGGATGCCTTCCACCGGGCCGGGCTCGATGGCTTCAACCGCTTCGGAGAGCAGCTTGGAGAGCACGCCGGTGGTGTGGATGAACAGCGCCATCACGCCCGCGAACGGACCCAGGCCGACGGCGACCACGAATAGCATCGCAAAGACCATTTCGTTGATGGCGCGACAGGCGTCCATCAGGCGGCGCATCGGCTGGTAAACCCACCATGGCACGATGTTTTCGGCGCTCATCAGGCCAAACGGAATGGAGAGGATCACGGCGAGGGCGGTGCCCCAGACGGCAATTTGCAGGGTGATCGCCATTTCACCGAGGTAGTCCTGCCACTGGCTGAAGTCCGGTGGGAAGAAGTCGGCGGCGAAGGTCGCCATGTTGCCTGAGTCCCTGAAGAGCAGCAGCGGATCCATCTCCGCGCCCTTCCAGGAGATAACGAGCACCGCCAGCAGAACAGCCCAGCTTATGAGCGAGAACCAGCTGCGTTTTGGCGGCGGGAGGGTGATGGTTTGCATGTTGGCTCCTTTGGGTTTAGTCCCCTCTCCCTTGAGGGAGAGGGAGAAAGGCGTTACTGCACCGCTTTATTCACGCTGGTCATGGCGCCGAGCGCGGCGGTCAGGCGGTCAAGATCGTCCAGCTGCGCCTGAATTTCCGACACTTTGCTGTTCTTCTCTTCGTCCTTCAGGCCTTTGTTGTCCTTCACGCCCTGCATCTGCTTGAACAGCGCCAGCTGGCGAATCGGCACCAGTTGCAAATCGCTGGACGCGCGGAACGGTGCCCAGCCCAGACGTGCCAGAACCGCTTTCTCTTCCGGCGTTTTGCCGTAGTTCATAAAGAAGTCGTAGACCTTGTCCTTGGTGTTCTCGGAGAGGTTTTTGCGCCACACGATCGGGTCGCCCGGGATCAGCGGTGATTTCCAGATAACCTTGATTTCCTTCAGCTTTTCCGGCGCGGAGGTCTTCAGCTTGTCGAGGTTTTCAGTGTTGTTGGTAGCAACGTCAACCTGCTTATTCGCCACGGCCAGGGCATTGGTTTCGTGGCTGGCGTTAACCGTGCGCTTAAAGTCGCTGGCGGAGACGTTGTTTTTCGCGAAGACGTAGTAGCCAGGGACGAGGAAGCCGGAGGTAGAGTTCGGGTCGCCGTTACCAAAGGTCAGCTCTTTGCGTTTGGCGAGCATGTCGTTGAGGTTGTTGATCGGGCTGTCTTTGTTAACGATCAGCACGCTCCAGTAGCCCGGAGAGCCGTCTGCCGCAACGGTCTGGGCGAACACCTGGCCGTTCGCGCGATCTACCGCTTCCATAGCAGAGAGGTTGCCATACCAGGCGATGTCGACTTTGTTGAAGCGCATTCCCTGAATGATGCCCGCGTAATCCGGGGCGAAGAACGCGTTCACTTTGATCCCCAGTTTGGTTTCCATATCTTTCAGGAACGGTTCCCACTGGGGTTTCAGGTTCTGCTGTGATTCTGTCGAAATGATGCCAAAGTTCAGTGCTTTTTCCTGCTCCTCGGCGTGGGCCGGGCTTAACAGGGTGCTGATGCTGAACATGCTGGTGAAGGCCAGCGCGGCAACCGTTTTATAGCTCATTTCCATTCCTCGTTATGGGTCGTTATGCAGCCTGCGCGCGCTCTTCGACGCGGTTTACGCTGCGGTAGAGATGGTCAAAACGTTCGTTATCAAACTGGTGGCTTGCGCCATCAAAGAACACATGTCCCTGACGCAGGGCGACGATGCGCTCGCAGTAGCGCAGGGCGTAATCCACCTGATGCAGCGTCACCACCACGGTGATGCCGTCGTTCTGATTGATGTCGCGCAGGGTTTCCATCACGATGCGGGCGGACTCCGGATCCAGCGAGGCGATAGGTTCATCGGCCAGGATAATTTTGGCTTTCTGCATCAGGGCGCGGGCAATGGCGACGCGCTGCTGCTGTCCGCCGGAGAGCGTGGAGACGCGCTGGTGGGCGAAATGCGCCATGCCGACGCGGGTCAGCGCCTGTAAGGCTTCTTGCTTCTGGGATGGGGAGAACCAGCGCAGGCAGGTGCGCCAGAACGGGGTGCTGCCGAGCGCGCCAATCAGCACGTTCTCGAGCACGGTCAGGCGGTTCACCAGGTTGAACTGCTGAAAGATATAGCCCGTCTGAGCGCGGCTTTTGCGAATATCGCTCGCCAGACGCCCCGCATGTTGCACGGTGTTCCCCAGCAGTTCGACGCGGCTTTCCGGCGTTTTGTCACAGGTAATCAGGCCGCTCAAGTGACGAAGAAGGGTGGATTTACCTGAACCAGACGGCCCCAACAGCGCCACCATTTCGCCCTGCTGGACGGTCAGATCAACGGCATGCAGCGCCTTGTTGTGATGGAAGGTTTTGCTCAGTTTCTCGACGCGAATGACAGTTTGCATGTGCCCGGCCTCACGATAAATGTGGCCTCATGCTGGCGCATCAATATGACATTCAGGTTAAGTGTTGGTTGCGGGAGTTTGAAGAGTTGAGGGGAGTTTGATGACAATCACCCTAGGCCCGGCCAGCGCAGCGCGACCGGGCGCTGTTGCCGGATGCGCTGCGCTTATGCGGCCTATGATTTAACGACATTAATCATCCACGGCACGCCGTATTTATCGGTGACTTTCCCGAATCCGTGCGCCCAGAAAGTCTCCTGCCAGGCCATTTCGACATTGCCGCCATCAGAGAGGTTGTCGAACCAGCGTTTGCCTTCATCCACGTCCTGCGTGTCGAGCACCAGCGTAAATCCGGCGTACTGCGTGCTGCTACCGGGTGGCAGACCATCGCTCATCATGATATCGCTGCCGGCAATGCGGACATTAGAGTGGGCGATGGCGGTATCCGGGAAGTTCATGCCTGACGGACAGCCTTCTTCGCTGTTTTCGTCTTTGGGCATTTCGCCGAAGGTGATTTTGTAGAGGAGTTCTGCGCCGACGGCCTGCTGATAGAAGGCCGTCGCCTCCGCACAGTTGCCGGCGAAAGAGATGTAGGGACTTAACGGCATAATCTTTACCTCACGTAAGAAAAGCCCGTTAAGTGTAGTTCCCGAACGCCCGGTAAGCGAAGCGTCACCGGGCGGGACAATCAGTTCTTTTTCACGAACTCAGATTTCAGTTTCATCGGACCGAAGCCGTCAATTTTGCAGTCAATATTATGATCGCCTTCAACCAGACGGATATTTTTAACTTTAGTGCCGATCTTCAGCATGGAGGAGCTGCCTTTTACCTTAAGATCTTTCACAACGGTAACGCTGTCGCCGTCTGCCAGCAGGTTGCCATTCGCGTCTTTCACGATCAGCGCATCGCTGTCCTGCGCAGGCTCCGCATCGTTCCATTCATGGGCGCATTCCGGGCAAACGAACATGCCATTGTCTTCATAGGTGTATTCAGAATTGCATTTCGGGCAGTGTGGAAGTTGCATGTGGGTATCCTCAAAAGTGTTAACACGCTGGAAAACGCCAGCTAAATGACGGCAGTGTGCCGAAAAAGGCAGCGAGTATAACGCAAATCCCCACTTTTGTCGGTGATATTGTTTTATAAAAATAGCGCATAAATGCGCAAGCGATGACACGAACTGTCAGTGAATTAAGAGAAGCGTATGCCCTGAACGGCAGAGATCGTAATCATGCTAAATGTATCGAATATTTTATTACAGCAAATTGCTACGCTGTGCCATTTCGGATAAGGTGAAGGAACAAGCCGTTATTTATCTACCCTCCTCTGACGACATACATCTTTTGGCGTCAGGGAATACCTCTCTTTTTTGGTGGGTAAATAACGATGATATATCCTGATGTTTCCTGAAAATGCGTTTTGTCTATTCACTTTTGGCTTTCTGGCCAGGGGATGTTTTACACGTATTACGAGGGTGGGTTTTAAATTCTCATTATCTTCAGTTAGTTGTATTAAATGAACATGTTTTCCATACGTGATCATATAAGCCTGAAAAGTATAATTAAAACATCGTGGCTTAATAAAAGTAATAAATTTGCGTTAAGGGAAGGCTTTTATCATGCACACACAGACCATATTTGAATTAAGCCAGGAAGCTGAACGTTTGTTACAGCTCGCTCTGAACAATCTTGATTCATTAAAATCTATGCCGATTGCAAAACTGGATAGCACAACCGCTGCCATGAGCGGCGTTAATAACAACGTTTTGCCATTGCATTTTAGCGCACGAGGTGTCGACGCTCAGCAGGCGATGCTGAATAATGAATTACGCAAAATAACCCGCCTCGAAATGGTACTGGCGATTGTGGGTACCATGAAAGCGGGAAAATCGACCACCATTAATGCGATTGTGGGCACGGAAGTGCTGCCGAACCGCAATCGTCCGATGACGGCGCTTCCCACGCTGATCCGCCATACGCCGGGCCAGAAGGAGCCGGTGCTGCATTTTTTGCACGTTTCGCCCATCGATACCCTGATTACCCTGTTGCAGAAAAAACTGTGCGATAAAGATCGCGGCAAGCTGGCGCGGCGTCTGGAAATCGACAAGGACATGAATACGCTGCTGGAGCGCATAGAAAGAGGTGAGGCGTTTGAAAAACATCACCTGGGCGCGGAGCCCATCTTTCATTGTCTGAAAAGCCTGAACGATCTGGTGCGGCTTTCTCAGGCGCTAGGCGTGGAGTTTCCGTTCTCTGAGTATGCCGCGATTGAACATATTCCGGTGATTGAGGTGGAGTTTGTGCATCTCGCCGGTCTGGATGCGCACCTGGGGCAACTGACGCTGCTCGACACGCCGGGGCCGAACGAGGCCGGTCAGCCGCACCTGCAAAAAATGCTCAATGAGCAGTTGGCGCGCGCCTCCGCCGTTCTGGCGGTGATGGACTACACCCAGCTTAAATCCATTTCTGATGCTGAGGTTCGTCAGGCAATTTCGGCTGCCGGGAAATCCGTGCCGCTTTACGCCCTGGTCAACAAATTCGATCAGAAAGATCGTAATAGCGACGATGAAGAGCAGGTGCGGGCGATGATTTCCGGCACGCTGATGAAAGGGAATATTTCTCCGGGGCAAATTTATCCGGTCTCTTCCATGTGGGCCTATCTGGCAAACCGCGCCCGCTATGAGATGAACGTCCATGGGCGCCTTCCCGATCATCAGGATCAGCGTTGGGTACAGGATTTTGCCGAGGCCGCGCTGGGCCGCCGCTGGCGAACGGCCGACCTGGACGATATTGACCATATTCGCCATGCGGCGGATCTGCTGTGGGAGGATTCGCTGTTCGAACAGCCCATCCGCAAACTGATTTACGCGGCTTACGCCAACGCCTCACTGTTCGCTTTACGGTCGGCATCGCATAAGCTGCTGAACTATGCGCAAAATGCCAGAGAATACCTGGACTTTCGCCATCAGGGACTGACGGTCGCTTTTGATGAGCTGGAGCTGAATATTGCGCGCCTGGAAGAGGATATGACGATGCTGCGTCAGCGGCAGAGCGTGGTGAGCGATGAGGTCCAGCATGAAGTTGAAGAGGCGCTCAACGCAACGGATGCTTTTCTGCTTCGCCAGAAAGATGAACTTCACCAGGCGCTGGGCGACATTTTTAGCCGCCCGTCTATTCTTGACTTAGCAGGCCGCGAGCCATCCAGTTTGCGTGAAGACGACGCGGATGCGATCCAGCAGCTGGTGCTTGACGATGAAGGGCATGCGCAGATTGTCCTGAGCAAGATCCGATCGTCATGCGAGCAGATTATGCTGAATGCGCAGAGCAGAATTGGCCGGGAGCTGGCGTTACGCTTCGATCAGCTGGAGTCTACGCTCGCCCGATCGTTGAATGAGGCGATGCGACCCATCGAGACGCGAATTAAGGAACAGCTCAGTCATGCCGGATTTCGGGCGCGGATTAGCTTCCCGGCGTTTCAGGCAAACCAGCTTAATTTCAATACGCGCGGGTTATTTAATGATGCCATTGTGCAGGACACCCCTCCCGCCAGTCAGCCAGCAGGGGCAGGCAGCGTACGTAATACCGTCTCGCGCTGGCTCAATAATCCCGGCTGGGGCTGGGAGGAGTATGTCGTGACGCGCACACGCTATGTCATCGACATCGCTCAGCTTCATGGCAAATTTACGCAACATACCGATCAGTTTTGCGATCAAATTCGTAAAGCTTTGGCCGCGCAGGTCGATGTCTCTGTTACGGCAGGTATGGCAACGTTCTTTGCAGAGTTTTCGTTGTGCCTGACCGGGTTACAGGAAAGCTTGCGTGATAGCCTTGCCGTTCGGCAGCAGAATGAGCATTCAACCCGGGCGCTTAGCCAGTTGTTGAAGCAAAGTATGACCACTGCGGCGTGGATTCAGGAAGATACCCGACTGTTACGCGATGATATTCAAACCTTATTCGCGGCAGAGCAACCATGACAACACAGCTACTGGACGGTCCCGGGCGGACGCTGGAGTGTATTCATCCAAAATTTATGGTCGATTTGGTCCAGGGGGCGGATGCTGCACGTCACGCCCTCCTGGGGCCACAGCAACTACAATTTCGTGAGCGTTTGACGCAGGAGATCATTACGCAGACCCGGCTGCGGCCGTGGGCAATGGCGGGAATGCTCAACGAAAATGCAGCACTGCGGCTGGGTCTGGCGGAGAAACTTGCCGGTATGCTCGACCCCGGACACCTTGCGCTGACCCGTATGTCCGACAGGCTGGTAGCCCTGCGCCAGCAGGTGAATCCACGCCTCCCTCAACCTCCCGGATTGTTGCAACAGTACGAGGAGCTCTCCGCACATTTCAACCAGCGTGCCGCCTATAAAGAGAAAGCGCTCGCGCAGCGAGGCCTTACGGTTCAGGCGGGTGAGCACAGCGAGCAAATTTTTACCCGCTGGCGAGCCGGGCAGTATGACGGCTGGTCGCTGGCTGGCCGCTGCTTTATCGTGCTGGAAGAGTTGCGCTGGGGGGCGTTTGGCGATGCCTGTCGTCTGGCGAATAGTGATGTGGCGGCCATGCTGAAAGATAACCTGCGCAGCATGGCCGCAAATTATCTGGCACAGGAGATTAATGCTTCTCCCACCACCCGGCATTTTTACCATCAGTGGCTGACGACGCCCGCTTCTCCCGGTCTGATTGATTATAAAGATATGCTGGGCTGGCTGGGGGACTGGTGTCAGGCGGATAAACATCCGGTGAGCTGGTCAGTGACGCAGAGCTGGCAAACGGTCGCGCTGGGAATGCCAAGACTCTGTTCGGCAAAACGGCTGGTGGATGGCATGGTGGAAGAGATATTTGGTACGTGATTGCCCCCCTCTTTTTAAAGAGGGGGGCGAAAGGGTTAGTGGTGCATTTCTACCGCTTCATGTTCTGTCCGGGACTCAGGCACATGCCCAAAGCGTCTGGCGTACAGTGCCGTGATGATAGGGACCAGAATTGCCGTCACAATCACGCTGGCGGCAACCAGAGCCGTGGCGGAAGCGGCTACGGGTTCAAAGGCCGGGTTAATCTGGGCGATAATCACCGGGTTGGCTACCGCAGCGCCTGCGGCCGAAGAGGCGGCCACACCCGCGGTTCCGTTGCCGCCCCCGATGACGCGGTCTGCAATAATCAGCGGAATACCCGTGATGACGATGACGGCAACACCCAGCACAATACCCAGCAGGCCGGTTTCCAGAATTACGTTCAGGTTGATGGTATTGCCCAACGCGAAGCCGAAGAACGGGATCAGTACCGGGGTGGCTTTGCTGAAGAAATCGCGCAGATCGTGATCGAGGTTACCCAGCGCAAAACCAATCAGGAACGGCAGGATCGCCCCGACAAAATGGTGTAGTTCAAAGGAGGCAAGGCCAGCAGAACCCAGAATCAACATCGTCATCAGTGGACCCGACTCCAGGGACATCAGCACGAACGCGCCCGATTCTTCTTTGGTGCCATATTGATTCATCAGGCTGGCATAGAGACCGCCGTTGGTCATATCCATTGCTGAGACAATGGCCAGAACGGATAATCCGGCGAAGAAGCCAGTCTGAATTCCATTCTCCGGAATGAACATCGCACAGATCATGGCAACAACCCAGGCGACCGCAATTTTAGTAATGACCAACGTCCCTGATTTACGTAATACCGTACCTGTTGCACGCAAGTTAATAGATGCGCCGATGCAAAAGAACCAGACTGCCAGAATCGGTACCGTTCCGGTGATCATACCTTTTGTAAAACCGCCAAAATAAGCACCGGTATTCGGGGCCAGCGTATTTAATATCGCGCCAAGTACCAGCGGGACCAGCATCATCCCCCCCGGGATGCGTTCTATAGTTGCTTTAATCTTCATCATTAACCCTCACATCTCGCCCGCGTGGCTGGCGGAAATCTCAAAAAATAGATCAACAAATTCAAATGATTGCCTTTTTGGAGGCCAATCGATTCGTTACTTATGCTGTAAAGTGAAATTAAGGCGTTCAGTATTCCTTCATTTGAAAGCCGCTGAGATATCGTGTTCGGATTTATCATGCGATCTTTGGAATTGCGATTCAATCAAAACGAAACACCGTTTTAGTTATCTCCGTCACATATTGAATGGAAACAGGATTGCCCACGATTAATAATTAAATTTTGTGTAAATTCGCTGTGAAGAAATGTGATTGTATTTTGTTTGGGAATGAATAATAACGGGCGTTAAGATCTGTTTGATAAGGGGGTTGAGAATGACCTTACTTATCGTGAATTGACAAAAGCTGAAGGCATCTTACGAACAGGAAAAATATATGTGAAGTTGATCACATATATAAACGCTGGTAGGGTAAAAAGGTCTTTAACTGCCCAGACAGGCGTCAACAGGTTCGGTTGTATTGAGGTAAAACGTCAATGTAAGTAAACCTGCTACGCTTGAATAAGGAGATTCGCATGGAGCGGATCTCTGGTTCACAGCTTGCAAAATGCGCTGTGAAACGGACGGGGCTGAGTCTACGAGGAAAGCTATGCTTAGAAGGAAAAAAGTAAAACCCATCACGCTGCGCGATGTCACCATTATTGATGACGCGAAACTGCGCAAAGCGATTACAGCGGCCTCGCTCGGTAATGCGATGGAGTGGTTCGATTTTGGTGTTTACGGCTTTGTGGCCTATGCACTTGGTAAAGTGTTCTTCCCCGGTGCCGATCCCAGCTTGCAGATGATTGCCGCGCTGGGTACGTTCTCCGTTCCCTTCCTGATTCGCCCTCTTGGTGGTCTTTTCTTCGGCATGCTGGGTGATAAATATGGTCGCCAGAAAATCCTGGCTATTACTATTGTCATCATGTCGATAAGTACATTCTGTATCGGCCTTATTCCGTCCTATGCGACCATTGGTATATGGGCGCCGATTCTGCTGTTGATCTGTAAGATGGCGCAGGGCTTCTCCGTTGGCGGCGAATATACCGGTGCATCGATTTTTGTCGCCGAGTATTCTCCGGACCGTAAACGCGGCTTTATGGGCAGCTGGCTGGACTTTGGTTCGATTGCCGGATTCGTCATGGGCGCGGGGGTTGTGGTTCTGATTTCAACCGTAGTGGGTGAAGAGAACTTCCTTGACTGGGGCTGGCGTATTCCGTTCTTCCTGGCGCTGCCGCTGGGCATCATTGGGCTTTACCTGCGTCACGCCCTGGAAGAGACGCCTGCGTTCCAGCAGCACGTTGAAAAGCTGGAGCAGGGTGACCGTGAAGGGTTACAGGATGGCCCGAAAGTGTCGTTCAAGGAGATTGCGACCAAACACTGGCGCAGCCTGCTGACCTGTATTGGTCTGGTGATTTCCACCAACGTCACCTATTACATGCTGCTGACCTACATGCCGAGCTACCTGTCGCATAACCTGCACTACTCGGAAGACCACGGTGTGCTGATTATTATCGCCATCATGGTAGGTATGCTGTTTGTGCAGCCGATTATGGGTCTGTTGAGCGACCGCTTTGGCCGTAAGCCATTCATTATTCTCGGCAGCGTCGCCTTGTTCGCACTGGCAATTCCGGCCTTTATTCTGATTAACAGCAATGTGCTGGGGCTGATTTTCGCCGGTCTGCTGATGCTGGCGGTGATCCTCAACTGCTTCATCGGGGTGATGGCTTCTACGCTGCCGGCAATGTTCCCGACGCATATTCGCTACAGTGCGCTGGCGGCAGCCTTTAATATCTCCGTTCTGATTGCGGGCCTGACGCCGACACTTGCTGCTTCACTGGTGGAGAGCACGCAGAACCTGATGATGCCTGCTTACTATCTGATGGTCATTGCGGTGGTCGGCCTGATTACCGGTATTACCATGAAGGAGACGGCGAATCGTCCCCTGAAAGGGGCAACGCCTGCGGCGTCTGATATTCAGGAAGCGAAAGAGATCCTGCGTGAGCACTACGATAATGTAGAGCAGAAGATTGAAGATATTGACGCAGAGATCGAGGCGCTCCAGAAAAAACGTTCTCGCCTGGTTGACCAGCATCCGAGAATTAACGAGTGATAAAAAACCCGCCGCTGGCGGGTTTTCTTTTATTAGCATCCTGCGGCGATGTAGTCGCCGCCAGCGCTGACGGGGATCACCGTCAGGAACAGGACCGTCGCGAACAGTATCAGAACAACCCCTCCGGCAATTTTGACCATCGGCATTATCCAGTTCAGGGACGTGCCGCCACCAAACCAGGCTACTGTGCGTTCACGTGCGTAACGTACTGCCAGCGACAGCCCCATAATCGACAGCGCCGTGCCCAGCGACATTGTCATCACAGCAGCAATCCCCCAGCTAATAATGCCGAGCGCATTCGAGAACATCAGGATCATAATTGCCCCGCTGCACGGGCGTGCGCCTATGGCCAGCACCACGCCCAGACGGGTTTTCCAGTCGCTTTTAGCCAGATCCACCCCTACGCCGTGATGGCCGCAGCCACAATGTTCATTATGCTGGTGAAGCGGCTTGATGGCGCTAATCGCCATTTTGCGCGGACGCAGGCTGCTGAGCGCCTGATAAATGATAAATGCACCGAAGGCGGCAATCAGTAGGGCGCTGATTTTCTCGACGTACCAACGGCTGGTGCTGATATCCCCTGACGCGAAGTTCAATCCAACCGCCAGGATAAAGACAAAGGCGATTGCGCTGACGCCCTGCATCAGGCTACCGATAAACGGTACGACGCGCGCCGCGAGCTGGCTCTCTTTATTGGTGGTGAGATACGTGGTGACGATGAATTTGCCGTGTCCCGGTCCAACGGCATGGAGTACACCATAAAGAAACGCACCGGTTAACAACCACAGCCCACCGCTGTACTGATGATTATTAAGTTGCAGCAAATACATCACCAGATAACGGTGCAGGGTGATCTGGGTGGCGAGGCACCACTGAATAAAAGCATTCCAGTGCCCATGCAGTGCAAAACCTGCCATAAGTAACACCAGCACGGCGAGCCCGGCGGTTGGGAGACGCCAGTCACGTTGAAGTCGTTGTGTCGTCATGAGGTTGACCCGCGAGAGAAATATTTGCCGCTAGTATAGTGTTCAAATCGCTGGATCACACCGGGATCGTCAATGGATTGTGGATAAGTCTGTGCGTAAAAAGGTATAAGGCGGGGTTTTGCTGGGGAATACAGCAGTTAGTCATTTTTTTGCAACTTTTCTGTTGCGGTCGCTCGGGAACTCCCTATAATGCGCCTCCATCGACACGGCGGATGTGAATCACTTCACAAACAGCCCGGTCGGTTGAAGAGAAAAAATCCTGAAAATCAGGGTTGACTCTGAAAGAGGAAAGCGTAATATACGCCACCTCGCGACAGAGCGCTG
>NZ_QFLS01000018.1:0-3090 GCF_004136695.1 Enterobacter cloacae complex sp. 677-3DZ2D5B | reverse complement strand
GCCAGGCAAATTCTGTTAATCTGTATCAGGCTGAAAATCGTGTCTGTCTCTTCGCCAAAACACCTTCGGCGTTGTAAGGTTAAGCCTCACGGTTCATTAGTATCGGTTAGCTCAACGCATCGCTGCGCTTACACACCCGACCTATCAACGTCGTCGTCTTCAACGTTCCTTCAGGAGACTCAAGGTCTCAGGGAGAACTCATCTCGGGGCAAGTTTCGTGCTTAGATGCTTTCAGCACTTATCTCTTCCGCATTTAGCTACCGGGCAGTGCCATTGGCATGACAACCCGAACACCAGTGATGCGTCCACTCCGGTCCTCTCGTACTAGGAGCAGCCCCCCTCAATTCTCCAGCGCCCACGGCAGATAGGGACCGAACTGTCTCACGACGTTCTAAACCCAGCTCGCGTACCACTTTAAATGGCGAACAGCCATACCCTTGGGACCTACTTCAGCCCCAGGATGTGATGAGCCGACATCGAGGTGCCAAACACCGCCGTCGATATGAACTCTTGGGCGGTATCAGCCTGTTATCCCCGGAGTACCTTTTATCCGTTGAGCGATGGCCCTTCCATTCAGAACCACCGGATCACTATGACCTGCTTTCGCACCTGCTCGCGCCGTCACGCTCGCAGTCAAGCTGGCTTATGCCATTGCACTAACCTCCTGATGTCCGACCAGGATTAGCCAACCTTCGTGCTCCTCCGTTACTCTTTGGGAGGAGACCGCCCCAGTCAAACTACCCACCAGACACTGTCCGCAACCCGGATCACGGGTCTACGTTAGAACACCAGCCATTAAAGGGTGGTATTTCAAGGATGGCTCCACGCAGACTGGCGTCCACGCTTCAAAGCCTCCCACCTATCCTACACATCAAGGACCAGTGTTCAGTGTCAAGCTATAGTAAAGGTTCACGGGGTCTTTCCGTCTTGCCGCGGGTACACTGCATCTTCACAGCGAGTTCAATTTCACTGAGTCTCGGGTGGAGACAGCCTGGCCATCATTACGCCATTCGTGCAGGTCGGAACTTACCCGACAAGGAATTTCGCTACCTTAGGACCGTTATAGTTACGGCCGCCGTTTACCGGGGCTTCGATCAAGAGCTTCGCGTTGCCGCTAACCCCATCAATTAACCTTCCGGCACCGGGCAGGCGTCACACCGTATACGTCCACTTTCGTGTTTGCACAGTGCTGTGTTTTTAATAAACAGTTGCAGCCAGCTGGTATCTTCGACTGATTTCAGCTCCGCCCGCAGGGACTTCACCTACCTATCAGCGTGCCTTCTCCCGAAGTTACGGCACCATTTTGCCTAGTTCCTTCACCCGAGTTCTCTCAAGCGCCTTGGTATTCTCTACCTGACCACCTGTGTCGGTTTGGGGTACGATTTCGTGTTACCTGATGCTTAGAGGCTTTTCCTGGAAGCAGGGCATTTATCACTTCAGCACCGTAGTGCCTCGTCATCACACCTCAGCGTTAATAAGGTACCGGATTTACCTGGAACCTCCGCCTACATGCTTAAACCGGGACAACCGTCGCCCGGCTGACATAGCCTTCTCCGTCCCCCCTTCGCAGTAACACCAAGTACAGGAATATTAACCTGTTTCCCATCGACTACGCCTTTCGGCCTCGCCTTAGGGGTCGACTCACCCTGCCCCGATTAACGTTGGACAGGAACCCTTGGTCTTCCGGCGAGCGGGCTTTTCACCCGCTTTATCGTTACTTATGTCAGCATTCGCACTTCTGATACCTCCAGCATGCCTCACAGCACACCTTCAACGGCTTACAGAACGCTCCCCTACCCAACAACACATAGTGTCGCTGCCGCAGCTTCGGTGCATGGTTTAGCCCCGTTACATCTTCCGCGCAGGCCGACTCGACCAGTGAGCTATTACGCTTTCTTTAAATGATGGCTGCTTCTAAGCCAACATCCTGGCTGTCTGTGCCTTCCCACATCGTTTCCCACTTAACCATGACTTTGGGACCTTAGCTGGCGGTCTGGGTTGTTTCCCTCTTCACGACGGACGTTAGCACCCGCCGTGTGTCTCCCGTGATAACATTCTTCGGTATTCGTAGTTTGCATCGGGTTGGTAAGCCGGGATGGCCCCCTAGCCGAAACAGTGCTCTACCCCCGAAGATGAGTTCACGAGGCGCTACCTAAATAGCTTTCGGGGAGAACCAGCTATCTCCCGGTTTGATTGGCCTTTCACCCCCAGCCACAGGTCATCCGCTAATTTTTCAACATTAGTCGGTTCGGTCCTCCAGTTAGTGTTACCCAACCTTCAACCTGCCCATGGCTAGATCACCGGGTTTCGGGTCTATACCCTGCAACTTAACGCCCAGTTAAGACTCGGTTTCCCTTCGGCTCCCCTATACGGTTAACCTTGCTACAGAATATAAGTCGCTGACCCATTATACAAAAGGTACGCAGTCACACCCGAAGGTGCTCCCACTGCTTGTACGTACACGGTTTCAGGTTCTTTTTCACTCCCCTCGCCGGGGTTCTTTTCGCCTTTCCCTCACGGTACTGGTTCACTATCGGTCAGTCAGGAGTATTTAGCCTTGGAGGATGGTCCCCCCATATTCAGACAGGATACCACGTGTCCCGCCCTACTCTTCGAGTTCACAACCTGTGCATTTTCGTGTACGGGACTATCACCCTGTACCGTCGGACTTTCCAGACCGTTCCACTAACACACAAGCTGATTCAGACTCCGGGCTGCTCCCCGTTCGCTCGCCGCTACTGGGGGAATCTCGGTTGATTTCTTTTCCTCGGGGTACTTAGATGTTTCAGTTCCCCCGGTTCGCCTCGTTAACCTATGTATTCAGTTAACGATAGTGTGTCGGAACACACTGGGTTTCCCCATTCGGACATCGCCGGGTCAAGGGTTCATATCACCTCGCCGGCGCTTTTCGCAGATTAGCACGTCCTTCATCGCCTCTGACTGCCAGGGCATCCACCGTGTACGCTTAGTCGCTTAACCTCACAACCCGAAGATGTTTCACTTCTGATTGCGAAAATTTGAGAGACTCGAACACACATGAGCTGTGTGTCGTTTCAATTTTCAGCTTGATCCAGATTTTTAAAGAGCAAA
>NZ_QFLS01000017.1:0-193364 GCF_004136695.1 Enterobacter cloacae complex sp. 677-3DZ2D5B | reverse complement strand
AGGGAACTGCCAGGCATCAAACAAGTGAAGAGGCCATCCGCAAGGATGGCCTTTTTGCGTTTCTACACCTGCTTCCTTTCCATAAACAAATCACCTATCCCCCCATATATACGGTAAACTATCCCGGTTTTTGCATCAGGATAGCGTCTATGAATCACTCCCTTAAGCCCTGGAATACCTTTGGTATTCAACGGAATGCTAATCAAATTGTACGTGCCGAAAGTGCTCAGCAGTTGCTGAATGCATGGCAAAACGCAACAGGAAACGGTGAACCCGTACTTATTCTGGGCGAAGGAAGTAATGTCCTGTTTCTCGATGATTTTGCGGGGACGGTAATCGTCAATCGCATCATGGGGATTGAGTGTAAAGAGAGCGCTGAAAGCTGGCATTTACACGTGGGTGCTGGCGAGAACTGGCACCATCTGGTGCAATATACCCTTGAAAAAGGGATGCCCGGACTGGAAAACCTGGCCCTGATCCCGGGCTGTGCAGGATCATCTCCTATTCAAAACATCGGTGCCTACGGCATCGAACTGAAACACGTCTGCGAATATGTCGATTGCATCGAACTCGCGACCGGAACGGCGAAGCGCCTGACCGCAGAGCAGTGCCGCTTTGGTTATCGCGACAGCATTTTCAAGCACGATTATCAGGATCGTTTCGTCATTGTGGCCGTTGGTCTGCGCCTGGCGAAAGCCTGGAAACCCGTTCTGACTTACGGCGATCTGACCCGTCTTGACCCGGCTACCGTCACACCGCGTGAGGTATTTGATTCCGTATGCCACATGCGCATGACCAAGCTCCCGGACCCGAAAGTCAACGGAAATGCGGGCAGTTTCTTCAAAAACCCGGTGATCAGCAGCGAAAATGCAAAAGCATTTCTCGCTGGCTGGCCAACGGCCCCGCATTATCCTCAGGCGGATGGCAGCGTGAAGCTGGCCGCAGGCTGGCTTATCGATCAGTGTGAATTAAAAGGTACTACTCTTGGTGGCGCTGCTGTTCATCGTCAGCAGGCGCTGGTACTGATCAACCAGTCCAACGCGACAAGTGAGGATGTCGTCAACCTGGCGCACCATGTTCGTCAGCGCGTGGGCGAAAAATTCAACGTCTGGCTGGAGCCTGAAGTTCGCTTTATTGGCCGAACGGGCGAAGTGAATGCCGTGGAGACCATTGCGTGAAGGACAATACTATTCCGTTAACTCTCATCGGTATCCTTGCTGATGGCGAGTTTCATTCTGGCGAGCAGCTGGGCGAACAGCTGGGCATGAGCCGCGCTGCCATCAATAAACATATTCAAACGCTCCGCGACTGGGGCGTGGATGTGTTTACGGTGCCGGGAAAAGGCTACAGCCTGCCGGAACCGATCCAGTTACTGAATGAAGAGATCATCCGCAGCCAGATTGGGCACGGTAACGTCGCGGTATTGCCGGTCATTGATTCGACGAACCAGTATCTGCTGGATCGCCTGAGCGAGCTGAAATCCGGTGATGCCTGCGTTGCCGAGTACCAACAGGCAGGACGTGGCCGCCGGGGGCGTAAGTGGTTCTCACCATTTGGCGCCAACCTCTACCTTTCCATGTACTGGAGGCTTGAACAGGGGCCAGCTGCGGCCATCGGGCTGAGCCTGGTCATCGGCATTGTGATGGCAGAGGTGCTGCACGATCTGGGTGCCGATCAGGTGCGGGTAAAATGGCCCAACGATCTGTATCTCAACGATCGGAAGCTGGCGGGGATCCTGGTCGAACTGACGGGAAAAACAGGCGATGCCGCACAGATCGTTATTGGAGCGGGGCTGAACATGGTGATGCGAAACGTGCAGAACGATGTCGTGAACCAGGCCTGGACCAACCTACAGGAAGCGGGGATCACCATCGATCGCAATACGCTTGCCGTCCGCATGATCAATGAGTTGCGTAGTTCGCTGACGCTCTTTGAACAGGAGGGGTTAGCGCCATTCCTGTCCCGCTGGGAAAAGCTGGATAACTTTATTAACCGACCAGTGAAGCTGCTGATTGGGGATAAAGAGATTTACGGCACATCACGCGGCATTGACGCGCAGGGTGCGTTGCTTCTTGAACAGGATGGTGTGATTAAGCCCTGGGTGGGCGGTGAAATTTCGTTACGAAGTGCAGAGTAACCCTCTCCCCACAGGGGAGAGGGTGTAGCAGCTCATCACTGCGGATACGGCACCCAATCCCCGGCATTCAGTCGGACATAAGGCTTATTCTGATACTGGATCACCACCGCATTGGCGTTTTCCGATACCTCCGCCGTCTGCGGCAGCCCGCTGGTGAGCTGATCCCAGTTCACGCTATCTTCCACAAACAGCTTACCGTCTACTGCGCGAGCGACCAGTTCCGAGATAGCCAGATAGCTGCTTGGCTGGGTGATCTCAACTGGAGCTCCCTGATGCGGCGCCTTCATGCCAAAGAACTTAATCCCGGCCGGAACGTTAGTGATGGACGGGCTTGGGATATCGCGCAGACCAGACACCTGCATCCTGTCGCCTTTCAACGCTCCCCCATGTTCCGGTACTATCACCACCATCACTTTGCGGCCTGATTTTTCCAGCTCGTTGAAGAACGCGTTCAGCTCGTCAAAGAACTTCTGCGCACGGGCCTTATAATCGGCCGTTTTACTCACGCCGGGATAATGGTTCCCGTCGTGCAGCGGCAGCGTGTTATAGAACGTCGCACTACGTGTCCCTTCCTCTTTGCCGACGGTATCTAACCAGCGCTGAAGCACGGCGGTATCGTCATACACCGGCGAGCCATCAAAGCCCAGCAACGTAACCGGCAGCCCTTTCTGGTCCATCAGCGGGGCCTGCATGCCACCCTGTTCACGTACTTCTTTCAGGAAGTTACCGAACTGACCGTTATGACCCATCATCAGGTGCTGGGTAAAGCCCAGTTTTGCCAGGTTATCAAACAGATAACACTGGTTAGCTGCCGGCTGGTAGAGGTTCTTATGCGAAGGCTGTCCGCAGCTGGCGCGCAGCAGGCGGATAGCCGCCGGGCCGCTGTACGACGTGGCCGAGTTGAAGTCCTTGAACTGAATATCGAAATGCGACCACAGCGGGTGCGACATCAAACCAGCCGCGTCAACGTCAGCCCAGGACAGAGAACAGATGTTAATGACCAGCAGCTCAAACGGCTGAGCATCGGCAGGCAGCGCGTCCGGGAATTTCGTCTGACGCTTATCTTCCGCAGCGTAAAAACTGGAGAGCCACGCGTTCAGGTTCGTGGATGTCGGCGGTGCAGTCTGCGCTGGAATATCCCCAACCACAGGCGTATCCCCTGCTGTCGCGACGGTCGCGGCGGCGGAACCGCCCGTGGTGGTCACGGTTGTCGTCGGCTGACCGGCTGGCCACAGCGAGAAGCTCGGGCCCGTCAGCGTCAGGACGTTAAGCCAGATCATAATCGCGACGACAAACACCGTCACCCGGATCCACTGAGACAGGAACAGCCAGGCGACCAGCAGGACAAATACCGCGCCAATCATCTGCCAGTTAATAAAGCGCTCAACCAGATCGAGCATATAGTCCGCACTGAAACCTGCGACCTGGGAGCCCTGGCTCATGATGCTTTCAGGGCCGGGCAGCCAGGTATCATGCCAGAACAGGGCGAAACCGATGGGGATAGCGACCCAGTGACGTATACGGTGCAGCCTGAGGTTCGGGATTGGCATCAGCAGGAATGCCATAAACACCAGGTTAAGCAGAGGGTGGAAATTAAGATAGCCTGCCCACAGCAGACCAAACTTCACCAGAAAGTAGAAATTCCAGCCGGACAGGCCGCGCCAGTATTGCCAGAGTGGCGATGGCGCCGAAGAGGTATAGGTAGAATTAGTCATGTTTTCGGTTTGCCTTGACGTTCGGAGCGCGACTCAGTGTTCCGGCGGGTTTAATATAGCGAGGTTTGACGAACAGTAATCTGACCGTATCGCGAATACGGCGCAGGGAATGGCGTGCATAGTAGCCAAGCGGCAAAAAAATCAGCGCGCACAGAACAACCAGTTGGATGATATCGCTGATATTCATAATGGCGCGCTCTCCTTGTTCTCATCCAGTAAGCGTAGCGGCTCAGGTACCCGACGCCAGACATGCCCGTCATGTTTCGCGTTCAGAACCGGTTTGGCACCGCTTGTCACAGGCAACGGTTTCGCCCACTTTTCAGGAGCCAGGGCACGCATCTGGACAAGCTCAGCGCTGATCAAATTATCTTCAAACCAGACCATGCGGTTCGAGAAGATATCCCCGGTAGGAAGCGGGAAGATATGGTTAAGCGCCGTATCCAGATCGTTCACCCGGCAGAAGGAGAGGAACAGCACCAGGCGGTTATCGCCAATGGTCATGATATCCCCGATACGGTTAGGGCGGCACAGAGTAAGCGCCTGCTCAACGCGAATACCCGGCACGGGGCGCAGGGCAACCATCACCCCTTTTCCGTCTGCCGGTAACAGCGTATTGCTCATCATGTTGCCCACCGCATCGCAGAAGGTGTCCCATTTCTGGTAGCCGCGCAGTTTCATCGGCTGCGTCATTGAAAGCAGGGTGCTGATATCTTCCGGAACATGTCGATTAAACTGCTGGCCCTGGATGCTTTCGATCAGCGTCAGACAGCGCGACAGGGGAGCATTCCACGGGATGACCATATTCGCGCCGCAGCCCAGTAATAAGCGCTCATCGGTGGCGCGCAGGCTGGTATTATTTTCACGCACCACAATTTTTAACGCGCTGCCGCGCTGGCGACGTAATGTGTGAATGTGCCTTGCCAGCGTTTCGATTTGGTTATTCTGGATCAACGAGAAAATAATGGTCGCCGCCTGCGTGGTGCGCGCCTCATCAAATAAGGCTTCATTGGTATCGAACAGTGACCAGTGCTCAGACAGTGCAGGCGCACCTTCCAGTACCGCAATATGGCTCAGAACGCGTTTTTCATCACTGCGTGGCTGAACTACCGTCTCTTCCTGTTGAGCAAGATGCCACTCATCCCCGACATGTTTGAGGGTAAGTTGTTGTCGGGAGCTCACCCCTTTTTCATTGCACCAGAAAGCCACGTCGTAAAGATGGCTGTCGGTCTGGACACGAATACTGGCCAGGCCATAGAGAGAACGGTATTCACTCATTAAAAGTGAAAAAAGCTTGTCATTATTACTGCCTGGGTTAACAACCAATAAGGTGCAATTTTGATTTTTTGCCCATCTGTTGATTCTTTCCAGCCATTTCAGCAGTTTTTCAGAGGGGATATTTTGCAGGCCGTTATTAGAGCATTTTAGAATCAGTAAATAGTGTTCAGGAACAATAGAACACTGAATATCGCGGGGTAAAAAGTATAGACTGTCAGCCTCCGCAGGCATGGAAAATAATCGTACTGTCTGGGGTCCACGGTCACTGTCGAGCCTGATGATTGACTTCGGCTCTTCGCCCATCGTAATTATGGCCACGCGGGAATCCTTCCCCTGCGCCGCTATCGTCTGGTTTACCAGACTGATGGCATCTTCATTACGATCCGTATTAACCCACCAGACTCCTCCGACTGGCATGTGGCGCAATTCGTCCCATAATGACTGGATGCCAATAGAAAATATGGAGTCCACGGTGTCCCTCTTTTCGTCGAATTTCTATGTCTCTCAGTTTACTAGCGAAAGCGTAGAAATAAACCTAACATTGAAATTAAAGAACATCAGATTTAGCATGTAAATGAAATTTAGTGGGCAGGACGCCTCGCTGCATCTGAATCTTATGATTTTACTCAAAGGGATGAAAAAAGAATGCAAAATAACGAACCCGCAACCCCAGTCGACTCAAGTCTGGGTTACACATTCCAGAACGATTTTTTGGCACTCACGCAGGCTTTTTCTTTGCCTGAAATAGATTACACCGATATTTCCCAGCGGGAACAGTTGGCGGCGGCTATTAAACGTTGGCCGTTATTAGCTGAGTTTGCCCAACAACAATAAGGAAGCCATTGATGGCTGTACTAGGATTACAGGGCGTCCGTGGTGGGGTGGGTACAACTTCCGTTACCGCGGCGCTGGCGTGGTCATTGCAGGTATTAGGTGAATCGGTACTGGTCATTGATGCCTGTTCCGATAATTTGCTGCGCATGTCATTCAATGTCGACTTTACGCATGCAAACGGCTGGGGACGTGCGCTTCTGGACGATAAAGACTGGCGGGATGCGGGTTTGCGTTATACCTCCCAGCTCGATTTGCTTCCCTTTGGTCAATTGACCGAAACCGAGCGCGGGAATGAAGCCGCGTACCAGCGCCTGTTCTCTCGCTTCATCACCGCATTGCAGAGCCTGAAAGAGAGCGGGCACTATCAGTGGATCCTGCTGGACCTGCCGCACGGTGCCGCGTCGCTGACCCGCCAGCTGCTGGCGCAGTGCGACCATGTGCTCTCCATCGCGAACGTAGATGCGAATTGTCATATCCGTCTGCATCAGCAGCCGATGCCTGCCAATGCCCATATTCTGATCAACGATCTGCGCATTGGCAGCCAGATCCAGGACGATCTCTACCAGGTCTGGCTCCAGAGTCAGCGCCGCCTGTTGCCAATGGTGATCCATCGTGACGAAGCGATGGCGGAGTGCCTCGCGTCCAAACAACCCCTCGGGGAGTACCGTAGCGATTCACTGGCGGCGGAAGAGATCCTGACGCTGGCCAACTGGTGTCTGCTGCACTTTGCTAAACGGCCGGAGCCTGCCGGGAGTTCAGTATGAGCCGCCTGACTAACTGGCTGCTCATTCCGCCGGTCAGTTCGCGCTTAAGTGAACGCTACCGCCATTACCGTCATCACGGCGCCTCGTCGCTGAGCGCAGCGCTGGGCTGTTTGTGGATGATTCTGGCGTGGATGTTCATCCCCCTCGAGCATCCCCGCTGGCAACGCATTCGCGCGCGCCACGGTGAACTCTATCCGCATATCAACCCTGACAAGCCGCGTCCGCTGGATCCCGCGCGCTACGCTATTCAGTCCATCTGGCTACTGACGACCTCAACGGGCGCGGAGAAAAAAACGTCCCGCTGGCGCAGCTTCGATCGTGTGCAGAACCTGCGTGAACACTACCACCAGTGGCTTGACCGGCTACCCGACCGGGTGGGCGACAAAACGGGTCATTTAGATAACCAAAAAGAGCTCGGGCACCTACACCCGGGCTTGCGGCGTTTTATTCTCGGCGTGGTTGTGGTGTTCTCGCTGATTCTTGCGCTGGTCTGTATTACCCAGCCTTTCAACCCGCTGGCGCAGTTCACCTTCCTGATCCTGCTGTGGGGCGTGGCGCTGCTGGTGCGGCGCATACCAGGGCGTTTTTCTGCCCTGATGCTGATTGTGCTATCGCTGACCGTTTCCTGCCGCTACATCTGGTGGCGATATACCTCAACGCTGAACTGGGACGATCCGGTCAGCCTGGTGTGCGGCTTAGTGCTGCTGTTTGCTGAGACTTACGCCTGGATCGTGCTGGTGCTGGGTTACTTCCAGGTTATCTGGCCGCTGAATCGACAGCCGGTGCCGCTGCCAAAAGACACGACCCAGTGGCCTACGGTGGACCTCTTCGTGCCGACCTACAACGAAGACCTGTCGGTGGTAAAAAACACCATTTACGCCGCGCTGGGTATCGACTGGCCGAAGGATAAAATCAAAATCTGGATCCTCGATGACGGTGGCCGCGCCGAGTTCCGCCAGTTCGCGGACGAAGTGGGGGTAGAGTACATCGCCCGTACCACGCATGAACACGCGAAAGCCGGTAACATCAACAATGCGCTGAAATATGCCAAAGGGGAATTCGTCTCTATTTTCGACTGCGACCACGTGCCAACGCGCTCGTTCCTGCAAATGACCATGGGCTGGTTCCTGAAGGAGAAAGAGCTTGCGATGATGCAGACGCCGCACCACTTCTTCTCACCGGACCCGTTTGAACGTAACCTCGGTCGTTTTCGTAAAACCCCGAACGAGGGCACGCTGTTCTATGGCCTGGTGCAGGACGGGAACGACATGTGGGACGCCACGTTCTTCTGCGGCTCCTGTGCGGTGATCCGCCGGAAACCGCTGGATGAAATTGGCGGGATCGCCGTCGAGACGGTCACGGAAGATGCGCACACCTCGCTGCGTCTGCACCGTCTTGGCTATACCTCGGCCTACATGCGTATTCCTCAGGCGGCGGGGCTGGCCACGGAATCCCTGTCGGCGCACATCGGCCAGCGTATTCGCTGGGCCCGCGGCATGGTGCAAATTTTCAGGCTCGATAACCCGCTGATGGGTAAAGGGCTGAAGCTGGCGCAACGGCTGTGCTACGTCAACGCCATGTTCCACTTCCTGTCGGGTATTCCACGGCTTATCTTTCTCACAGCGCCGCTGGCGTTCCTGCTCCTTCACGCTTACATCATCTATGCGCCTGCGCTGATGATTGCCCTGTTCGTTCTGCCGCACATGATCCACGCCAGCCTGACGAACTCGAAGATTCAGGGGAAATATCGGCACTCCTTCTGGAGTGAAATTTACGAAACGGTGCTGGCCTGGTACATCGCGCCGCCAACCATGGTGGCGCTGATTAACCCGCATAAAGGGAAATTCAACGTCACCGCGAAGGGCGGGCTGGTGGAAGAGGAGTATGTCGACTGGGTGATCTCCCGGCCCTATATCTTCCTAGTGCTGCTGAATATTGTGGGCGTGATTGTTGGGATCTGGCGCTACTTCTACGGCCCGGAAAACGAAATTCTGACGGTCTTCGTGAGTATGGCGTGGGTGTTTTATAACCTGATTATCCTCGGTGGCGCGGTGGCGGTATCGGTGGAGAGCAAGCAGGTTCGCCGCGCGCATCGCGTCGAAATCAGCATGCCAGCGGCCATTGCCCGCGACGATGGACATCTCTTCTCCTGTACCGTACATGACTTTTCGGATGGCGGTCTGGGTATCAAGATCAACGGTCAGGCGAAGGTGCTGGAGGGGCAGAAGGTCAACCTACTGCTTAAGCGCGGCCAGCAGGAGTATGTCTTCCCGACGCAGGTGGTGCGTGTGAGAGGAAATGAAGTGGGTCTGCAACTGATGCCGCTGACCAAAAAACAACACATTGATTTTGTGCAGTGTACGTTTGCCCGCGCGGATACGTGGGCTCTCTGGCAGGACAGCTTCCCTGAGGATAAGCCTCTGGAAAGCCTGCTGGATATTCTTAAGCTGGGGTTCCGTGGCTATCGTCACCTTGCAGAATTTGCCCCGTCGTCGGTGAAATTAATTTTCCGGTCACTTACTTCACTGGTTTCCTGGGTCGTGTCGTTCATTCCGCGTCGACCTGAGCGAGATGAAGCGAAGCAGGCGGACCCGGTTATGGCTCAACAATGATGATAACGCGATGAAAACAAAACTTTCCTGGTTATGTGCAGTGGCAATGGGGATGAGTGCGCTCCCTGCAACAGTGGCTAACGCGGCGCCTGATAACGCAGCGACCACGCCCGCGCCAACGGTGCCTGTCGTCGCGCAAGCGACCGATCCGGTTGTGACGGCCGCGCCGGGGCAGACGGAGAACGTTGTCCCGAATCAGCCGACGACGGGGAATACGCTGCCCGGCGACAACCCGGTGGTTGGGCAGGTCATGCCTGGCGTGCCGGGAGCCAGTGCGCCGGTGGTTGCCGAAAATACGCCGTCGCGTGACGTTAAGCTGACGTTTGCACAGATCGCGCCTCCTCCGGGCAGTATGGTTCTGCGCGGCATCAACCCAAATGGCGGTATCGAATTCGGTATGCGCAGTGATGAAGTCGTGTCGAAAGCGGTGCTCAACCTGGAATACACCCCATCGCCGTCGCTGCTGCCGGTGCAGTCCCAGCTTAAGGTCTATCTGAATGACGAGCTAATGGACGTCCTGCCCGTCACCAAAGAGCAACTGGGTAAGAAAACCCTGGCTCAGGTGCCGATTAACCCGCTGTTTATCACCGACTTTAACCGCGTGCGTCTGGAGTTTGTCGGCCACTACCGCGATGTCTGTGAAAACCCGGCCAGCAGCACCTTGTGGCTGGATGTCGGTCGTAACTCTTCGCTTCAGATGACCTATCAGCCGCTGGCGTTGAAAAACGATCTCTCCGCCTTCCCGGTGCCGTTCTTCGACCCGCGTGATAACCGTCCGCTGAACCTGCCGATGGTCTTTGCCGGCTCTCCTGATGTGACCGAACAGCTGGCGGCCTCTATCGTGGCATCCTGGTTTGGTTCCCGCTCCGGCTGGCGTGGTCAAAGTTTCCCGGTCATGTACGACAAAATGCCGGACAAAAACGCGATCGTGTTTGCCACCAACGCCAAACGTCCGGCTTTCCTGCGTGACCATCCGGAGGTGAAAGCGCCCACCATCGAGATGATCAGCCATCCGGACAATCCGTACGTGAAGCTGCTGGTGATCTTCGGCCGTGATGACAAAGATCTGGTGCAGGCGGCGAAGGGCATTGCGCAGGGAAATATCCTGTTCCGCGGTAACAGCGTTGTGGTGGATGAGGTGAAACCGCTGCTGGCGCGTAAGCCTTATGATGCGCCGAACTGGGTACGTACCGACCGGGCAATCACCTTTGGCGAGCTGAAAACCTATGAAGAGCAATTGCAGTCAACCGGGCTTGAACCTTCTCCTGTCAGCCTGTCGCTGAACCTGCCGCCGGATCTCTATCTGCTGCGCACCAACGGCATTGATATCAACCTGAACTACCGTTACACCGCGCCGGCAACCAAAGACAGCTCGCGCATGGATATCAGCCTCAACAACCAGTTCCTGCAATCGTTCAGCCTGACCAGCAGCCAGGAGACAAACCGGTTGATGCTTCGTCTGCCTGTATTGCAGGGGCTGCTGGATGGCAAAACCGATGTGTCGATCCCGGCGCTGAAGCTCGGTGCGGTGAACCAGCTGCGGTTTAACTTCCAGTATATGAACCCCATGCCGGGTGGATCGGTGGAAAACTGTATTACCTTCCAGCCGGTGCAAAACCACGTGGTGATTGGCGATGATTCCACGATCGACTTCTCGAAGTATTACCACTTTATCGCGATGCCGGATCTGCGTGCCTTTGCTAACGCCAGCTTCCCGTTCAGCCGCATGGCTGATCTCTCTGAATCGATTGTCGTGATGCCAAAAGCGGCCAACGAAGGTCAGGTTGCCACGCTGCTGGACACCATGGGCACCGTTGGGGCGCAAACCGGCTTGCCGGCTATCAACGTGACGGTGACGGATGACGGTAGTCAGATCCAGAACAAAGATGCCGATATCATGGTCATCGGCAACATTCCGGACAAGCTGAAAGACGAGAAGCGCGTCGATCTGCTGGTGCAGGCGGCTCAGTCATGGGTCAACACGCCGCTGCGTCAGACCGAGTTCCCGAGCATCATGCCGGACAGCGGCGATCGTCAGGCCAATATCAGGACGACCGTAAGTTCAACGGGTCCGATGGCCGCGATTGTCGGCTTCCAGTCGCCGTATAACGACCAGCGCAGCGTTATCGCCCTGCTGGCGGACAGCCCACGCGGCTATGAGCTGCTCAACACGGCCATGAACGACAGCGGTAAACGGGCAGCAATGTTCGGTTCCGTCTCGGTGATCCGTGAGTCGGGGGTAAACAGCCTGCGCGTGGGGGATGTCTACTACGTCGGTCATCTGCCGTGGTTCGAACGCCTGTGGTACGCCCTGTCTAACCACCCGGTGCTGCTGGCCGTGCTGGCTGCGCTCAGCGTCGTATTGCTGGCGTGGGTACTGTGGCGTCTGCTGCGAATCATCAGCCGTCGTCGTCTTAACCCGGACCATGAGTAAGCGGTGATGAAAATCTTTCGCGGGTGTGTAGTCGCAGCGTTGATGCTGGCGGCGGCGAATCTTCACGCTGCCTGTCGCTGGCCTGCCTGGGAGACGTTCAAGCAGGATTATATGAGCGAAAGTGGGCGGGTCATTGATCCCAGTGACGCGCGCAAAATCACCACCTCCGAAGGGCAAAGCTACGGGCTGTTCTTTGCCCTCGCGGCAAACGATCGCAAGGCGTTCGATCTGCTGCTGGCATGGACGCGCGATAACCTTGCCGAGGGAGATTTAGCCCAACATCTCCCGGCCTGGCTGTGGGGAAAAAAGGACGACGAAACCTGGGCGGTTATCGACCCTAACTCCGCGTCTGATGCCGATATCTGGATTGCCTGGTCGCTGCTTGAAGCCGGGCGGCTGTGGAAAAATCCCGATTACACGCGCACGGGTAAGGCGCTGTTGACGCGCATTGCCAGTGAGGAAGTGGTGAAGGTGCCGGGGCTGGGTTCTATGCTGCTGCCGGGTAAAGTCGGTTTTGCCGAAGAGAGTGTCTGGCGCTTTAACCCCAGCTACCTGCCGCCGCAGCTTGCGAGCTATTTCACCCGTTTTGGCGCGCCGTGGACGACGCTCCGTGAAACTAACCTGCGTCTGCTGCTGGAGACCGCGCCTAAAGGATTTTCCCCGAACTGGGTGAAATACCAAAAAAAGGGCGGCTGGCAGCTGTCGCAGGATGCATCCCTGATCGGCAGCTACGATGCGATTCGCGTCTATCTGTGGGTAGGGATGATGAACGATAACGATCCGCAGAAAGCCCGGCTACTGGCGCGTTTCAAGCCCATGGCGACCACCACAATCAAACAAGGCTTGCCGCCGGAGAAAGTGGATGTAGCAACCGGGAAACGCACCGGAGATGGGCCGGTAGGGTTTTCTGCCTCTCTCCTTCCGTTTTTACAAAACCGGGACGCGCAGGCGGTGCAACGCCAGCACGTCGCCGATCGTTTTCCCGATAACAATGCTTATTACAGCTACGTTCTGACCCTCTTTGGACAAGGGTGGGATCAGCATCGTTTTCGTTTCACCGTGCAAGGTGAATTACTACCGGATTGGGGCCAGGAATGCGCACGTTCACACTGAATCTACTCACCTTATCGCTTGGCCTGGCGCTAATGCCCCTGGCCCAGGCCGCCAACTCCCCGCAGCAGAGACAGCTGCTGGAACAGGTCCGTCTGGGGGAATCCACCCAGCGTGAGGATTTAGTGCGCCAGTCGCTCTATCGCCTTGAGCTGATCGACCCCAACAACCCGGACGTGATTGCCGCGCGCTTCCGCTACCTGTTACGACAGGGCGATACGGCGGGCGCGCAAAAAGAGCTGGATCGCCTGAAAGGAATGGCACCCGATTCCAGTGCCTACCAGTCCTCCCGTACTACCATGCTGCTTTCCACGCCGGATGGTCGCCAGGCCCTCCAGCAGGCTCGCCTGCTTGCCACCACCGGGCACACGCAGGAAGCCATTGCTGCGTATGACAAACTGTTTGACGGTAAGCCGCCCAGCGGCGACATCGCGACGGAGTACTGGAACGTGGTGGCGAAAGAGCCAGCCCGCCGCAACCTGGCCATTAATCAGCTTAAGAAAATAAACGCCAGCAGTCCGGGCAACGTCCCGCTACAGTCCTCGCTGGCACAGCTTCTGTTCCAGAGCGGACGGCGTGATGAAGGGTTCGCGGTGTTGCAGGAGATGGCCAAATCGAATAATGGCCGCAGTCAGGCGTCGGACATGTGGTACCAGCAGATCAAAGATCAGCCGGTCAGCAGCGCCAGCGTCACCGCGCTGCAACAATACCTGAGCGTATTCAGCGATGGCGATAACGTGACGGCGGCGCGCACCCAGCTTGAAGCACAGCAAAAACAGCTCGCCGATCCGGCGTTCCGCGCCAAAGCCGAAGGGTTAGCCGCAGTGGATGCCGGGCAGGGCAGTAAAGCGGTAACGGAGTTGCAAAAAGCAGTCAGCGCCAACCACGCTGACAGTGAAGCCGTAGGCGCTCTGGGGCAGGCCTATTCTCAGAAAGGCGATCGCGCGCGCGCGGTTGCGCAGTTTGAAAAGGCGATCGCCCTCGATCCGCAGAGCGATAACCGGGGCAAATGGGACAGCCTGCTGAAGGTCAACCGATACTGGCTGCTGATCCAGCAGGGGGATAACGCCCTGAAAGCCAATAATACGGCCCAGGCCGAACGCTATTACCAGCAGGCGCGCAATATCGACAATACTGACAGCTACGCGGTTCTGGGGCTCGGTGATGCGGCGGCGGCGCGCAAAGATAACGACGCGGCCGAACGCTATTACCGCCAGGCGTTGCGGATGGACAGCGGCAACAGCAACGCGGTGCGCGGTCTCGCCAATATTTATCGCGCGCAGTCTCCGGAGAAGGCGACGCAGTTTATTCAGTCGCTCTCTGCCAGCCAGCGCCGCAGCATTGATGATATTGAACGTAGCCTGACGAACGAGCAGCTGTCAGCCCAGGCTGAACAGCTGGAAAGCGAGGGGAAATATGCGCAGGCCGCAGAAATTCAGCGCCGACGCCTTGCGCTTTCCCCGGGCGACGTGTGGATCACCTACCGACTGTCACGCGATCTGTATAGCGCGGGTCAGCGCAGCCAGGCGGATAACCTGATGCGTCAGCTGGCAAGTCAGAAACCGGGCGATCCGGATCAGGTTTACGCCAGCGGGCTGTACCTGTCCGGTAACGATCAGGACCGGGCGGCGCTGGCGCATCTGAACACGCTGCCGCGCGACAAGTGGAACGGCAACATTCAGGCACTGGCGGACCGCCTGCAAAGTAACCAGGTGCTGGAAACCGCCAACCGCCTGCGCGACAGTGGAAAAGAGCAGGAGGCGGAAACGTTGCTTCGCCAGCAGCCTCCGTCCACCCGTATCGACCTGACGCTGGCGGACTGGGCTGAACAGCGGGGCGATCATGAGGCCGCGAAAACCGCCTACAACACTATTCTGCAACGCGAACCGCAGAACGAAGACGCGATCCTCGGCCTGACCGAGGTCTATCTTGCCCAAGGCAACAAGGACGCGGCGCGCGCGGCGCTGGCGAAACTGCCCGCGGCACAGAACGGCGAACCGCTCTCCATCAATATGCAGCGCCGGCTTGCCATGGCGCAGGCCGGACTGGGTGATCCTGCCGCGGCAGAAAAGACCTTCAACGCCATTCTTCCGCAGGCCAAATCGCAGCCGCCTTCGATGGAAAGTGCGCTGGTGATGCGCGATGCCGCCCGTTTCCAGGCACAAAATGGTCAGCCTCAGCAGGCGCTGGACACCTGGAAAGATGCGATGGTCTCATCGGGCATCACAACGACCCGTCCCACCGATAACGACAGCTTTACGCGACTCACGCGTAACGATGAGAAAGATGACTGGCTGAAGCGCGGCGTGCGCAGCGATGCAGGCGATCTTTATCGTCAGCAGGATCTGAACGTCACGCTGCAACACGACTACTGGGGCTCCAGCGGCACGGGAGGCTATTCCGACCTGAAAGCGCACACCACCATGCTCCAGGTTGATGCGCCGCTGTCGGATGGACGTATGTTCTTCCGTAGCGATCTGGTCAATATGAACGCCGGTTCCTTTGACACCGATAACGGAACTTACGATCCGACATGGGGTACCTGTGCCGAAACGCCATGTCACGGCAGCACGAACCAGTCGGCCAACGGCGCCAGCGTGGCCGTCGGCTGGCAGAACAAAACCTGGGCGTGGGATATCGGTACAACGCCGATGGGCTTCGACGTGGTCGATGTGGTGGGCAGCCTGAGCTACAGCAACGATTTAGGGCCGATTGGCTACACCCTGAAAGCCCATCGCCGTCCGATTTCCAGCTCGGTGCTGGCCTTCGCCGGGCAAAAAGATCCCAATACCGACACCACCTGGGGCGGCGTGCGTGCCACCGGTGGCGGCGTGAGCATGAGCTACGACAAAGGCGAAGCTAACGGTATCTGGTCAAGCCTGAGTGCCGACAGCCTCACCGGGAAGAATGTCGAAGATAACTGGCGCGTCCGCTGGATGACCGGCTATTACTACAAGCTCATCAATCAGAACAACGAACGCCTGACGGTGGGCGTGTCCAACATGCTCTGGCATTACGATAAGGATTTAAGTGGCTATTCGCTGGGCCAGGGCGGTTACTACAGTCCCCAGGAGTATGTGTCGTTCGCCTTACCGGTGAACTGGCGTAAACGCACAGAGAACTGGTCATGGGAGCTGGGCGGCTCCGTCTCCTGGTCTCATTCAAAAACAAAAGATGTGATGCGTTATCCGTTACAGGGACTGATCCCGGACAATGAGCCAGGCCGTTATACCGATAAAGGTGTGATGGAAACCGGAAGTAGCTCGTCAGGCACGGGTTATACCGCAAGGGCGATTGTTGAACGCCGCGTGACGTCCAACTGGTTTGTCGGTCTGGGCGTCGATATTCAGGAAGCAAAAGACTATACCCCGAGCCATGCGCTGCTCTACGTTCGGTATTCTGCCGCGGGCTGGCAGGGTGATATGGACTTACCACCGGAACCGCTGGTGCCTTATGCAGACTGGTGATCGGATTTTTACTTAATCTAATTGTAAGTCTCTCTTAAAAGTGCAGCTATCGGGTATACTCGGACGCACCAGGTTTACACCCTGGTGCGCCCTGCGCTTCGAGTTTTGTGGAGAGTCATTTTGCGTGTCAGCCGTTCCTTAACGATCAAACAGATGGCGATGGTGTCTGCCGTCACAATGCTGTTTGTCTTCATCTTCTGCGTCATTTTGCTGTTTCACTCCGTACAGCAGAATCGCTACAACACGGCTTCGCAACTGGAAAGTATTGCCCGCTCGGTGCGGGAACCCCTGTCAGCCTCGATCCTGAAAGGGGATATCCCCGAGGCGGAATCCATCCTGAAGCGCATTCAGCCCGCCGGTATCGTGAGCCGCGCGGATGTTGTACTGCCGAATCAGTTCCAGGCGCTGCGGATGAGCTTTATCCCGGAGCGTTCCGTCCCGATGATGGTGATGCGCCTGTTTGAACTGCCGGTGCAAATTTCCCTGCCTCTCTACTCCCTGGAAAGACCGGCTAACCCGCAACCGCTGGCCTACCTGGTGCTACAGGCCGACTCGTACCGCATGTATAAATTCGTCATGAGTTGGGTTGCTACATTAGTGACCACTTACTTACTTTTGACATTAATGCTGAGCGTGGCGCTGACGTGGTGTATCAACCGGTTAATTGTGCATCCGTTGCGCCGCATAGCCCGGGAGCTGAACGACCTCTCTCCACAGGAGCACATGGGGCATCAGCTTCCGTTGCCGCGCCTGCATCACGATGATGAAATTGGCATGCTGGTCCGCAGTTACAATATCAACCAGCAGCGTCTCCTGCGTCAGCAGGAAGAGCTCAGTAGCAACGCCACCCGTTTTCCGGTATCTGATCTGCCAAACAAAGCGTTTTTAATGGCCTTGCTGGAGCAGACCGTCGCCCGCCAGCAGACCACCGCGCTGATGGTGATTGCCTGCGAAACCTTGCAGGACACGGCGGGCGTGCTGAAAGAGAGCCAGCGCGAAATGCTGTTACTGACGCTGGTGGAAAAGGTGAAATCCGTTCTGGCGCCGCGCATGGTGCTCACCCAGGTCAGCGGCTATGACCTGGTGGTGATCGCGCACGGTGTTAAAGAGCCGTGGCACGCCATTACGCTAGGTCAGCAAGTACTCACTGTCATTAATGAGCGGCTGCCCATTCAGGGTATCCAGCTTCGCCCGAGCGCCAGCATCGGTATTGCGATGTACTACGGGGGGCTGACCGCCGAGCAGCTTTATCGTCGGGCTTTCTCGGCCGCGTTCACCGCGCGCCGGAAAGGGAAAAACCAGATCCAGTTCTTTGATCCGGAGCAGATGGAAAAAGCCCAGCAGCGCCTGACGGAAGAGAGCGACATTCTGACGGCGATGGACAATCGCCAGTTTGCGCTCTGGTTACAGCCCCAGGTCAATTTGCGCACGGGTGAAGTGACCAGCGCCGAAGCGTTGCTGCGTATGCAACAGCCGGACGGCACGTGGGAGCTGCCTGAAGGGATGATCGAACGTATCGAGTCCTGCGGCCTGATGGTCACCGTCGGCTACTGGGTGCTGGAAGAGTCTTGCCGCCAGCTTGCGGCCTGGCAACAACGGGGCATCACGCTGCCGCTGTCGGTGAATCTCTCTGCGCTACAGCTGATGCACCCGACCATGGTGCCGGAGATGCTTGAGTTGATCCATCGCTACCGCATCCAGCCCCACACGTTGATCCTGGAAGTCACCGAGAGCCGTTGTATCGATAATCCTGACGACGCTGTCGCCATCCTGAAACCGCTGCGTAATGCCGGGATCCGCATTGCGCTGGACGATTTCGGTATGGGGTATTCCGGCCTGCGTCAGCTCCAGCACATGAAAACGTTGCCGGTGGACGTCCTGAAAATCGACAAAACCTTTGTGGAAGGGCTGCCGGAAGATTGCAGCCTGGTGCAGGCCATTATTCAGATGGCGCACAGCCTGAATCTGCACGTCATTGCCGAGGGTATTGAAACCGACGCCCAGCGTGAGTGGCTGGCTGCGGCGGGCGTAGAGAGCGGACAGGGCTTCCTGTTTGATCGCGCCGTACCGACGGATATCTTTGAGCAACGCTATCTCGCCGACGCTGGCAATAACGCAAAAGTGTAATTTTGTTGCTGGCTTGTGCGAGCCAGCTCAAAGTTCTTAACATTTGTGTTTCAAATTTGAACCCCGTTTATTTCTGTCCTGTTATGTGGGTGTTATTTTAAAGCCGCAGGTTAACCATAACCTTACAAAGCCTGTAGTTTTTCTTTCCAGGGACACCCTATGAAAACCTCACTCTTCAAAAGTCTTTACTTCCAGGTCCTGACAGCCATCGCCATCGGTATTCTGCTCGGTCACTACTACCCGGAGCTGGGCGCGCAGATGAAACCGCTTGGCGACGCGTTCGTTAAGCTCATCAAAATGATCATCGCGCCGGTCATTTTCTGTACCGTGGTGACCGGTATCGCTGGCATGGAAAGCATGAAGGCGGTCGGGCGTACGGGGGCGGTTGCCCTGCTGTACTTCGAGATTGTCAGTACCATCGCGCTGATTATCGGCCTGATTATTGTCAACGTGGTACAGCCTGGCGCGGGCATGAACGTTGACCCGGCCACGCTGGATGCGAAAGCGGTGGCGGTTTACGCTGAACAGGCGAAAGATCAGGGGATTGTTGCCTTCCTGCTGGACGTGATCCCGAGCAGCGTGATTGGCGCGTTCGCCAGCGGAAACATCCTCCAGGTACTGCTGTTTGCCGTGCTGTTTGGCTTTGCCCTGCACCGTCTTGGCAGCAAAGGCCAGCTGATTTTTAACGTCATTGAAAGCTTCTCGCAGGTTATCTTCGGCATCATCAACATGATTATGCGTCTGGCCCCGATTGGCGCCTTTGGCGCGATGGCCTTCACCATCGGGAAATACGGCGTCGGCACGCTGGTACAGCTGGGCCAGCTGATCGTCTGCTTCTACATCACCTGTATTCTGTTTGTGGTGGTGGTGCTCGGCTCCATCGCCCGTGCGACCGGCTTCAGCATCTTCAAATTTATCCGTTACATTCGTGAAGAGCTGCTGATTGTCCTCGGCACATCCTCTTCGGAGTCCGCGCTGCCGCGTATGCTCGATAAAATGGAAAAGCTGGGCTGCCGTAAGTCAGTGGTGGGGCTGGTTATTCCTACGGGCTACTCTTTTAACCTGGATGGCACCTCGATATACCTGACGATGGCGGCGGTCTTTATTGCCCAGGCCACTAACAGCCACATGGATATCTTCCATCAGATTACGCTGCTGGTGGTGCTTCTGCTCTCTTCAAAAGGGGCGGCGGGCGTAACGGGCAGCGGATTTATCGTGCTGGCGGCCACCATTTCGGCGGTGGGCCATCTGCCGGTGGCGGGCCTGGCCCTGATCCTCGGTATTGACCGCTTTATGTCTGAAGCCCGTGCGTTAACCAACCTGGTCGGCAATGGCGTGGCGACGATTGTGGTGGCGAAGTGGGTGAAAGAGCTGGATCACAAGAAGCTTAACGATACGCTGAATAACCGCACATCAGAGGACAAAACCCCCGGTTTATCCTCTTAATCCCTCATAAATGCCCGTATTCCCTTGTGGGGATGCGGGCACCTGCGCATAATAACCGTTCATGCCTGTCATAATTCGACAAGATTTTTTTTGGGTATATTTCACTTCCGCCCGTGACGTTTAGCTGAACACGCTGTCTAATCGGAAGGTTTTCATCGTCATCTTTGAGTGCTCACGTCGCGAGACACTCTCTTTAACCAGGAATGTTGATCAGGGGTTCACATGCAGGGCACAAAAATTCGACTCTTAACCGGCGGTTTGCTGATGATGGCAGCAGCCAGTTATGTGCAGGCAGATGCGCTCCAGCCAGACCCGGCCTGGCAACAGGGAACACTGGCGAACGGTTTCCAGTGGCAGGTATTATCCACTCCGCAACGTCCGAGCGATCGCATTGAAATCCGTCTTTCTGTGAATACCGGCTCCCTCACTGAAAGCACCCAGCAGACCGGCTTAAGCCACTTTATTCCTCGACTGGCGCTCACCCAGAGCGGCAGTTTGCAGGCGGTTCAGGTGCGTTCTTTATGGCAACAGGCCATCGATCCGAAACGCCCGCTGCCCCCGGCTGTGGTCTCCTATGACTACACCATGTTTAACCTGAGCCTGCCCAACAACCGTAACGATCTGCTTAAAGAAGCGCTTACCTATCTATCCGATGCCACCGGCAAACTGGCGATTACGCCTGAGACCGTAAACTATGCGTTGAGCAACAGCGACATGGTGGCGACCTGGCCGACGGATACCAAAGAAGGCTGGTGGCGCTACCGCCTGAAAGGGTCCACTCTGCTTGGCCACGACCCGGCAGAACCGCTGAAACAGCCGGTGGATGCAGAGCAGGTGAAATCTTTCTACCAGCAGTGGTACACCCCGGATGCCATGACCCTCATTGTAGTGGGCAACGTGGACAGCCGTGCGGTGATAGAGCAGATCAACAAAGCCTTTGGCGATCTGAAAGGGAAGCGTGAAACGCCTGCCCCTGTTCCTACCTTGTCCCCGCTGCGTCCTGAGACGGTCAGCATCATGACGGATACCGTGCGTCAGGATCGTCTTTCAATGATGTGGGATACGGCCTGGCAGCCGATCCGCGAGTCTTCTGCGCTGCTGCGTTACTGGCGTGCGGATCTCGCGCGTGAAGCGCTGTTCTGGCACGTTCAGCAGACGCTCAGCAAGAACAACGTGAAAGATATTGGCCTGGGCTTTGACTGCCGTGTGCTGTTCCAGCGCGCCCAGTGCGCCATTAACGTGGAATCGCCGGGCGATAAGCTCAATGCCAATCTCGGCGTGGTGGCGAAAGAGCTGGCTAAAGTGCGTAAAGAGGGCCTGTCTGAAGAGGAGTTTAACGCGCTGGTGGCGCAGAAATCCCTTGAATTGCAGAAACTGTTCGCCACCTATGCCCGCGCCGATACCGATATCTTAATCAGCCAGCGCATTCGCTCCTTGCAGAATCAGGTGGTGGATATCGCGCCGGAGCAGTATCAGAAACTGCGTCAGGACTTCCTGAACGGTCTGACCGTGGAGATGCTGAATCAGGATCTGCGCCAGCAGTTGTCGCAGGATATGGCGTTGATTCTGTTACAGCCGAAAGGTGAGCCGGAATATGACATGAAAGAGTTGAAGGCCACCTGGAACGCCATCATGGCGACGGCGCCGCAGCCAGCGCAAACGGCAGCCGATGATTTACATCAGGATGCGAGCGATATTCCGCAGGGCCAGTAAGCCCTGCGTCCCCTCTCCCTGTGGGAGAGGGTTAGGGTGAGGGCATCAGCCCGCCCAGTCCTTAAGCAGGCATCGCCTCGCGCGGAATAATCGCTCCGCGATACTGAATCACCGTGCTGGCCGTTAAATGACCGCGCTGCGCCGCCGCTTCCGGCGTACCTCCCGTCAGACGTACCGCCAGATACCCCGCGCTGAAAGAATCTCCCGCCGCAGTGGTATCGATCACTTTCTCTTTCGCCAGCTTCACCGCCGGGACCTCTGTCACGGCTTCACCTGCAACCGCCACCAGGCAAGACTCCGCCCCACGCTTGATCACCACTTCGCTGACCCCGGCAGCCTGCGTCCGGGCGATGACCTCATCAACCGGTTTTTCGCCCCACAGAGCATCTTCATCATCCAGCGTCAGGAAGGCGATATCGGTGCATTCGAGCATCTGCTGGTAGACCTGCTGCGTCTCTTCGCGGCTGGCCCACAAACGTGGACGGTAGTTGTTATCGAAAATCACCTTACCGCCATTGGCACGGCATTCGCGCAGCAGTGACAGCAGCTTTTCACGGCTCTCCTGGCTCAGGATCGCCAGGCTGATCCCGCTCAGGTAGAGATAATCGAAGGTCGCCAGTTCTTCGCAAATGGCAGCGGCGGCCTCGCTTTCCAGCCAGAATTTGGCGGCCGCTTCATTACGCCAGTAATAGAAGGTGCGCTCGCCGGTGCTGTCGGTTTCGATGTAGTACAAACCCGGCAGGCGGTTTTCCATTCGCTGGATCAGCGAGGTCCCAACGTTTTCACCCTGCCAGGCTTCCAGCATCTGCTGGCTGAAGCTGTCCGTTCCCAGCGCGGTAACGTAGCTCACGCTCAGCGCGTCGGGGGAGACCTGACGGGCAATGTAAACGGAGGTGTTCAATGTATCGCCACCAAAACCGCGGCTGACTTCCGCGCCTTTCTGGGACAGCTCAATCATGCATTCGCCAATCACGGCAATTTTTTTAGACATAGTCGTGAACCTGAACAAAGTAATTAAGGGTAGTGTGCGCTGTGTGTTTTTTATGGTCAACTATATTAAAACGACGTTCCATTATTTTTTTTGAGCCAGCGCGTATTCCGGCATATTTCTGTCATCTTAATTTCATTTTCCCGGTGAATTGAACATAAAGTTCTCACCTGGCGGGCCGATAACTCAGTGACGAGTCCAGAAAGGCTATCCCATACAACAGGACATCCGAAATGAAGTCAGAGCAGGTTATCCAGCGGCTGAGCACTACGCCTGAGGCAAGTATTGAGAACTTGCAGGAGCATCGCTACTGGCTGCAATGTGAGCGAGCGTACACTTATCAGCCCATCTACCGTACCGACGGTCGGTTAATGGCGATTGAGGTGTTAACGGTCGTCACTCATCCATCGAATCCTTCACAGCGTATTGCACCGGACCGCTATTTTGCGGAGGTTGCCGTGCGTCAGCGTATCGACGTGCTGGAAGAGCAGCTGAGAATGCTGGCGACGAAGCAGGCGTTCTTCAAGCAGCACGGTATTCTGGCGTCGGTGAACGTGGATGGCCCCACCCTGATGGCGTTACGTCAGAATGCGACGTTGCAGGCGCTGATTGCTACCTTGCCGTGGATGCGCTTCGAGCTGGTGGAACATGTTCAGCTGCCGCAGGACTCCTCGTTTGCCTCGATGTGTGAGTTTGGCCCGCTGTGGCTGGATGATTTCGGTACCGGTATGGCCAACTTCTCCGCCCTGAGCGAAGTGCGTTATGACTACATCAAAGTGGCCCGCGATCTGTTTATCATGCTGCGCCAGACGCCGGAGGGACGGAACCTGTTTACGATGCTCCTGCAACTGATGAACCGCTATTGCCAGGGTGTCATTGTGGAAGGCGTAGAAACGCTGGAGGAGTGGCGCGACGTGCAAAATTCCCCGGCAGCGGCGGCACAGGGTTATTTCCTCTCTCGTCCTGTCCCCATGGATACCCTGGAAAAGGTGATAACCAGCCTCTGATCTGCCCGCTTCCCTTTGTCTGAACTATAGTTTTAGAGGCAAGTTCATCAGGAAAGGGGACAACAATGACAAAAACAACCAGGGTGATTTCCTGGACAGCAGGGATTTTCTTGTTGCTGATCGTGGTCTTAATCATCATTATCGCCACGTTTGACTGGAACCGCCTCAAACCGACCATCAACCAGAAAGTCTCAACCGAGCTGAACCGCCCCTTCGCAATACGTGGCGATTTGGGCGTCGTGTGGGAGCGCCAGAAAGAGGAAACTGGCTGGCGGAGCTGGGTGCCCTGGCCGCACGTTCATGCCGACGATATTATTCTCGGTAACCCGCCCGACATCCCCGAAGTAACCATGATCCACCTGCCGCGAGTGGAAGCCACGCTGGCGCCGTTAGCCCTGTTAACCAAAACGGTGTATCTGCCGTGGATCAAACTCCAGCAGCCCGACGCGCGGCTGATTCGCCTGTCAGAGAAAAACAACAACTGGACGTTCGATCTCGCCAGCAGCGGCGATAAAGATCAGAATGCGCAGCCCTCTTCGTGGTCTTTCCGCCTCGACAATATTCTGTTCGATCGGGGGCGGATCGCCATTGACGATAAAGTGAGTAAGGCTGACGTGGAGATCCTCGTCGATCCGCTGGGCAAGCCGCTGCCGTTTAGCGAAGTCACGGGCAGCAAAGCTAAAGGCGATGACAGCAAAGCGGGCGATTACGTCTTTGGCCTGACGGCGAAAGGGCGCTACAACGGCCAGCCGCTCACCGGTAAAGGCAAAATCGGCGGCATGCTGGCGCTCAGGAGCGAGGGCACGCCGTTCCCGGTGCAGGCGGATTTCCGCTCGGGCAATACCCGCGTGGCGTTCGTGGGCACGGTTAACGATCCGATGAACATGGGCGGCGTCGACCTCCAGCTTAAGTTTGCCGGTGATTCGCTGGGGGAACTGTACGATCTCACCGGCGTACTGCTGCCGGATACTCCGCCGTTTGAAACGGACGGGCACCTGGTTGCCAAAATCAACACCGAAAAATCGTCCGTCTTTGACTACCGTGGATTCAACGGCCGCATCGGCGACAGCGATATCCACGGCACGCTGACCTACACCACCGGTAAACCGCGCCCGAAACTGGAGGGGGACGTTGAATCCCGCCAGCTGCGTCTGGCCGATCTTGGTCCGCTGATTGGCGTAGATTCGGGCAAAGGCACGAAGTCTAAAGAGGTTAAAAAGGACGTTCAGCCTGCGGGTAAAGTGCTGCCCTATGACCGCTTCGAAACCGACAAATGGGACGTGATGGATGCGGATGTGCGCTTCAAAGGACGTAAAATCGAGCATGGCAGCACGCTGCCGCTGAGCAACCTCTCGACCCATATCATCCTGAAAAACGCCGACCTGCGCCTGCAACCGCTGAAGTTTGGCATGGCAGGGGGAACCATTTCATCGAATATCCACCTGGAGGGGGATAAAAAGCCGATGCAGGGAAGGGCGGAGATCCAGGCGCGTCGGCTGAAGCTGAAAGAGCTGATGCCGGACGTGGAACTGATGCAGAAAACCCTCGGTGAGATGAACGGCGACGCGGATATTCGCGGCACGGGTAACTCCGTAGCGGCGCTGCTGGGCAGCGGAAACGGCAACCTGAAACTGCTGATGAACGACGGGCTGGTGAGCCGTAACCTGATGGAGATCCTGGGGCTGAACGTCGGGAACTTTATCATCGGGCAAATCTTCGGTGACGACGAAGTACGCGTTAACTGCGCGGCGGCAAATCTGGATCTGGTCAACGGCGTGGCGCGTCCGCAGATCTTCGCCTTCGACACGGAAAACGCGGTTATCAACGTCACCGGTACCGCCAGCATGGCGTCCGAGCAGCTCGATTTAACCATCGATCCGGAAAGTAAAGGCATTCGTATCATCACCCTGCGCTCGCCGCTGTACGTTCGCGGAACCTTCAAAGATCCGCAGGCGGGCGTGAAGGCTGGGCCGTTGATTGCGCGTGGTGCGGTCGCCGCCGCGCTCGCTACGCTGGTCACCCCTGCGGCGGCGCTGCTGGCGTTGATTTCGCCGTCAGAAGGCGAAGCGAATCAGTGTCGGACGATTTTGTCGCAGATGAAGAAGTAGTCCCGTTTCTCCCTCTCCCTGTGGGGTGAGGGATCCCCACAAAATAATGCCTGCACAGACGGCCCCCTCTCCCTTGAGGGAGAGGGCTGGGGTGAGGGGGAACATACGGCTCTGGTGGTCATTCCGTTCACGTTATGTTCCTTACTACTCTGTCACAACATAACCGGTGAACGTGCCAGGGTGGCTCAGTCGCCACCACCCTGGCGACCCGCCCTCTCGGCGCATCCCCGCGCCTCGCCCCGGCATTCACTTACAGCGCCTGATGCTTCGTCTCATGCGTCAGCAGCAACGCAATCAGCGTCAGCGCTGCCATTGCTGCCAGATAGACACCCACATAGAACAGGCCATAGTTCGCCTGAAGCCAGGTGGCGATATACGGGGCTACCGAGGCGCCCAGAATCGACGAAACGTTATAGGAGAACGAGGCGCCGGTGTAACGCACTTCAGTCGGGAACAGCTCCGGCAGCAGCGCGCCCATTGGGCCAAAGGTCAGCCCCATCAGGCTCAGGCCAATCAGCAGATACGCCATCACCAGCGCAGGGCTACCTGAACCCAGCAGCGGCGGGAAGACAAACAGCGCGAACAGAATAATCAGGGAGGTGATGACGATCATGCTTGAACGACGGCCAAATTTATCCGCCAGCAGGCCCGCGATAGGCACCATCACACCAAATCCGATGACCGCCATCATCAGCATCCACAACACTTCGTTACGTGGCAGGCCCAGGCCGACCGGCGCGGCGGCAGTACTGAAGGTCATGGAGTAAACGGTCATGATGTAGAACAACGTGTAGGTCGCCAGCATGATGAACGTGCCCAGCACGGTCACGCGGAGGTGTTTGGTCAGCAGCGTCCCCAGCGGAACTTTAACCTGCTTTTTCGCCGCGGCGACTTTAGCAAAGACCGGCGTCTCGTGCAGCGACACGCGCACGTACAGGCCAATCAGCACCAGCACAGCAGAGAAGACGAACGGAATACGCCAGCCCCAGCTCATGAACTGTTCATCGGTCAGCAGCCAGGAGAGGAGCAGGAAGGTGCCGTTAGCAAAGAAGAACCCAATCGGTGCGCCCAGCTGCGGGAAAGAGCCATACAGGGCACGCTTGCGCGCCGGAGCGTTTTCGGTCGCCAGCAGTGCCGCGCCGCCCCATTCCCCGCCCAGCCCCAGACCCTGACCAAAGCGCGCCAGCGCCAGCAGCACAGGCGCCAGAATGCCGATAGTTTCATAGGTCGGCAGCAGGCCGATGGCGACGGTGGAGATCCCCATCGTCAGCAGCGAGGCAACCAGCGTCACTTTACGGCCAACGCGATCGCCAAAATGCCCAAAGACCGCTGAACCAATCGGACGCGCAACGAAGGCGATAGCAAAGGTGGCTAAAGACTGTAGCGTGGCTGCCGTCGGGTCGCCCTGAGGGAAAAAAATATGCGGAAAGACAATGACCGCAGCGGTGGCGTAAATATAAAAGTCGAAGAACTCAATGGCGGTGCCAATCAGCGATGCGACGACGACTTTATTGCGCGAGTTGACCGGAACGTGTTCCGCCCCTTCGTTAAGTGTGGTGGCTGTTGCTTGCATAATATTTTCTTATTTTTGGACGAACGAAGGGCCATATTAGGCATAGCAAAAGCGACATTTCAATCTGTAACAAAGGCGTGGCGTGGTCATAAAAGCAACAAAAAGCGGATAATTTTCAGACCAGCGAAAACACTTCTATGAAATGCTTCACACTTTTTAAATATTAGTCATTAAAACTGGTTTTGCGTTAAATAAAAGTTACGGACTGGATTTATATGCTGAAATGGCGGATCGGGCTGAAATATCAGCCCGACAGGACATCAGCGGTGGGTTTTACCCGGCATGCGCGGGTCATCTTTATACTCAGCCGTGGCGATCCACGCGGCGCAGAACAGCGTCAGGCGAGCGAAGAAATAGAAGAAAGCCATCAGCCCCAGCACCGAACCAAAGGCCGCGCCGGAGGGCGACTTCACCAGCGACGGAAGCGTATAGGTCATCACAATTTTGATCACTTCAAAGCCAATGGCGGCAATCAACGTCCCACGGATCAGCGCCTTCTTGCGCGGCCGATGGCGGGGCAAACGCCAGAAGATCCAGAAGAAAAGCAGGTAGTTAGCAAAGATGGAGATGGCAAGCCCTATACCGCGCCAGGCCGGTTTCAGCCATTCAATGTAATCCAGGTACAGCGCGGAGATAATCATCTGCTGCGCGGAACCGGCGACCGAGGTGATAGAGAGCGTGATGACCAGCGCCACCAGCAGCCCAATCAGCGAAATAAAGTCGCGCAGATACTTCACCCATATCTTCTCCTGATCCTGCGGCCTACGCTCCCAGACGTCACGCGACTGGGCGCGAATAGCCTCACGCAGGTTGCCCATCCAGTTCACCCCGGAATAGAGCGCAATCAGCAACCCGACGATACCCACGGTGGTACGCTGCTGCACGGCGGTATTGATGGTGCTTTTGAGTGTTGTGGCGAGCGTCTGGTCGCTGACGTTGGTCAGGATCTTATTGAAGATGTCCTGCAACAGCGTCGGGTGAGACGCCAGCACAAAACCGGCGGCGGCAAATGACACCATGAGGATGGGGATCATCGACAGGAACGAGAAATAGGTAATCGCCGCGCCAAACTGATTTCCCATGCGGTCGTTAAAGCGCTCAGCGGCGCGTATCAGGTGAGCAATCGCGGGTATCTGCTGAATTTTTTCGGCTATGCCGGTCACGGTGCCCAGCGCTTTGCTGGCCGTTCCAGGCTCTTTCGGCGCTTCAGGCTCGTTATCCATCTTTTTGATGGGTTCATAATCTAAATGTTGAGTCGGTCGTTGCGGGTTATTTTCCGGCGTCACGCGCATTTTCCTTTTCGTTGAGCTGGATGTTACTGAATTATAGCTTGCGACTAGTCCACGTAACCTTTTGTGAGTTCGGTAAGCCACTCCATAAACACATGCACCCGACGGGAGAGGTTACGGCGGTGGGGATAAATGAGGGAGACGGGCATTGGTTCAGCCCGATATTGCGGCAGGATCTCAACGAGTTTTTTCGTGCGCAGGGCATCACGCACCCCGACGCGCGGGACCTGAATAATGCCAAGCCCGGCGATACAGGCGGCCTGGTAGGTTTCCGTGCTATTAACCGTCAATACGCCCCCCGTTTTTACCCACTGGGTCGCGCTGCCGTTGTAATACTCAAAACCCTGCGGACGGGTGCCCAGCGTGGCGGAGTAGTGAATGAGGGCATGCGAAGCCAAATCGTCCAGCGTCTCAGGGTAGCCGAATCGCGTCAGATAATCCGGGCTGGCGCAATTAATCACCGAGAGCTTCCCAAGCGGGCGGGCGATAAGCCCGGAGTCCTTTAAGTTTCCCACGCGAACCACGCAGTCAAATCCTTCGCGGATGACATCGACCAGACGATCGCTGCTACTCAGCTCCAGTTCAATGCCGGGAAACTGTTGTAAAAATGCAGGCAGTTTCGGAATGACGACATTTCGCGCAATGGCAACGGGCATATCCACACGTAGCCGACCACTGATGGTTGAAGGGTCGTGCAGGAACATGCCGTCCAGTTCGTCCAGATTCATCAGCAGATCTTTGGCGCGCTCGTAATAAACCATGCCGTCCTGCGTCAGGCTGACGCGGCGGGTAGTGCGGTGCAGCAGCTGCGTGCCCAGCGCGTTTTCCAGTGCCTGGATCTGTCGCGATACGCTCCCCTTCGGCAGGCTTAACGTCTCCGCCGCGCGGGAAAAACTCTCCAGTTCCGCGACCCGAAGGAAAAGCTGCATTGCGTGTATTTTATCCATAGATGTTTGTCATTGTTGTTAAGAATGAAACAGTGAAGCGCTCACGGCACTATTTATTGATTTTCTACCATCTAATAAGCTCTTTCTCAATCTTCATCACAGCCGAAACGAGGTGAATTATGAGTGAACGTATTGCTTTAGTGACGGGCGGTAGCCGCGGCCTGGGTAAAAATGCCGTTTTGAAGCTGGCCGCGGAAGGGACAGGCATTATCCTCACCTGGAACAACAGCCAGCAGGAGGCGCAGGAAGTTGTGCGCGAAATCGAGGGAAAAGGCGGAAAAGCGGCAGCATTGCAGCTCAACGTCGGCGATACGGCAAGCTTTTCGCGCTTTGCTCAAAAGGTGAAAGATACCCTTAAACACGTCTGGCAACGTGACACCTTTGACTATTTAGTGAACAACGCAGGTACAGGGTTATATGCACCCTATACCGAGACGACCGAGGCGCAGTTTGATGATGCGATGAACATTCACTTCAAAGGACCGTTTTTCCTCACGCAACAGCTGCTGCCGCTCATAAAAGACGGAGGGCGGATCCTGAACGTCTCCAGCGGACTGGCCCGTTTTACTCAGCCCGGTTCAGGAACCTACGCGGCAATGAAAGGGGCGATGGAGGTGCTGACCCGCTATCAGGCAAAAGAGCTTGGCGCGCGCGGAATTTCCGTCAATATCATCGCGCCCGGCGCGATTGAAACCGACTTTGGGGGCGGGCGAGTGCGGGATAATGCGGAGCTTAACCAGCTGCTGGCCTCGCAGACAGCGCTGGGACGCGTGGGCCTGCCCGATGATATTGGTGACGCCATTGCGGCGTTGCTCAGTGACAAACTGGGCTGGATGAATGCGCAACGTATTGAAGTTTCAGGCGGTATGTTTCTGTAATGTTCAGTCTTAAGGGGGAAGGAACCCTCTTAAGGAAATCCTTAAAACAGGTATGTCTAAATGCTGGAAGATATAAAGAGAGCTGGGTGATTTGTAACCTCTCCATTCATTGAGTTTTTTCTTAAAAAATGCCTCTGTAGAATCCCCCTTCGCTATTCTCAGAGGAGTAAAACGATGCGAGTAATCATGTTTGACAGGCAGTCATTATTTATTCATGGAGCGATGTACAGTTTGCAGAAGTTAATTCCGAAAATAGATATGACAGGAACTCGTCAGACTGATGAATTATGGGCGCAATTATCCGCGTCACCCTCCGCTATCGTCATGATAGATGGGTATTTAATTCGTGATAATGGTGTGGCTTTACTGGAAGAGATTATGGATCGCTTTCCAACGTCGCGCGTGGTGTTGGTGTTAACGAAAAAAGAGCGGCGTTGGGTTGAGCAAATGTTTCAGCGCAACGTGGTGGCGATAATTCCCCGCAATGCGAATCCCGAACGCTTTTCCGCAGTGCTGGATTCTGTATCGCGAGGAATGGTCTGTTTTCCCGGCGAGTGGCTGAAGCAGCACACCTCTCAGGATGAACTGGCAGTGTTAAGCGAGCGCCAGCGTGAGGTATTGAAGTTACTGGCGGCCGGAGAGTCCAATAAAGAGATTGGACGTAATCTCAATATCAGTGCGGCAACGGTAAAAGCCCATCTTGAGACGCTTTTCCGGCGTCTTGATGTCAAAAACCGGACGCAAGCCGCGATGTACTACACCCGGGCGACGGCCTGAAGGATCTTCTCTGGCAGAGGGGACTCTTCCCCAAAACTGAAGAGGGTTAATATCAGTGCGTCATGCTGCTGTTGGGTTAATGGGCGTTTGTTCATTTCCCGCAGCAGCGCCTCACATAATTGAATATCATTACAAAGCAAATTCTCCGCCTCAGTCGGCGTGATGAGACCGTTAAATTTTTCCCACTGGCGAATTACGTGACCATAACCAATAACCCATTTTCCCTTTTCGTCACGGTATTTCTCCAGGGAAAGACCCTGTTGTTTTTTAATTAATGCGATTGCAGCAGAAGATATCTGCATTGCATAACCCGTCATAAGCGTTTCCTCTTAATGACGCGACTATAGAGGAAACGCCGCCGGGGAAATATCCGCCAAATGGCTGTTGATCAGGTTTAACTGAACGGGAATTCCTTTTTCAGTAAACCGAATAGCCAGTCGTTATGCCATTGCCCTGAAAGGAAATAACTCTCGCGCAACTCACCTTCCAGCTGAAAACCTGTTTTTTCCAGCAGTCGCCTGGAGGCGATATTTCCCGCCGTCACGGTCGCGGTGAGCCGACGGATATTGCCCTGAGTCAGCGCAAAATCACACACAGCCCGCAGAGATTCAAAGCCGTAACCTTTCCCCTGCGCAGAAGGCGCAAAGAGAAAACCGACTTCAGCACAATCTGCCTCCCGGTGCACATATCCGGTTACGCCCAGCGGCGTCTGGCTGGCCGTCTCACGCACCATAAGGCAGAGCCAGTGCGAACTGCCCGGCGTCCACGGCAACAGACGAGACTCAAAGGCTTCCCGAATGTCCGCCTCGCTACGCGCAGGGGCGACAAAACGCATTACCTCAGGATTTTGCTGTAGCGACAGAAAAAAGGGCCAGTCTTGCTCTTGCAGCGGCGAGCAGGTGAGACGCGCGGTGGTTAAGGCGGGCATGACGATCCTCCGGAGACATTGCAAATGATTATAAGGTTGTCACTTTATTTCAACAGAAAGTCAGGTATGTTTAACCTCATATAAATAAAAAGAAAAACGACTTTTAATGCCGCTTTAGCGGTACTCATTGTCTCTCAAGGAAAACAATGATGATTAGCTCATCGCATCATACCCGCGAACAGTTTGAACACTGTCTGGCGGCGATCCGTCAGGCGTCTGTTGAAATTTTACTTCTGTTGAATGTACATGTTTCTGAAGGAAAAGATCCACGCTGGTTTCTGGAGCAACTGGATAGCGCCCGCCTGGGGCTGGGCGGGTGGGGCGCTGTAGCCAGGAAGCTGAACCTGAATGATGCGGAAATGACAGCCTTTACGCTGCAATTACGCTTGCTTCAGCAGCGCGTTCCCCAGTATGAAAGCGGGCAGGATGTCAGCGAAAACCAGCTGATTGCGGCGATGCGCTTCGTCACCTCCCTTGAATATCTGCGTCTGCAACAGCCCCTCCTGACCTACGAAACCGGGAGGATGCCAGAGAAGGAGAGCCAGCTTCAGGCGCAGAAACAGGTGCGTGCCATTGAGCTGATGATTAGAGGGCTGATACAGCAGGCGTGGCCCGATCCGGTGCGGCTGAATAATCATCTTAAGACGTTGTTTAACGCTGAACGCGTGCGTCGCTGGCTGAAAAACGGTGAAATTAATGATGTTCTGAGCGGCATGTTATTCAGCGAACTGGCCCAGCTGCTGGTGGATAAAAAAGAATTTAGCCGCTACTACGCGCCGCTGTTTAACGCCCCGGACATGCTGACGCTGCTGGTAGAGCCCCGCAAAACCCTGCAAACCTTCCTCGAAGATATTCGACAAATCCGCAACAGCATCACCGTGCAGCAGCCGTTAAGCGGAGCGCAAATCCAGCTGCTCGACTGCTATTACACGCAGATCACCCGCTCCGTTCAGCGCGCGTTTGAGGAAGGGCGGACACGCGTTAACCCGGCGGCGCTGATGGCGGTGGACGAAAGCGAGCTGCACGCGTTCTGGGAAAAGGCGCAAAAAATGGACCGCACCACAGGCGGCGATCTTTTTGAAGTGCGCGACAGTATAGAAAAACCGACTCAGCGTGCCACGCGTACGCCAGAGCAGCGCGAACAGCTGATTTCCGGCGTGCTGTGGGGAGCGGTTGGCGTGATGGTTATCGCGATTGTCGTGGGGGGATTCTGGCTTGTGACCAGCAGTAAACCGCAGCCGGCTGTGGCCAGTACGGCATCTCCCGCACCGGTGCAGGAGATGCGCGAAACGCCTTCCTCGCGAGAAACGCTGACGCGGATGGGTGTCACCTGGGATGAAAACAACTTCCGTTCAGCGATTAGCCGCAACGATACCCGGGTGGCGCTCCTGTTTTTGCAGGGCGGGATGGACTGGAAAATGTCATGGACGGAGGAGGCGTTGTCGGCAGGCTACGACGATGTGCTGGAAGTAATGTTGCGCTACCGCCTGCAAATGACAGAGCAAAAGCCCTGCCGACGCTTTATTAATACGCTTAGCCATGCGATGGCGAACGGGGAATCGCTGACGCCTATGCGTAAGCAGTACCTGAAAGCATTCTGTACCGTCCCTGCGGTGGTGAAACGCCAGCAGCACGACGCCGATATGGCAACGCGCCGCGCGAAGACGCAGCCCGATGCCAGCACAAAAAAATGGCAGTCCATCCAGACTGCCATTTATGAGGTGATTCGTTAACTTTTCCCTCTCCCCTCAGGGGAGAGGGTCAGGGTGAGGGGCAAGGCTCAAGGTTCACCATATAACCCAATCAACCGCCGCACCACGCCATTCGTCCAGCCGAAGCCATCCTGCAACGGATACTCCCCCCCGCCACCTTCGCGTGGCGTGCTGCTGGCGATGTGGTACTTCTCAATCAGCTTATGATGGGTTTTGTAGTAATGGTTCACCGTGTGCAGCCAGCTCCAGGCGATCTCATCTCCCAGCGAGTCGTTGCCGTACTGCTTGAACCCCTGGATCGCCATCCACTGGAGCGGCGCCCAGCCGTTCGGCTTATCCCACTGCTCCCCGGTTTCATATTCGGTGGCGAGAATACCGCCCGGCGTGAGCAGACGGGCTTTAACGGCATCGGACAGCCGTTCAGCCTGCTCATGCGTCGCCATGCCCACATACAGCGGCACAATGCTGGCCGCAGAGAACAGCGCCAGGGCTTCACGCCGCCAGTCGTAATCACGATAACAGCCGTTCTCTTCGTCCCACAGATAGCGGTTTACCGCCGCGCGCCGGTCGCTGGCTTTCTGGCGGAACAGATCAGCCGTCTCTTTATCCCCTTTCGACGCGGAGATATTGGCGATAGCGCTCTCCAGTTTGAACAGGAATGCGTTCAAATCGATGGGGATAAATTGTGTTGTGCGTATGCTGGCCAGCCGCGCAGGATCGCGCAGCCAGCGGGATGAGTAATCCCATCCTGAGGCTGCCCCGGCACGCAGGTCACGGTACACCTCGTTCGGCGGACGACCAGAATGACGGGCAGTTTCAACGTCCTCGATCCACGATTCATCCCGCGGCGTATCGCGATCGTCCCAGTAACGGTTGAGCAATGAGCCATCCGGCATACGAACCGCACTGCGATAGGCCTGATTGAGCAGCAGCGATTCCGCCCCGTCCATCCAGAAGGCGTACTCCATCTTGAGGTGCTCAAGATAGCGCTTCGCCCCGCGCACGCCGTCCTCTTCAAACAGCTCCACCATCAGGGCAAAAACGGGCGGCTGGGAGCGGCTGAGATAGTAGGTGCGGTTGCCGTTCGGGATATGGCCGTAGCGCTCAATCAGCCAGGCGAAGTTATCGGCCATACATTTCAGCAGATCGTTACGACCGCTTTCTGCCAGCCCCAGCATGGAGAAGTAAGAGTCCCAGTAGTAGGTCTCGCTGAATCGCCCGCCGGGCACAATATAGGCCTGCGGCAGCGCCAGCAGCGACGACCACGGGATGTGATCCTGCGGCTCGCGCGTCAGCACCGGCCACAGATTATCGATATGTTCTTTCAGGGACAGGCCGGGATCAGAGACGTACTCTTTGCTGTAGTCCTCCGGTAGCCAGAAGTGATTCTCCACAAAGCGCGCCAGGTCAAAATCACGGTGGCGACGCACCTTGCGATAGCGGATCAAAATATCCAGCGGATCCATCTTCGGCGCGCAGTCGGGAAAGGTTTTGCTGTCCGCAAACAGCCGCGACGACTGGACGTGTTCAAACAGTTCAAGGTAGCGGTCAGCGGGCGTAAGGGCATCAGACGCCGGCAGCCCTTCAATCATTTCTGGTTCCGGCTCTGCCTCGATCATCTCATCCAGTTTTAACTCACAGGGATCGGTTTCATAGCGCAGCTCTTCTGCAATATCGAACTCGATATCCTCGGCAGTCTGTAGTTTCTGGTTGAACATGGTGTTCAGGACCTCCGGTTTTTGTCGTAACAAATACGGGTTTTTCCCGGCTATCTTTTAAGCGTAGACATTCGCTTCGGTTAATGCGGTGCGAAGTGTGCGGTAGATCACGCTTTCAAAATGGATTTAAACACGCTGAAAATCAGATATCCCTTTGATTATGAAATCATTAAATCAGAATCTTTGGAAACAGAGCAGGAATAAAATTCAGAGCATTCGGTATTCTGCATTTACGCAGGGATTAATGTGCCTGACGCGCATTGCCTTGAAGGCTGTTGGCGGTTTGATTGGCTTTCTGACTGGCGCCTTCGCTTTTATCCATCGCCTTGCTGGCCGCTTTTTCTGCATGGGCGGCGCTGTACGCAGCCAGATGGGAAATCACGATGGCGTAAATGCTCATTAACGACACCCACAGAATGCTGTTTTTCCACCACAGCAGGGTAGGAATAGTCAGTATCGCCCATACCAGCGCGAGAACAAGGTGCATTTTGGCCATCAGTTTTGCGGTGATCTTTACGTGCATTTTCATATCTCTAATCTTTTTCCGTAGTAACAGGCGAACGCGTAGCGCTTTCTAAGATTAGTTAATTCCACCGCGGGTAGCGGGTTATTTTGTTACCGTTTGTACACCCGTTGGGTTTACCTGCTCAGGGCATAAAAAAACCGGCCAGTTGGCCGGTTTTGTTGCGGATCAGACCGATCAGCGCATGGTCACAAATTCTTCCGCCGCAGTCGGGTGGATTGCCACGGTGTTATCGAAGTCTTTCTTCGTTGCGCCCATCTTCAGCGCCACCGCGAAGCCTTGCAGAATCTCGTCCATGCCGAAGCCAATGCCGTGGATGCCGACGATCTTCTCTTCCGGGCCCACGCAGACCAGCTTCATGCGGCACGGCTGACGGTGCGAGGTGACCGCGGTATACATCGCGGTAAACGCCGATTTATACACTTTCACCTGATCATCGCCGTACTGCTCACGCGCCTGCGGCTCGGTTAAGCCGACGGTACCGATTGGCGGGTGGCTGAAGACCACGGTCGGAATGTTGCTGTAATCCAGATGTTCGTCCGGCTTGTTGTTAAACAGACGCTCGGAAAGACGACGCCCCGCCGCCACGGCAACCGGCGTCAGCTCTACGGCACCGGTGTTATCACCGACGGCATAAATGCCCGGTACGCTGGTGTTCTGGAATTTATCAACGACAATGTAGCCTTTTTCATTGGTTTTCACCCCGGTTGCGGCCAGGTTGAAGTTGTCGGTGGCCGGTTCACGGCCAATCGCCCAGATCAGGCAGTCAACGGTCTGGCTGCGGCCATCTTCCAGCTCCAGCGTCAGGCTACCGTCCGCATTTTTCACCACCGCTTTTGGCACGGCGTTGGTGTGCAGGGTTGGGCCTTCGGCGTTCATCACCTCGACCAGCGTGTCGACGATCAGCGGGTCAAAGCTGCGCAGCGGCGCGTGTTTACGCACGAACAGGTGCGCTTCCGCCCCCAGGCCGTTAATCACGCCGGCCAGTTCAACCGCGATGTAACCTGCGCCCACAATGGCAACGCGTTCTGGCAGAGCAGGCAGCTCGAAGAACCCGTCGGAGTCGATACCGTATTCCGCGCCCGGAATATGCGGGTGGCTCGGACGGCCGCCGGTGGCGATCAGGATGTGATCGGCGGTGATCGTCTCGCCGTTCACTTCGATCGTCTTCGCATCCACGAAACGGGCAAAGCCGCGGATCACGTCGACGTTATTCTTGCCCAGCACGTTATCGTATGAGGTGTGAATACGGTCGATGTAGGCGGTACGGCTGGCGATCAGTTTATCCCAGTCGAAGTGGTTGATGGTGGTGTCAAAGCCGTAGTCCGGGCCATACATATGGATAGCTTCACGGATTTGCGCGGCATGCCACATCACTTTCTTCGGTACACAACCCACGTTCACGCAGGTGCCGCCGAGTTCTTTGGCTTCAATCAGCGCACACTTCTGGCCGTACATGGCTGCACGGTTGATGGAGGCGATGCCGCCGCTGCCGCCGCCGATTGCGATGTAGTCATAATGCTTAGTCATAGCGTTGTCCTTAATCGTGAATTGCCGCGATTGTATACCTGAAATCAATAGTTTCCACCGATGGCTGCGATTACTCCGGCACGATCCAGCTCACGGTGGCGTGACCCGTACCGGCTGGCACCAGCGTTTTGTGCAGCCACGGCAGCACGTTGTTCATCTGTGCTTCGAGCTTCCACGGCGGGTTAATGACGATCATGCCAGACGCGGTCATGCCGCGCTGGTCGCTGTCAGGGCGCACCGCCAGCTCAATTTGCAGGATTTTGCGAATGCCCGTCGCTTCGAGGTCTTTGATCATGCGTTTAATTTGCGCGCGCAGCACTACCGGATACCACAGAGCATAGGTGCCGGTCGCAAAGCGTTTGTAACCTTCGTTAATGCCGGTCACCACCGCCTGATAGTCGGTTTTGATTTCGTACGGTGGGTCGATCAGCACCAGGCCGCGACGGGAAACCGGCGGCAGTTTGGCTTTCAGCTGCTGGTAACCATCGGCTTTGTCTACGCGGGCGCGGTTATCTTTCTGAAACTCAGAACGCAGCAGCGGGAAGTCGCTCGGGTGCAGCTCGGTTAACTGGATGCTGTCCTGCTCGCGCAGCAGCTGGCGGGCAATCAGCGGGGAGCCAGGGTAGTAACGCAACTGGCCGTTGCGGTTAAAGTGATTCACCACGCCAATGTACGGCTCCAGCTCGGCAGGCAGATCGTCCTGCTGCCAGATACGCGCAATCCCTTCCAGATATTCACCGGTACGCTCGGCATGCTCGCCGCTCAGCTGATAACGGCCCGCGCCCGCGTGGGTGTCCAGATAAAGGAACGGTTTATCCTTTTCTTTAAGCGATTCGATGATCAGGCTCTGAACGGTGTGTTTGAGGACGTCGGCGTGGTTGCCTGCGTGGAAGCTGTGGCGATAACTGAGCATGGGTAATGATATTCCGCTGAATTGACGATTTGCCACAGTTTACAGCAGAACGGCACAGATTACCCGCAGGCCCGGTAAGCGCAGCGCCACCGGGCTCTTTTCCGCCACGTCTGGCATTGAAATCCTCTACACTTAACCCCATTACTGAACAATATGCACAGCGCCGGATGCGCGCTTCATTCACCTATTTCAACAGGACAGCGTTTATGACCAATCCATTACTGACGCCTTTTTCGTTGCCACCGTTTTCTAAAATCCTCCCCGAGCATGTGGTTCCAGCGGTTACGCAATCGCTGGACAACTGCCGCGCGGCGGTAGAAAACGTGGTCGCGCAGGGCGGGCCGTACACCTGGGAAAATCTGTGTCAGCCGCTGGCCGAAGTGGACGACGTGCTGGGGCGCATCTTCTCCCCGGTGAGCCACCTGAACTCGGTAAAAAACAGCCCGGAGCTGCGCGAAGCCTACGAGCAAACCCTGCCGCTGCTCTCTGAGTACAGCACCTGGGTCGGCCAGCATGAGGGGCTCTACAAAGCCTACCGCGACCTGCGCGACGGCGACCACTATGCCGAACTGAACACGGCGCAGAAAAAATCGGTCGATAACGCCCTGCGTGATTTCGAACTGTCCGGGATTGGCCTGCCAAAAGAAAAACAGGTTCGCTATGGTGAAATCGCTGCGCGCCTGTCCGAGCTGGGTAATCAGTACAGCAATAACGTCCTCGACGCCACCATGGGCTGGACGAAGCTGATTACCGATGAATCTGAACTGGCGGGCATGCCGGAAAGCGCGCTGGCGGCGGCAAAAGCCCAGGCCGAAGCGAAAGAGCAGGAAGGCTTCCTGTTAACGCTGGATATCCCAAGCTATCTGCCGGTGATGACCTACTGCGACAACCAGGCCCTGCGCGAAGAGATGTACCGCGCCTACAGCACCCGCGCCTCCGATCAGGGGCCGAATGCGGGCAAATGGGATAACAGCCCGGTGATGGCGGAGATCCTCGCCCTGCGCCACGAGCTGGCACAGCTGCTGGGCTTCGACAGCTACGCGGATAAATCCCTCGCCACCAAAATGGCCGAGAACCCACAGCAGGTGCTCGACTTCCTGACCGATCTGGCGAAACGCGCCCGTCCGCAGGGTGAAAAAGAGCTGGCTCAGCTGCGCGCCTTTGCGAAAGCGGAGTTCGGCGTAGACGAGCTTCAGCCGTGGGATATCGCGTACTACAGCGAAAAACAGAAACAGCATCTCTACAGCATCAGCGACGAACAACTGCGTCCGTACTTCCCGGAAAACAAAGCCGTTAACGGCCTGTTCGAGGTGGTGAAACGCATCTACGGCATTACCGCGAAAGAGCGTACCGACATCGACGTCTGGCATCCGGACGTGCGCTTCTTTGAGCTGTATGACGAGAAAAATGAACTGCGCGGTAGCTTCTACCTCGATCTCTACGCGCGTGAGAACAAGCGCGGCGGGGCGTGGATGGACGACTGCGTGGGCCAGATGCGTAAAGCGGATGGTTCCCTGCAAAAACCGGTCGCCTACCTGACCTGTAACTTCAACCGTCCGGTGAGCGGCAAACCTGCGCTGTTTACCCACGATGAAGTGATCACCCTGTTCCACGAGTTCGGTCACGGCCTGCACCACATGCTGACCCGCATCGAAACCGCTGGCGTCGCCGGTATCAGCGGTGTGCCATGGGATGCGGTCGAGCTGCCTAGCCAGTTTATGGAAAACTGGTGCTGGGAGCCGGACGCGCTGGCGTTTATCTCCGGTCATTACGAAACGGGTGAACCGCTGCCGAAAGAACTGCTGGATAAAATGCTGGCAGCGAAAAACTACCAGGCGGCGATGTTTATCCTGCGCCAGCTGGAGTTCGGCCTGTTCGACTTCCGCCTGCACGCCGAGTTCAGCCCGGAGCAGGGGGCGAAAATCCTCGAAACCCTGGCTGAGATTAAAAAGCAGGTTGCCGTTATTCCAGGGCCAACCTGGGGACGCTTCCCGCACGCGTTCAGCCATATCTTCGCAGGCGGGTACGCCGCAGGCTACTACAGCTACCTGTGGGCCGACGTGCTGGCGGCGGATGCCTTCTCGCGCTTCGAAGAAGAGGGGATTTTCAACCGCGAAACCGGTCAGTCGTTCCTCGACAACATCCTGACCCGCGGCGGTTCAGAAGAGCCTATGGAGCTGTTCAAACGCTTCCGTGGCCGCGAGCCGCAGCTGGATGCGATGCTGGAGCATTACGGAATCAAAGGCTGATTGCTACGTGAAGATCTGCTTAGTAAATGAAACAGGCGCCGGGGACGGCGCCTTATCTGTTCTGGCGGCCCGCTGGGGGCTGGAACATGATGAAGACAACCTGATGGCGCTGGTGATGACGCCGGAACATCTGGAGCTGCGCAAGCGCGATGAGCCAAAGCTTGGCGGGATTTTTGTCGATTTTGTCGGCGGCGCGATGGCGCACCGGCGTAAGTTCGGCGGCGGTCGCGGCGAAGCGGTGGCCAAGGCGGTTGGCATTAAAGGGAACTATCTTCCGGACGTGGTGGACGCCACGGCGGGGCTGGGGCGCGATGCGTTTGTGCTGGCCTCGGTGGGCTGCCGGGTGCGGATGCTGGAGCGTAATCCGGTTGTCGCCGCGCTGCTTGACGACGGGCTGACGCGAGGCTATGCGGACCCGGAAATCGGCTCGTGGTTACAGGAACGTTTGCAACTTATTCATGCCTCCAGCCTGACGGCGCTCACCGACATCACCCCGCGCCCGCAGGTGGTTTATCTCGACCCCATGTTCCCGCATAAGCAGAAAAGCGCGCTGGTGAAGAAAGAGATGCGGGTGTTTCAGTCGCTGGTGGGGCCGGATTTAGATGCCGATGGCCTGCTGGAACCGGCTCGTCAGCTGGCGACGAAGCGTGTGGTGGTGAAGCGGCCGGACTATGCGCCGCCGCTGGCGGACGTTGCGACCACTAACGCGGTGACCACGAAAGGGCACCGGTTTGATATTTATTCGGGTACGCCGGAATAGAAAAAGCCGGGTGGCGGCTTCGCCTTACCCGGCCTACATCCTCGATCTATTCCCTCTCCCTTTGGGAGAGGGTTAGTGAGGGGAATTTAACGCACTTACTCGTCTTCTTCGTCACGCAGTGGAACAATCAGCATATCCACGTGAACGGTGTTAATCAGCTGGCGCGCGGAAGACATCAGTTTGCTCCAGAAGTCCTGATGGTGACCACATACCACCAGGTCCATATCGTATTTCTTAATCGCATCAACCAGCACCTGGCCCAGATCGCCGCTACCGCTTAAGGTTTCAGTGATCGGATAGCCCGCGTTGGTAGAAAGCTCGCTCAGCGCGTGGTGAGTCTCTTCGGAGATGCGTTTCTGCATATCGCCGAGATTCACGTCGATCAGACCGGTGTAGAGGTCGGAGTAATTCACATCAACGTGAATCAGCGAAACTTTCGCGTTGTAGGGACGTGCCATGGATACTGCTTTATCAACCAGCACTTTACTCTCCGGGGAGAGGTCTACCGCGATAAGAATGTGTTTGTAAGCCATAGTGTTACTCCTTCCTTAAGTTATCGATGACTAAATGGGAAAGCCGTCGTCTGATGCTTTCATTACGGCCCAGTTAAACATATTTTTCAAGCTTTGGTGTTGATAACGATTAACCTTGTGGCAAAAAAATTAACGGATCTCCTACACTATTTAATGAGCCGTTCGGATATTAAAACGCGAACCGGATCGACTTTTGGTCATTCTTTCACTGAACTGTCTGTCAGGGCATTGGGGTGCGGTAGCTCAGGAGCCTTGCTTCGTGGGCGGACGCCGGGGAGGATGTATGATTAGCACCGTCGCATTGTTTTGGGCGTTATGCGTGGTTTGCATAGTGAATATGGCGCGCTACTTCTCATCGTTACGTGCGCTGTTAGTGGTACTTCGTGGTTGCGATCCGTTGCTTTATCAGTATGTGGACGGTGGAGGGTTCTTCACCTCGCACGGACAGCCCAGCAAGCAGATGCGTCTGGTGGGGTATATCTACTACCAACGCTACCGCGATCACCACGATGAAGAGTTTATCCGTCGCTGCGAGCGCCTGCGTCGTCAGTTCATTTTGACCAGCGCCCTGTGTGGTCTGGTTGTGGTGAGTATGATTGCGCTGATGATTTGGCACTGAGCATAAAAAAAGCGGGCCAGTTTCCTGACCCGCTTTTTTGTCGCCTTCAGCCGATTAAATCAGCTTCAGCGAAATCCAGTACAGACCGCCAGACAGCAGGATGGACGCCGGGAGGGTGAACACCCAGGCCATCAGGATGTTGGTCACGGTTTTACGCTGCAAACCGCCGCCGTCAACAATCATGGTACCTGCCACGGACGAAGAGAGTACGTGGGTGGTGGAGACTGGCATACCGGTGTAACTCGCCAGACCGATAGATACCGCTGCCGTCATCTGCGCGGACATACCCTGCGCATAGGTCATGCCTTTCTTACCGATCTTCTCGCCGATGGTGGTCGCCACACGACGCCAGCCAATCATCGTACCGATACCCAGCGCCAATGCGACCGCCATGATGATCCAGATTGGCGCGTACTCAATGGTATTGAGCATATCGCCTTTCAGTTTCTTCAGCAGACGTTGGTCGTCAGCATTAACCTCTGGCAGCTTCGCGACTTTATCGGTCACGTCGGAGATACAGAGCATGATGCGACGCAGCTGACCACGCTGTTCAACAGCCAGTTTGTCATAGCTTTCGATATCGGCCAGCATGCCTTTCGCACGTTCCAGCGCGTTAATCGCGTTTGCCGGATGGCAATGGAACTCGCCCGGTGCCGTCGTTGCGCCTGACTCCGGAGAAGGAATCAGCTGGTCCACGCCGGTCGCTTTCTTCAGCAAATCAGGATGCTGCTGGAAGTAAGTCTCAACGTTGTTTACCGCATCACGGGTACGGGTGATTTCGTAACCGGAGGCGTTCATGTTAACCACGAAGCCCGACGGTGCGACGCCAATCAGAACCAGCATCACCAGGCCGATACCTTTCTGACCATCGTTCGCGCCATGAGAGAAGGCGACGCCGATAGCGGAAATGATCAGCGCGATACGCGTCCAGAACGGCGGCTTTTTCTTGCCGTCTTTCTTCTCACGCTCTGCTGGCGTCAGGTGGATACGCGCACGTTTTTTCGTGTTGCTCCAGTAGCGACGCAGGATGAAAATCAAGCCACCCGCCACCACCAGACCGACGATAGGGGAGATGATCAGAGAGCCGAAAATGCCGAGAACTTTCGGGATATTCAGCGCATCAACGACGGAGGTCCCGGTCATCAGGGCATTGGTTAACCCGATACCGATAATCGCGCCGATGAGGGTGTGAGAGCTGGATGCCGGCAGGCCGAAATACCAGGTACCGAGGTTCCAGATAATCGCAGCAAGCAGCATAGAGAACACCATGGCCAGGCCATGACCGGAACTCACGTTAAGCAGCAGATCCGTTGGCAGCATATGCACAATGGCATACGCAACGCTCAGTCCGCCCAGGAGGACACCAAAAAAGTTAAATACCGCCGCCATAACAACCGCAAGCTGCGATCGCATTGCGCGAGTGTAGATAACCGTTGCTACTGCGTTTGCAGTGTCGTGGAAGCCGTTGATCGCTTCGTAAAACAGCACAAAAACCAGAGCAAGCAATAATAAAAGCCCGGTATGTAAATCCAGGCCGGCAAACAAATGTAGCATAGGACGTTACGCCATTTTGAGGACATGAACGCGGCGCATTATCCAGGACAAATGCGCAACGGGCAAAGTGAAATATAGACTTTTTTTGACATACCACCTGATTTGAGAAATGTGCCTTAAAGGATAATCTTTAAATATCAATGAAATGGCTTTGTAATATCTTTTTACGCTGGTGCGACCACTGAGGAAACTTTACAATCCGCGGCAGTTAACGAAGAGGATTTTGACGTGGAAAGGTTTGATGCCGTAGTAATTGGCGCCGGTGCGGCGGGTATGTTTTGTGCGGCGATGGCCGGACAAGCGGGTCGTCGCGTGCTGCTGCTGGATAACGGAAAAAAGCCTGGCCGCAAGATCCTTATGTCTGGCGGTGGGCGCTGCAACTTTACTAATCTTTATGTCGAGCCTGCGGCCTATTTGAGCCAGAACCGCCATTTTTGCAAATCTGCGCTGGCGCGCTATACCCAGTGGGATTTTATCGAACTGGTGGGTAAACACGGTATCGCGTGGCATGAGAAGACGCTGGGACAGCTGTTCTGCGACGACTCCGCGCAACAAATCGTTGATATGCTGGTGGCCGAGTGCGAGAAAGGCGGCGTAGTAATGCGCCTGCGCACCGAAGTGCTGGACGTCGCCCGTGACGAGCAGGGCTACACGCTGCAACTCAACGGTGAGACCGTCAGCGCCGATAACCTGGTGATCGCCAGCGGCGGCCTCTCGATGCCGGGGCTGGGCGCCTCACCGTTCGGCTATAAAATTGCCGAGCAGTTTGGCCTGAAGGTACTGCCCACCCGCGCCGGGCTGGTACCGTTCACGCTGCATAAGCCGCTGCTGGAGCAGCTTCAGACACTCTCCGGCGTGTCTGTACCGTCGGTCATTACGGCCGAAGACGGCACGGTGTTCCGCGAAAACCTGCTCTTTACCCATCGTGGACTCTCGGGGCCGGCGGTATTGCAGATCTCCAGCTACTGGCAGCCGGGGGAGTTTGTCTCCGTAAACCTGGTGCCGGACTGCGATCTGGACGCCTTCCTCAACGAGCAACGCGCCGCGCACCCGAATCAAAGCCTGAAAAATACCCTGGCGATGCAGTTGCCGAAGCGTCTCGTGGAGTGCTTGCAGGTGTTAGGGCAAATTCCGGATGTTGCGCTCAAGCAGCTCAACAGCCGCGAGCAGGAAACGCTGGTGGAGACGCTGACGAACTGGCGCGTACAGCCAAACGGCACCGAAGGCTACCGCACGGCGGAAGTGACGCTGGGCGGCGTGGATACAAACGAACTCTCATCCCGCACGATGGAAGCCCGCAACGTGCCGGGTCTTTATTTCATTGGTGAAGTGATGGACGTGACCGGCTGGCTCGGCGGGTATAACTTCCAGTGGGCGTGGGCCAGTGCCTGGGCATGCGCGCAAGCGCTGGCTGAAAAGAACGGTTAATATTTATTTTTTAGCGTGATGCCTCCTTAACGGGGCCACGCTTTTTATTGTGTGCATGGTGTTTTGTCTTCTTAAAAGGGTTGTCTATGTCTGCTGCTCATCTCGGTTTCCCGACGGAAACCGTTGTTGTCTTCGTGGTGATGGCCGTTGGGGCGATGTTTATCGACCTCTTCATGCACCGTCACGATAAACCGATCTCGCTGAAAAGCGCGGTTATGTGGTCCATCTTCTGGGTCATGATGGCGATGGCCTTCGCCGGATTCTTATACGTGCACCACGGCGCGGAGATGGCCAGTCTGTTCCTGACCGGCTATGCGCTGGAAGAGGTGCTCTCCGTCGACAACCTGTTTGTGATGATGGCGATCTTCGCCTGGTTCGGCGTGCCGGATAGATATCGTCACCGCGTGCTCTACTGGGGCGTGCTCGGGGCGATTGTGTTCCGCGGTATTTTTGTTGCCATCGGCACCAGCCTGCTGAGCCTGGGGCCGTATGTTGAGGTCATTTTTGCGCTGGTCGTCGGCTGGACGGCGGTGATGATGCTGAAACGCAATGAAGAGAGCGATGAAGTAGAAGATTATTCCAACCATCTGGCGTACCGCCTGGTGAAACGCTTCTACCCGGTGTGGCCAAAAATCAGCAGCCATGCGTTTATCCTGACCCAGAAAGAGGTGGATGCCGAACTGGAGAAGCCTGAAAACAAGGATGTAATGGTAGGCCGCGTGAAGAAGGCGAAGCGCTACGCGACGCCGCTGCTGCTCTGTGTTGCGGTGGTGGAGCTGTCCGACGTGATGTTCGCCTTCGATTCCGTACCCGCAATCATTGCCGTCAGCCGTGAGCCGCTGATTATCTACAGCGCAATGATGTTCGCGATCCTCGGCCTGCGTACCCTCTACTTTGTGCTGGAAGCGCTGAAGCAGTATCTGGTGCATCTGGAGAAAGCGGTGGTGTTACTGCTGTTCTTCGTGGCGTTCAAGCTGGGGCTGAATGCGACCGACCACTTCTGGCATCACGGTTATAACATCGGCGCCACGGCAAGTCTGTTTGTGGTGCTGGGGGTACTGGCGCTGGGGATTATTGCGAGCGTGATGTTCCCGGGAAAACGTGAGGCCTGATGTACCGCTTTTCTCCCTCTCCCTGTGGGAGAGGGCCGGGGTGAGGGCACCGGGCCGCACCTAACCCTTAATTGGTGAATTTCGGCGCTTGCTCGGATGATGAAAATGCCGCCAGTGCGGATCCTGCGCCGCCGCCAGCAACTCGTGGTCGCCACGCGTGTCGCCCCAGGCGCGCAGGTGATACGCGTTCAAATCCCCATACACCTTCTCCAGCCTCGCCACCTTCTGGGCACACCGGCAGTTGTGGCCGGTGATCCGCCCGGTCAGCTTGCCGTCTTTCACTTCCAGCTGCGTGCCAATCAGCTTAATGCCGAGCTTATCGGCCCACGGCTGCAATACCAGCGCCGGGGAAGCAGAGCAAATCGTCACTTCCGCACCGGAATTGACCTCGTTGGCGACGGCCAGCACACCTTCCGGGCGCATCAGCTTGTACCAGTATTTTTCACAGAAGGCTTCCGCCTGCTGACGTAACCAGTGCTCATCCACCCCCGTCAGGAAGGTTTTGATCAACACCTCTTTCAGCTCATCTCGCGTCAGCTTGCGGCGCACACAGTGCAGCGTAGGCAGGGCCATGCGCACCAGTCGGCCAGCAAAGTAGCGCTTGCCAAAGGCAAAGCGCAGGAACGGGATAAAACTGTCGTGGTGCGTCAACGTACCATCAAAGTCAAAGACAGAGAGCACGCTGGACTTCGCCACGGCTTCGTCGGCAATCATATTGGTCATAAATACGTCTTAGCTGAAATACACATTCTGTTCACTAGTTTACCTGCTTTACCTTCATAGTCCTTATATCAGGTCGCATTTTTTCCTGAACCTGTGGCCTGACGGGTCAAACTATGTCATCCACCACGCCACCGTCAACGCGCAGCGCCGCGCCGGAAGTCGCGGAGGCCTGCATGGAACAGACATACACCACCATATTCGCCACTTCTTCTACCGTTGCGGCGCGCTGAATAACCGAGCTGGGACGATTCTCCATCACGAACGCTTTCGCCAGCTGCTCCAGCGATTTACCGGTTCTTTCGATTTCGTCTTTCATCATCGCGGCAAAACCGTCCGACATTGTCGGGCCCGGCAGTACGCTGTTCACCGTCACGCCGCTGCCTGCCACGAACTTCGCCAGACCGCGCGCCAGCGAGAGCTGGGCGGTTTTTGTCACGCCATAGTGGATCATATCCGCAGGAATATTGCAGGCCGATTCTGACGAGATAAACACTACCCGACCCCAGCCCTTTTGTACCATGCCGGGCAACAGGGCACGGGAGAGGCGCACGCCGGACATCACGTTGGTTTGCCAGTAGCGTTCCCAGGTCTCGTCGTCGGTGGAATAAAAATCCTGCTGGCCATAGATCCCGGCGTTATTCACCAGAATATCGACGTGCGTGGCGACCCTGAGCAGTTCGTCAACGCCCTCCTGCGAGCTCAGGTCGGCGATGGCGGCACGGACCTGTACGCCAGGCACCACCTGCTGTAGCGCCTGAATGCCTTTATTCACCGAGTCGACGCTGCGTCCGTTTACGATCACTTCCGCACCGCTCTCCGCCAGCCCGCGGGCGATGGCAAACCCAATACCGCCGGTGGACGCGGTCACCAGCGCTACTTTCCCCGTTAAATCGATTTTCATCGTTCACTCCTTGTCGTTTTATGGTTCAAAACTTAAAGCGTAGCAGTTGACGATGACGGCTCCTGCTTAAAAAGGCGCAACAGCGTCTCAACCTGCTCGTCCAGCGGGCTGAGGGAGCGTTTGACGATGAGGTGCAGCGGCGTGGCGCGACGTACGCCGTGGCTGAGCGGCAGCGTTTTAAGGATGCCCTGCTGGAGCGGGGTCTGAATGCGTTCTTCCGGTAACCAGCCGTATCCAACCTGATACATCACCGCTTCGATTGCGGCATCGATGGTGGAGAATGTCCACGACTCTCCGGTGGGGTGAGTGGTGGGCTGGCTGTCTGCGATCTGAATGCGCGGCCACGGCCGTAGCATCTCGTCATTAAGCGGCGTATCCAGCGCAAACAGCGGGTGAGCGTGATGCGCGACGGCAACAAAATCGATATTCATCAGCCATTCGCCCAGGCCGGTAATGTCCTGGCGGCGGGTTAAGACCATCACGTCGGCTTCATCATTGAGCGCATCTGCGCGGCTGTTTTCCAGAACCTCGGTAAGCCGCACCTGCGTTTGCGGGTACAGCTGCTGAAACTGGCGCAAAATCGCGAACAGCCGGCTACGCGGAAAAATACTGTCTACCATCAGGTCGATACGGGTTCGCATCCCGCTGCGCAGGGTCGCAGCGCGCGTTTCAACATAGGCGAAGGCTTTCAGCAGCGGTTTAACCTGATTCAGCAACAGCTCACCCGCCGGGGTTAGCACGGCACGCCGTCCCTCTGTCATCAGGAGCGCCACGCCCAGCCGCTCCTGCAAAAGCGACAGGTTATAGCTGACCGAGGACTGGCTGCGGTAGGTCTCTTCCGCCGCCTTAGCGAAGCTGCCAGCCTCGATGACTCTCTCCAGCAAGGCCCACTGTTCGAGCGTCGTCTTGTGCATAATTAATCTAAATTTTGGATGAATTTGATTCAAAAATAGCGTTATTCATTCATTTTTTGAAGGGGTACGATCGTCTCATCAAAACAAAGGAGACATCGTATGAGCACCTTCGATAAACATGATTTAAGCGGCTTCGTCGGCAAACATCTTGTATATACCTACGATAATGGCTGGAATTACGAAATTTACGTTAAAAACGAAAACACCCTGGACTACCGTATTCACAGTGGTCTGGTTGGCAACCGTTGGGTGAAAGATCAGCAGGCCTACATCGTCCGTGTTGGGGAGAGCATCTATAAAATTTCCTGGACGGAGCCAACCGGTACTGACGTGAGCCTGATCGTGAACCTGGGCGACCGCCTGTTCCACGGCACCATCTTCTTCCCGCGCTGGGTCATGAATAATCCGGAAAAAACCGTCTGCTTCCAGAACGATCACATTCCGCTGATGAATAGCTACCGTGATGCCGGACCAGCGTATCCAACCGAAGTGATTGATGAATTTGCCACCATCACCTTCGTGCGTGACTGCGGTGCGAATGACGATAGCGTGATCAATTGCGCGGCCAGCGAGCTGCCTGCAAACTTCCCGGAAAATTTAAAATAAGATCGAGAACAACGTGAACGGGACATCGGCCATGTTGGTTTTAACCGGCATGGCCGTTTTTTATGCCGCAGGAACACCGGAGTAAGTAACCGCTTCCGCCGTTAAGGTGAAAGGCGTAGGGGTACAGACCGCCAGGCTCAGCGAGCCGAAGCGTAGCTGACTGACCGGGAGGGTCTGGGCGGTGCTGTCAATACTGACAATCTGCCACGCGCTGCCGCCACGCTGTTTGACGATTGCCTCTTTGCGCGTCCAGATGCGCCAGAATGCGGAAAGCTGCTCTTCCGGCGCTTCACGTTCCAGCTCGTCATGTTCGGTGAGGCTGAAAACGGCATTTGCCAGCGCCTGCCAGTTCTCCCGCGGGCGGATCACTTCGATATCGCAGCCCACTTCACCTTCATCGCTCATCAGCAGGGCAATGTCGTCCCCGCTGTGGCTCAGGTTAAACCACAGCGGATGGCCGTTAGCGAAGGCCGGTTTTCCGTGCTCGCCGTAAATTATCTCGGGAAGCGGTGAGGGGGATAAGGTTCTGGCGAGCAGCGTCCGGCCTGCAAGCCAGGAAGCGTGTCGTGCACCCTGAGGTGCCATGTCTGCGAGCGTTGACGCCAGCGGGTCCGCGCTAAGGGTGGAGATCTTTCCCAGTACAAACTGGTACATAGTTACGCCCAGCGTTTAATGATTATCGAGGTATTGATGCCGCCAAAGGCAAAGTTATTGCTCTGAATAAATTCGCAATCAATCGGGCGGGTTTCCCCCATAATATAATCTAAAGCGCCGCATTGCTCATCCGGTTGTCTTAAATTGAGCGTTGGCGTGAACCAGCCCTCCCGCATCATGTGCAGACTCAGCAAGGCTTCCAGCGCGCCGCAGGCACCCAGGGTATGGCCGAAATAACTCTTTAAGGATGAGATGGGCACGCTGTCGCCGAAAATGGCGGCGGTCGCCTGACTCTCGGCGATGTCCCCGCGATCGGTTGCCGTGCCGTGGGCAGAAATGTAGCCAATCTCCTGAGGGCCAAGGCCCGCCATCGCCAGCGACTGCGCCATACACACCTGCATGGTTTCACGCTGGGGCTGGGTGATGTGCGCCGCATCGCAGTTGGTGGCAAAGCCCACGATCTCGCCATAGATTGTCGCCCCGCGCGCTCTGGCGTGATCCAGCGCTTCCAGCACCAGCGTGCCCGCCCCTTCGCCAATCACCAGACCATCGCGCTGAACGTCAAACGGCGACGGCGTGGTTTTTGGCGCGTCGTTACGCTGGCTGGTGGCAAACAGGGTATCGAAAACCGCCGCTTCCGACGGGCACAGCTCTTCCGCGCCGCCTGCCACCATCACCGTCTGGTAGCCGTGACGAATCGCTTCCCAGGCGTAGCCAATCGCCTGGCTGCCAGAGGTACAGGCGCTCGAGGTGGGGATCACCCGTCCGCGCAGGCCAAAGAACAGCCCGGTATTCACCGCCGTGGTGTGCGGCATCATCTGCACGTAGGTGGTGCCGGTGATGTTGTGGGTGTGCTTTTCGGTGAGCATAGAGGCAAACTCGCTGACCGGCCCGGTGCTACCGGTCGACGAGCCGTAGGCGATGCCGGTCTGACCGTTGGTCAGCACCGCGTCGTCGATCAGTCCCGCCTGCTCCAGCGCCAGCTCGGTGGCGCGGGTAGAGAGCAGCGACACCCGGCCCATGGCGCGAATGCGCTTACGGGTATAGTGAGTGGGGAGAGTGAAATCTTCAATCGGCGCGGCGAGCAGGGTTTGCAGGCCGTCATACGCCTGCCACTCCGTCATGGTACGCACCGCATTTTCATACTCGCGCAGACGGCGCGAGATGGTCGGCCAGTCCTCGCCGAACGCGGTGACGCCGCCCATGCCCGTAATCACTACCCGGCGGGTCATAGCATGCCTCCGTTAATCGAAATCACCTGACGCGTCACATAGCCTGCTTTATCCGACATCAGGTAACTCGCCAGCCCGGCGACCTCCTCGGCCTGGCCCATACGCTGCATCGGGATCATCGACATCGCCGCGTGCAGCGCGGCTTCGTCCATCTCGATCATGCCGGTATCGATCAGCCCCGGCGCGATGCAGTTGACGGTGATTTTGCGTTTTGCCAGCTCGGTGGCGAGCGCTTTGGTGGCGCCGATGATCCCGGCTTTCGCCGCGCTGTAGTTCACCTGCCCACGGTTGCCCATAATGCCTGACACCGACGACAGGGTGATGATCCGCCCGCCCTTGCGGGTGCCGATCATCGGCATAATGCAGGGATGAATGACGTTATAAAAACTGTCGAGATTGGTGTGGATCACGCTGTCCCAGTCATCGTCGCTGAGCGCAGGAAATGCGCCGTCGCGGGTAATACCGGCGTTACTGACCACGCCATACCACGCGCCGTGGTCAGCGATCTCCTGTTCCAGCACCGTGCGGCACTGCTCGCGGTTGCCCACGTCGAAGGTGAGTAAACGGCCCGCGCCGCCTGCCTGGACAATCGCTTCCAGCGTCTCCTGCGCGCCCGCTTCATCACGATGGTAATGCACGCCGACGGTGAAACCGTCCGCCGCAAGCTGAAGGGCGATAGCGCGGCCAATGCCTTTGCTGGCGCCAGTGACCAGTACGGATCTCATGATGGTGTTCCCTGGTTGAAAAGTGTGGTTAATTCTTCCTCGCTCGGCTGGAAGGTGTTCACGCGGCCCGTGGCGAGGGAGACACTATCCGCATGAATGGTGCACTCGAAGCTGCCAAAGCGTTCATCCTGCATCAGACGTTCGATGGTGATGGTCAGCGTGCTGCCTGCGGCAAAATGCCCTGCGTCGCACACCAGCTCGCGCGCGCCCAGCACCATGCCCAGCGCACAGTGCGGCAGCCCTTTTTGCATCCGGTGCCATTCAGACCAGACGCCCACGGTCTGGGCCATCAGCTCCAGCGCAAACCAGCCAGGCAGGTTGCCGTCCGCGTCCAGGAACGGGGCCAGAACGCCCCGTTCGTTCACCGTCACGCTGCAAACGGCGCGGTCATCGGTGACGCTTTCCACGCTCTCAAGCAGCAGCATCGGCGTGTCGTGAGGAAGATAATCCCCGGGAGGTAAGTAGTGCATCATACTCTCCCCAGCAGAAGGCTGGCGTTGTTGCCGCCAAACGCGAAGGAGTTTGACAGGATCACCGGTTTATTCAGCGGTGCGCTCTGGTGCAGTAGGCCGAAGGCGGGCAGGGTGTCGTCCGGCGCGTAGCGGGAAAAATCCTGCGGCGGCAGCGGCAGGTCTCGGGTCAAGATCAGCCAGCTCAGGGCGGCCTCGGTGATCCCCGCGGCGCCCAGCGTGTGGCCGGTAAGATGTTTCGTGGAGCTGCACGGCACGCGGTCGCCAAAGAGATCGTGGATAACCTGCGCCTCAATGCGATCGTTCAGCGGCGTGGCGGTGCCGTGCAGGTTGATATAGCCGACGTCCGCCGCCGTTATGCCCGCCTCGTTCAGCGCCTGGTTGATGGCGCGGATCGCCCCTTCGCCCTGCGGATGTGGTGCGGAAATATGGTACGCATCGCTGGATTCCCCCGCGCCCAGCAGCGCAACCTCGCCCGGCTCGCGGGTCAGCACCATCAGTGCCGCCGCTTCGCCAATGGTAATCCCCCGACGGTGGCGGCCAAACGGTTCGCACAGGGTCGGGGAGAAGGACTCCAGGCTGTTGAAGCCGTTGACCGGCATGCGGCTCAGGCTGTCGGCCCCGCCGACGATGGCGACGTCCACCAGCCCGGCGTCGATCAGGCGACGACCGCTGATGATCGCCCGCGCGCTGGAGGAGCAGGCGGTCGAAATGGTATACGCCGGGCCGTCCAGCGCAAGCCAGCTGGCGAGAAAGCGCGACGGATCGCCCAGCTCCTGCTGCGGATATTGCCACTGCGGGCTGCGCTCGCCGTTCTGCGCGCGGCGCACGTACTCATCACCCTCGTCCAGTCCGGAGGTGCTGGTGCCCAGCACAACCGCCACGCGGTCTCGCCCCACGCGCGCAATGGCCGCATCGACGGCGGGCCGGATTTGCGCAAGCGCCGCCAGCAGCAGCTGGTTGTTGCGGCTGCGATGCGCAGAAAAAGACTCGGGGACAGGGGGAAGTTCACCCTCCACGCCTCCCAGCACGGCCTCGGGTAAGCCCTGTAGCCAGCCCGCACGCTGGCGCATCCCGGGGGCCACGCCAGCGATCAGGTTCGCCGCTATTTCATCAGCCGAGTTGCCGAGCGCGTTGACCATGCCAACGGCAGAAAGGTAAATCATCTCAGTCACCCAGATATTGAATGGTGATGTGGTAGTGAAAAGCGTGCTGCACAATGCTAATCGGTTCGCGCCTGCCGTTACGGTTCAGGTAGGCAATTTCCGTGACCAGCTTGCCATCGGGGTTGCGCAGTTCGCGTCTGGTGTCAGTATCGTTCAGCGTCCAGCCTTTCGGCAACTGCGGCTGCCAGGCGCTGAGCGGCCAGTGGCTCAGCATCACGTCGGCCAGCACCTGGCTGGCGGGCGGCAGCTGCGGCATCACAACCGACTGCTCGGTGTGGATCCCGGTGTCGTCGTAGGTGGCGAGGAACAGGCGGATCCCGACGGAGGAGAGGCCGGCAAGCGTCACTTTATTTCCGTCGGCGTTCAGCATCACCAGCAGCGACTGGGTCTGGCCTTTAAAACTGCCGGTAAGCAACTGCTGCGCGCGGATGGCAGGCGTGATGCCCGGCGGGGGCAGCGTGACGCGGGTGCCGGGCTGGAGCCAGGCCTGAGGGCGCGCGTCATCGCGGTTCGTCGTATGGCTACACCCCGCCAGCAACAGGGCCATCATCACTGCCGCCAGGCGAATGAAACGGGTCATGGTAAGTTCTCTTTGTTAGACGGCATCGCCAGCGGGGCGAGCAGGAACGCGGTGAAGATACCGCTCACCAGCACAATGCCAAAGCTGCTGATGGCCTGAGTGGTGCTGAATACCAGCATCCCCAGCGTCAGCAGGGTGGTCATCATGGCGAGGGTAATCGCCAACATGGAGGTCAGCGGCGTGCCGCGCGGGTTGCTGAAAAACAGCGTGTAGTTGATGCCAATGCCGAGGACCAGCACCAGCGCCAGCATGGAAAACAGGTTCACCGGATGGCCCGTTATGGCCAGCGCCGCCAGCCCGCCGCCCAGCGACAGCACGGACGGTACCAGCGCCACCAGCCCTTTTCGCCAGCCGAGACGTAGCATCGCGCCGCCGGCAATCACCGCCAGCGCCACGCCCAGCAGCCCCGACAGCAGCGAGCGGTAGAGCGCAAACAGGCTGTCGAAGCTGGCCTTACGGTCAACCCAGACGACCCCGGGATGGCGGGTGGCCAGCTCACCGAGCGCGGCGCTGTTTCTGACGCCATCGACCGGGACCAGCACACCGCTTTTGCCGTCCGGCAACGTCAGCCACAGCAAACGCCAGCCCTCGCTGGCCGGGCTGGCGAGCCACGCTTCCACGCTGACAGGCATGGCGTTCAGGTTCGGAGGGACGGCATTCAGCCCCGTGCTTTGCAGCATTTTCGTCACCGTCGGCGCGGCGTTACGCAGAAGTTGCAGATCGCTGTTCTGCCGCGCCAGCGAGTTCAGCGGCAGGGTACGCCAGCGGGTTAATTCACCGGCTTTTTGCGCCTGCGCCAGCGCCGGGGTAAATGCCTCCAGCCGCTCCAGCGTTTGCTGAGCCGACGCGCCGTACACCACGAACCACTTCTGATCGACATTTTGCCCGGTCAGGGCGGTGATGGTTTTTTCCTGCGCCAGAATGTCCTGCGGCAGCGCCTGAAGCCGGGCGATATCGTCATCCACCCGCAGGCTGGCGATCCCGATGGCGGAGAGCAGCGCCAGCGCTACCGGCAGCCCGACGGAGAGGGCTTTACCGTCGCGCCAGGCGTCCAGCCAGCGCTGCATTATCCGTCTCAGGGGGATCGGGCGAACCGGCATGCCCCGGCACAGCCACGGATGCCAGAACATTACCGTCAGACACGAGGCGCTCAGTCCTGCGGCGGCGAACACCGCCATCTGACGAATGCCGGGGAAGGGGGCCAGCATCATGATGAGATACGCCACGACGGTGGTCAGCAGCGCCAGCAGCAGCGCGTTACGCACTTTTGCCAGGCTTTGCCAGGGCGAGTGTTCCGCGCCGTGCACCATCCGCTCCGTGAGGTAGTAAATCGTATAGTCTGCCGAGATGCCGATAATGCTCATGCTCATCACCAGCGTCATCAGGTGCAGCTCACCGAACAGCAGGAGCGTCACGACCGTCCCCGCCAGCGCGCCGATGGCAATGGAGAGCAGACTCAGCAGCAGCGGACGCACGGAGCGAAACACCGACACAATCAGCAGGATCACCCCGAGCACCGTGGCGACGCCAAGCGTGGAAATATCGTTTTTAGCCTGCTGGCTGGCGTAATCGCTGTAGAACACCGTCCCGCGCGAGAGCAGCTGCGCCTGTGGATACTGGCTTTTCAGCGTCTGCTGCAACGCGTTGAGGGTGGTCACCAGCTGGTGGGTTTGCTGCATGTCAAACGACGAGCCCGCCAGCTCGCCGTGCAGCAGATACCAGTAGTTCCCGGCCGCATCTTTTGTCACCAGCCAGCCGTCCATCAGCTGCATCTTCTGGCTGTTCTTCGCCAGCGCGAGCTGCGCGCCGCGCATCAGCATCAGCGGATCGTTTTGCAGCTCCTTGCCGCTCACGCCGGAAAAGGCGGAGTAGAGCTGGGACAGGATCCACTGAGCCTGCGCTTCACCGCCGTTTTGCAGGCGGGCGCGGGTGGCCGGATCGACCAGACCATTGCGGTGCTGCCAGAAGAAATCTCCCCAGGCCTGTTGCCCGGCGGCATCCAGCGGACCTTTTACGACACTCAGCGCCTGGCTGCGTTGCAGCAGGGTTAACCACTGCTGCGCCACGCGCGGGTCCGGCTGTTTGCCGGGGCTAACCAGCCAGATGAGCTGGCGGTCGAGGCGCTGCATAAATCCGTCGTTGAGAGCGGGAGGGATCGCGCCGAGCGTCTGTTTCGGCAGCATGGCGAGCACGCTGCTGTTCAGCCGCGAGCCAGGCAGCAGCGACAGCAGCACGCCCAGCAGGATCAGGCATACCGCGGCCCACAGCAGCGCCGGGCGCAGGGCGTTACGGTGCGGCAAAGCGCTGGCGTTCTGCATCAGTCAGGCGCGCGGGCGTCAGTTGGTGGCGGGAGAGGGCGATATCCGTCGTGTCGCCCTGCTTATCGTTCAGGCGAATGGATTCCAGATAGATCGCGCCCTTCAAATCAAGGGTGGAGAAAATCTTGTCCAGCGGCGTGGTGACGGGCGTCAGCACCAGCGACCAGCGGCCTTCGCCCAGGTCTTTGAAATCGACGCGGAAGTTCTCTTCCAGTACCTTGCGGTCGGCCTGGAACAGCGCCCGCAGCAGATGGTTGAACTGAAACATCTGCGGGTTAGTGTCGGCGGTAATGGTCTGCGGCGACTGACCGTTGACGATCTGCACCATCCGTTTGTCATCCAGCAGCAGCGTCATCGGGAACGGCGCTTTTTGATCCCACAGCAGGCCATTGTCACGGGCGATTAGCATCTCCCCCTGCGAGCGCAGGGGCTGAGGCATATCCTTGATCGTGCGGGTCTGTTCGAAGTGTGCGCGCACTACCGGTTGCTCCGCAAACCGCTGTTGCAGTTCATCCAGCGTGACCGCGTTCACCAGCGGGCTTACCAGCAGCGCGAGTAGCGTTATCCATTTCATGGCGCGATCCCCATGCGTTCGAACAGAATGGCCGGGCTGACAAAGCACATCTCCCGGCTTGCTTCTTCCACCGCCACCTGAATGGTGTAGCCGGTGGTGGTGCGTTTCCCGGTTTGCGCGTCGAAGATTTGATAGGCGATGCGCAGACGGTTTTCAACCTCTTCAATGTGGGCGCGGATGCGAATGCGCTGCTCGAAGGTCACCGCGTCGCGGTATTTCACCCGGGTATCCACCACCGGCCAGACGTAGCCGGACGCTTTCATCTGGCGATAGCCGTAATCAAACTGGTTGAGCAGCGCTTCGCGGGCAATCTCAAAGTAGCGGAAGTAGTTGCCGTGCCACACCACGCCCATCATATCGACGTCGTGGAACGGAACGGTGATTTCAACTTCAGCCGTAAAGCGGGGATCGGTCAGCACCCTTTACTCCTTCTCGTTGATCTCTGGCAGCTGCCAGAAATCGAAAAAATTAAACCAGTCGAGCGGCGACAAGAGCGCGTAATGCTCCAGCCGCTCCGCATAGCGGTCGACGGTCTGCTGTAGCGCCTGCTGGCGTTCGCCGCGCGGCAGCAGCAGCGGGTCGGCAAACGGCTCGCAGTGCAGGGTCAGCTTTCCCTGCTGACAGAGGGCAAAAATCAGCACCACCGGGCAGCGCAAAATGGACGCCAGGATAAACGGCCCCTGCGGGAACGGCGCGGGCTGGCCCATAAATTCGCTCCATATCACCCGCCAGCTGCCGCCGCGCTGCGGGGTGACGGCAATGCGATCGCCCACGATCGCCACCCATTCGCCGCGATCCAGCTTCTCTTTGATGAGGATGGCGGTCTCCGGGCCAATGTCGGTGACCGGCATCAGGTGAATGCCCGCCTGCGGCGCCATCTCCTCCATCACCTGCTTAAAACGTCTGGCGTTGTCGCTAAAGACCAGCGCGTTGATGGTTTTCGCCCCTTCGCGCTGGGCCAGCGCCCGGCAGGCTTCCACATCGCCAAGATGCGACGCGAGCAGCAGTTTGCCCTGAGGATCGTCGAGCCCCAGCGCCTCCTGCGCGCCTGGCGCAAAGACCAGATCGCGATGGAGTTTCATTTCGCCGCGCCAGCTGGCCACTTTGTTCAGCATGGCATGACCGAAGCGCAGGAAGTGGGAAAAACTGTTAAGCCGCGCGGGTTGCGGCATTTGCCGCTGTGCCATCACCGTTTTAACCCGCGCCAGCCACTGCTGCGACGCCTGACGCGCAGCGCGGGCGGTTAGCCAGTAGACGGCCGTAACCGGCCACAGCAGGGCGGTAAACGCCTTACGCCCCAGCAGTTGCCAGACGCGCAGCATCAGGCGCATGCCCCATAATCCTTTCACCTCCTGCTGCTGCGCCCAGTGCTGCGAGCGGCGACGCATCAGCAGGGAAGGAATGCGCGGCAGCATGCCGAGAAACAGACGGGTATGCATCAACGAGATGCGCACGTTGTCTTTCAGGGCATCGAAATGGGATACCCCGTCCGGCGGATAGGTCACGCGGGTGGGCAGAAAATAGCTGGTGTTGCCCTGCCAGTAGAGGCGCACCATCACTTCGGTATCAAAATCCATTCGCCTGCCGAGCGGCGTGATTGCTGCAAGGCGCAAAACCGGGGCTATCGGGTAAACGCGAAACCCGCACATGCTGTCTTTCAGTTGCAGGGAGAGGGTTTCAATCCAGACCCAGACGTGCGTTATCCAGCGGCCGTACAGGCGCGAACGGGGGATCGAGTCATCGTAAACGGGCTGCCCGGAAATGAGCGCATCGGGATGGCGTTCGGCCAGCGCCAGCAGTTTGGGGATGTCTTCGATAGCGTGCTGGCCGTCAGCGTCCACCTGAACGGCGTGGGTGAAGCCGCGATCGGCGCAGTCTTTCAGCCCCTGCATCACCGCCGCGCCTTTGCCGCTGTTTTCGGCCAGCCGCAGTAGCGTGACCTGCGGACGATCCGCCGCCAGCGCTTCAAGCGTGCGGCGCGTGGTTTCATCGCTGCCGTCGTCCACCACCAGACAGGGCAGATCGAAAGGCGCCAGGCGCGCCAGCACCGAAGCCATCATCGCCCCGTGGTTATAGCACGGGATCAGCACGCAGGGACGGAAGGTTACTGACATAAGCGAATCTTCCCGCTGCTGGCGGTGTGGCGCTCGTTACCCGCATGGCGCTGGTAGCTAAAGGTCAGCATCTCGCGTTCGGGCTGCCAGGCAAGGAGCAGCGTGACCGTATTCTCCGGCAACAGCGGGGCGGCGAACTTCACGTTCTGAATACTGTGAAAACGGTAGCCCGGCGCCAGCGCGGCAGCGTAATGCATTACCCAGTCGAGCTGGGCCACGCCCGGCAGCAGCGGCTGTACGGCGAAATGTCCCTTAAACCAGAGCAGGTCAGGATCAAGATAAAAGGTTATCTCCAGATGCTGTGGATCGGGCTGGAGGCGCCCGATTTCAGGGATCTTCATGAAACAACTCCTGTAGCTGCGCAGTCACGCGCTTGTTCATGCTGTTGACCGGGATTTCATCAACGATCCGCCAGTAGCGCGGCACGGCAACCGGTTCAAGCCAGGGGCGAAGGGCGCATCGCCAGGCGAGCTCCTGCGCTTTTTTGCCCTGTTCGTGTTGCTGACGCACCGCTTCATTCAGCACCAGCAAGACGCCAATGCCCTGACGCCCGCCGCGCGTCACCGTCAGCGCGGCGGCCTCGCGGATGCCGTCCAGCGCCAACAGGCGGCGCTCAATGTCATCGAGTGAAATGCGTTTATCTTCAATTTTGACCACCCGACCGCGGCGCCCGACGAGGCTGAACTGCCCGTCAGCCGTGAAGTGCAGGATATCATCCAGCACGACCCCCTCCACCTCGGGGATCAGCGGCGACATCACGCGATCGCCGTGAAACGTCACGCCGGGGAAAGGTTGCCAGCGGGTGCTTTCCTCCTGACGATAGCGCCAGGCCATTACGCCTGTTTCCGTGCTGCCGTATATTTCATCCGGCCAGACGTTGAGCCAGGCCTGAACCGCGGCGACCTCCTGCCAGGGCAGCGCGCCGCCAGCGGAGAAGAGCAGGTTGACGGGGGGCGGCGTCAGTGACGCGTCCAGCCGCTTGAGAAACGCCGGACTGCTGATGAAAAGATAGCGTTTATCGTCGGGAAGGGCTGAGAGCTGCTCGGCATAGTTGAGCAGGCTGGCGTGCAGCGGCAGGCCGAGCGCCATGGGTAAGACGACACGAAACGTCAGGCCATACAGGTGGTGCAGCACCACGGAAGCCACGACGTGACAGCCCGCCAGACGCTCGCCAAAATGCGCCGCCAGAAGACGAGCCTCACGATCCAGGCTGACCACCGGCTTACTCACCCGCTGCGGCGTGCCGGTCGAGCCGGAGGTGTAAAGCTCGATCGTGCGCATCTCACCGATGGCAGGCAGCGGTGAAAAGGGATGGCCTGCCCGCTGAGCGGAAGCCACCCGCAGCTGTTGCCCCTGAAAATCGAGCGTGGTGTCGCTCAGGACGCCGCTGAACAGCGCCCGCTGTTCGTTAAGCTGCGCCGCCCGGCTGTGCCCGGGGAGGACCGGCGTTTTACCCGCATGCAGCGTCGCCAGCAGCGCGACAATAAACAGATAGCCGTTTTCGATGCACAGCGCCCAGCGCTCGCCATCTTCACGACGCAGCGTGTCGACCAGCTGAGTGACGTCGTGGCGCAGATCGCCAAGCGTCCAGAGATGGTCGTCCTGCCAGGCGACAGGGGTGTCGTCAGGGCGGGGCGCACTGAGCCACTGGCTAAGCGGAAGAGGGTTAAGCATCGTTTTTCTTCACCCGTTGTCGCACCAGCCACTCGCCAGCCATCAGCGTGCCCATCAGGAGATAGGCAATCATCCCGTTCCACAGCGTCCACAGACGGATATCGGCGTGTAATACGGTAAACAGCGCGATCGCCCCGTTGATAATAAAAAAGCCGCACCAGACCTGGGTAACCCGGCGCGTGTAACGTACCCCGACGGGGGAGAGGTCCGGTTCACGCAGGCGCGCCAGCCGCTCGACGACGGGCATTGCCGTCCACAGCGAACCGCCAAACACCACCAGCATCACCAGATTCACCACCACCGGATATAACAGCACCCACTGGTGCGCGTGCAGGACGTAGCTCGCCGCGCAAAGCGCTATGCCGGCCAGCGCCACGCTTACGAACAGATAACGCAGGGGGCCGCCTTGCCGACGGGCCTGGCAGACGCGCATCAGCAGCACCAGCGCCATCACGGGCAGTATCCCGTGCAGGCTATTATTCGCCAGCCCGAAGCCGATCAAAAACGGCCATGCCAGCAGCATCAGCCCCGTCAGGGCGGGAAGAACTGGAATCGAACGCACGTTACGCGTCGCGCTGAAGCTGTTCCACAACGTCCACGACGTCCTGCACCGTGCGCACCGCTTTGAAGGTTTCAGGCTTGATTTTATGGCCCGTTTTCTTTTGCAGGTGCACCACCATATCGACGGCATCAATGCTGTCGAGGTCCAGATCCTCGTAAAGACGTGCCTCAGGGGTAATATCCTCCGGGGCGATTTCAAACAGCGTAATAAGAAGCGCAGAGACTTCCTGATAAATCGTTTGTTGTTCTGTCATAGCGGTCATTCTCAGGCGCGTTGTTGATGGATAAAAGCCGCGAGCGTGGCAACGGAATAAAAGTGCTGACGCATCTCATCACTTTCGGCAGAAAGCACTACGCCGTACTGATTTTTTACCGCCAGCCCCAGCTCAAGGGCGTCGATTGAGTCCAGACCGAGGCCGTCGCCAAAGAGCGCGGCGTCTGTATCAATATCCTCTGGGGTAAGTTCTTCCAGATTCAGCGTAGAGATAATGAGATTCTTAATTTCAAGATAGAGCGCTTGCATCTTTCGTTCCTGACAAAGATTGAAGACCGGTTGTTAACTGATGCTGCATATGCCGGTTTAACTGCCTTGCTGCCAGCGCGGGTTCGTGCTGACTCGCATCATAAAAATCATGAATGTTGATGCGTTCGCGAACATCCACGGTGAAAACAGGTTTGTTGGGGGGCACGTTATACCAGCTGCTCTGTTTATCCAGCATCCGTTCGCTACAGTGGATCACCACCACGCGCACGGCGCTGTTGCAGCGAACGGCGATATTCGCCGCCCCACGTTGCAGGGTCATGACTTCCCCCACCCGGGTGCGGGTGCCTTCAGGGAAGATAAGCAGGGTGTCGCCCTGGGACAGACGCTGCTGGCTTGCGGCAAGCAGCGTGTCGGCTTCGCTGTTAATCAGATAGTCAGCCGCGCGGATCACGCCGCTGACGAACGGGTTACGCAGCAACGCGCTTTTCACCAGACAGTCGGTTTCGTTCATCACCGACGCCAGCAGAACGTAGTCCAGCAGCGAGGGATGATTCGCAATCACCAGACAGCCCCGCTCGGCGCGTAGAACGTCCAGGTTGTTGAAACGGTAATCCAGTACCCCTACACCGCGTACCACCGCGAGGAACAGGCGAAAACTGGCAGAAATAGTACGGCGTGCCAGGCGGCGACGTTGGGTGCGGTCGCGCTGGAAAATCAGCAGCAGGTTAAACCACACCAGCGACAGCGTCAGTCCGCCGAGGCCGAACAGGGCGAAGCACAATCCGGTCATCAGCATCCGCCATAACCGATCGAGGCGGGAACGTAACCCTCTCATTGGCGCGTCCATTGCCACAGCAGGCGCTCGCCCGGCAGGGTGAACTGGCGCTCGTCCCGCAGGTAATGGCGCAGGAACTGGAGGCTTTGCGGCAGCGCGGGCTCTTCAGGCGTGCGGTTGACGTGCGTTTCACAGCTGAGCGTATTTCCGGCTTCAATCACCAGCGCCAGCGCGTAGGGCCAGACGGGCATCTGCGGTGGCAACCCGGCGTGATAAAAATCAGGCAGCAGACCGTCGAAATCCACCAGCAATACGCGGGAGTAGCCCGCATGCAGCAGGCTCAGCACGTCGCACAAGCTCTGCTGGAAGGTATCCATACCGGCGGAAACCGACGAAGAGACAACAGGCTGACGCGCGGCGATAGTGAGATTGCCGACCGCCGAGTTGTGTACCGACATGGCAAAATCGGTGGGGGAAACGGGCTGTTCTGCCGCCAGGGCCTGGAGAATACGGAAATTGCGCTCCAGCTCCCCATGACGGCTGCTGTAGACGACGGCATCGATGCGGTGTATGCGCAGCATCATCAGGCCAAGATCGACGGCCAGCCTGCTGCCTGAATTCAGGCGGCGGGCGGTCATCATCGGCAGATCGGTCAGTTTCGCCAGCGGTGCAGCGGGATCGATGGCGTCAGACCGGCGTGACCATGCCTGCCATTCGTCGGCATCGCTGAGTCCTGGCGCTCTTGCCTGCCAGTCGATAAGGGTAAGTGTAAATTTCATCTACGCGCGTCCGCGATAAACCTGTTTCTGTGACTTTTTCTTCGCCAGCGCGATTTACTGCGCACATCGTACAATGTTGTCGTCGCGCTGGCGAATAAACGTCACTTTTGACCCTTTCCACCCGGTTATCCCGGCAAACGGCTTTTTGGCCGACCCGGACCCAGAAGAATGGCGAGTTTACTGCCTCCTTTCGTGGTTTCCATCCAGATTTTACAGACGCTGGTGAGCGGCACGGAGAGCAGCATGCCCACCGGACCCAGCAGCCATCCCCAGATCAGTAACGATAAAAACACCACCATCGTCGACATGCCCAGACGGTGGCCCATCATGCGTGGCTCAAGAATGTTACCCAGCACCATATGCACGACGAGGAACAGCGCCCCTACCAGCATGCACTCATAAAAACCGTTAAACAGGAACGCCTGGATCATCGGCGGAACGGCGGAAAGCACCGCGCCGATATTGGGTACGTAGTTCAGTAAAAACGCCAGCACGCCCCACATCAGCGCGAACTGCACGTCCAGCAGTACCAGCCCCAGCCAGACGATCACGCCGGTCCACAGGCTTAACAATGTTTTCAGCGCCAGATACTTGGACACGCCCTTCAGCGCGCGGTGCAAGCCGGCAATGTGGATCTGCGGATTGTTCAGGGCAAAACGCAGCTTATACGGCACGTGGCGCACTTCGAACAGCATAAACACCACCGTCATCACCAGCAGCAGAATGCTGGCCATTGCCCCGGAAAGCCCGGTCATCAACGTGGTGGCGTAGGTCATCACCTTCTCGGAATCCATCCGGCGCAGCATCCGTTCCGGTGAGATATGCAGATTCACGAATGGCAACATGCGCTGAAGATCGACCAGCTTGCGCGTCAGCTCTTTATTGTACTGCGGCAGCATGGTGGAAAATTCGCTCAGCGAGGCGGCGAGCACGCCGAACAGCGCCGTCAGGACAACCAGCATCACCATCACCACAATGGTAATCGCGACTGGGCGGCTGATGCCCCGGCGTAAAAACCATGTCACCAGCGGGTTGAGCACAATGGCGAAAAACAGCGCCAGCAGAAGCTGAACAATGATATCCGCCGCCGCGTGGATACCCGCAAGGATAACCACCAGGCAGGCAAGTTTTAATAAAATATGAAGTCCGGCTTTGTCGGGCGGGCTGGCAGTCATAAGAATTCCTTTTTCCGGGGGGCGTGTTAATTGTAGTGCGCCGGATGGGCTTCGTCTGGAGCGTTAGTCTGAAAGTCGTGGCAAAAAAATGGCCCCCGGCGCAAGCGACGGAGGCCACGGCATCCCGGTGAACGATTACTGGATCACGAGGGTGTTAATGATGTTTTCAGCGGCGGTCTGCGCTTTCTGCTGATTATCTGCCGGCAGGGTGATCTGCATGGTCAGCAGTTTATTGTCCACCTTGCCGAGCACCACGGAGGAGTACGCGGTCTGGCCTTTGGCAGAGATGATGCTGTCCAGCTGTTGCAGCGTGTGGCCTTTCAGTTCAACAGACTTGTTGGTGACCACCTGAAGCTGCGGGTCGCGGCTGCGCTGCTGATCTTCCAGGCGTTTGGCCAGCACGCCCAGATCTTCGCTGGTATCGTCACCGACGATCACAATCACCGCTTTTTGGCCGGTGGCATCGGAATAGACGTGCATATTGTTCGCCTGGGTACCCAGCTTACCGCTCTGGTCGGTCATGTCCGCGGGCAGAGAGAAACTGAGTTTGCCATCCATCAGGCTCACCGGCTGACCGGTGGCGTTGCTTTCTGCTGACGCGCCCTGAGCAGGCGTTTTGGTGTCGCTGTTATCACAGGCTGCAAGGCCAACAACCAGCAGGCCAATCCCGACATATTTAACCAGATTGCGCATTGACTTCTTCCTTTCGATAAACGGCCATAACGGCTCATTCGTTCATCTTATCACAACTGATAAAGCGAACCCTTAACCTGCCTGCAATGCGGAGATTTCAGATTTATCTGCCAGCCTTTTCAGCAGCATATTCAACAGTACGCCGTACATCGGCAGGAAGAAGACCAGGCTAATAAGCACCTTAAAGGCGTAGTCCACCAGAGCGATTTCCATCCAGTGTTCTGCCATGAAGGCGTCCGGGCTGCGCCAGAAGGCGATGAAGAAGAAGGCCAGCGTATCGCTCACGTTACCGAACAGCGTGGAGGCCGTTGGCGCCATCCACCAGCGATGGTTTTGACGCAGGCGGTTAAACACGTGGACATCGAGGATCTGCCCCAGGGCGTAGGCCATAAAGCTGGCGGTGGCAATACGCGCGACGAAGAGGTTGAAGTGCGTCAGCGCTTCGAAGCCCTGCCAGCTTCCCATGTAAAACAGCGAGGAGATGGCGTAGGAGACAAACAGTGCCGGGATCATCACCGCAAAAATAATCCGCCGCGCCAGCGGTGCGCCAAAAATACGCACGGTTAAATCCGTCGCAAGGAAAATAAACGGGAAACTGAACGCGCCCCAGGTGGTATGGAAACCAAAAATGGAGATGGGAAGCTGTACCAGATAGTTACTGGAGATGATCACCAGCAGATGAAATAGCGAAAGCCAGAACAACGCCTTGACGCGCTGCGATTGTGTAAAGGAGTTCATATTGTACCTTTTTGATTAATATTTGGGGTGAGGGAACCCAATAAAGCCGCCGCATGATACTGCTTTGACGACACTTTGCAATGGCTAATTTTCACGCAATCGTTAACCTGGTTTGCATTGGCGATAGCGGGGCGTAAACTACAGCCGTTTTTACCTGAACGAGAAGAAAATGACCGACCTGTTTTCCAGCCCAGACCACACGCTTGATGCTCAGGGCCTCCGTTGCCCGGAGCCGGTAATGATGGTGCGTAAAACCGTCCGTAACATGCAGAGTGGCGAAACGCTGCTGATCGTCGCCGATGACCCGGCTACCACCCGTGATATCCCCGGCTTTTGTACCTTTATGGAACATGAACTGGTGGCGCAGCAAACCGAGACCTTGCCGTACCGGTATTTGATTCGTAAGGGGTAAGTGCGGCCTGACGCCCGGCGGCGCTTCGCTTGCACGGGCCTACGGGTGTAGTAGGTCGGGTAAGGCGCAGTCGCCACCCGACAAGTACTCATCACAATTTCGAACCATCGTTTCAAAATTTCGCGCTTTTTGTGAGGCGCTTCACCCTCCCTTTTCCAGCCGTAGTCTAATTTTTAAGCGTCAAAAATTAAAACATCGTTTTAACGCTTATCTCACTACCCTGGAGTTGACTTAATGAAAACGACCCTCAAGCCGTTACTGGCCGCGCTGTGTCTGACTGCTTTCGCCTGCACCGTTTCTGCCCAGACCATTAAAGCCGCCGATGTGCATCCCGAAGGCTACCCGAACGTGGTGGCGGTCCAGCACATGGGTGAAAAACTCAAACAACAAACCGATGGCAAGCTGGAGATTAAGGTCTTCCCCGGCGGCGTGCTGGGGGATGAAAAGCAGATGATTGAGCAGGCGCAGATGGGGGCGATCGACATGATCCGCGTCTCCATGGCGCCGGTGGCCGCCATCCTGCCGGATATCGAAGTGTTTACCCTGCCCTACGTATTCCGCGATGAAGACCACATGCACAAGGTGATTGACGGGGATATCGGCAAGCAGATCGGCGACAAACTCACCGCCAACCCGAAATCGCGTCTGGTCTTCCTTGGCTGGATGGATTCCGGCACCCGCAACCTGATCACCAAAGAGCCGATCGTCAAACCGGACGATCTGAAAGGGAAGAAAATCCGCGTGCAGGGCAGCCCGGTGGCGCTGGCCACGCTGAAAGCGATGGGGGCGAACTCGGTGGCGATGGGCGTCAGCGAGGTTTACAGCGGCATGCAGACCGGGGTGATCGACGGCGCGGAGAACAACCCGCCAACCTTTATCGCCCACAACTATATGCCGGTCGCCAAAAACTACACGCTGAGCGGCCACTTCATCACCCCGGAAATGCTGCTCTACTCCAAAGTGAAATGGGACAAGCTCAGCGCTGACGAACAGCAAAAGATCCTGACGCTGGCCCGCGAAGCGCAGTTCGAGCAGCGCAAGCTGTGGAATGCGTATAACGACCAGGCGCTGGCGAAAATGAAGGCCGGCGGCGTGCAGTTCCACGACATCGATAAAACGGTGTTTATCAAGGCGACAGAGCCGGTGCGCGCGCAGTATGGCGATAAGCATCAGGATCTGATGAAAGCCATCGCTGACGTTCAGTAAGCCGGAGTACGTATGTCCGAACTCTACCTGAAGTGGATGGACCGTCTGTACCTGCTCGCCATGGTGGTGGCGGGTCTCTCGCTACTGGTGATGACGATTGTGATCCCCATTGGCATCTTCTCTCGCTATGTGCTCAATCGCGGCGAATCCTGGCCGGAGCCGATCGCCATTATCTGCATGGTGACGTTTACCTTTATCGGCGCGGCGGTGAGCTATCGCGCCGGGTCGCATATCGCGGTCAACATGCTCACCGACCGCCTGCCCGCGTCGCTGCAAAGAGTATGCGCGCGAGTGGTGGATCTGCTGATGCTGCTCATCTCCGGCCTGATGTGCTGGTACAGCTACTGGCTGTGCGTCGAGCTGTGGGAGCAGCCGGTGGCGGAGTTTCCGCTCCTGACCTCCGGCGAAAGCTATCTGCCGCTGCCTGTCGGGTCGGCCATTTTGATCCTGTTTGTGCTTGAACGCCTGCTGTTTGGCTCGCAGGAAAACCGTCCCGTCGTGCTGATCGGCAATCACAGTTAAGGGGTGAACAATGGATGCGTTTGTTTTGTTATTCACCCTCGCCATTTTGCTGGCGCTGGGGATGCCGGTGGCCTTCGCCGTCGGCTTAAGCGCCGTGGCGGGCGCGCTGTGGATTGACCTGCCGCTGGAGGCGCTGATGATCCAGATCACCAGTGGAGTGAATAAATTTACCCTGCTGGCGATCCCGTTCTTCATTCTTGCCGGGGCGATCATGGCGGAAGGGGGTATTGCCCGACGGCTGGTTAACTTCGCGTACGTTTTTGTCGGCTTTATTCGCGGCGGGCTGTCGCTGGTGAACATCGTGGCATCAACGTTCTTCGGCGCGATTTCCGGCTCGTCGGTGGCGGATACGGCGTCTATCGGCAGCGTGATGATCCCGGAGATGGAGAAGAAGGGCTATCCGCGCGAATACGCGGCGGCGGTGACGGCCAGCGGGTCGGTGCAGGCGATCCTGATCCCGCCCAGCCACAACTCGGTGATTTACTCCCTGGCGGCAGGGGGAACGGTTTCCATCGCCACGCTGTTTATCGCGGGCGTGCTGCCGGGCCTGCTGCTGGGCGTGAGCCTGATGGTGCTCTGCCTGTGCTTCGCCCGCAAGCGCGGCTATCCGAAGGGGGACAAAATCCCGTTCAGGCAGGCGCTGAAAATCATGCTCGATGCCCTGTGGGGGCTGATGACGGTGGTGATTATCCTCGGCGGGATCTTGTCCGGGATATTCACGGCGACCGAATCTGCCGCCGTGGCCTGCCTGTGGGCGTTTTTCGTCACTATGTTTATCTACCGCGACTATAAATGGAGCGAACTGCCGAAGCTGATGTGCCGCACGGTGAAAACCGTCACCATCGTGATGATTTTGATTGGCTTTGCCGCGGCGTTTGGCGCGGTAATGACCTACATGCAGCTGCCGATGCGCATCACCGAATTCTTCACGTCGCTCTCCGATAACAAATACGTGATCCTGATGTACCTCAATATCATGCTGCTGCTGATTGGCACGCTGATGGACATGGCGCCGATCATCCTGATCCTGACCCCGGTGCTGCTGCCGGTGACCAACTCGCTGGGGATCGACCCGGTGCATTTCGGGATGATCATGATGGTGAACCTGGGGATTGGGCTGATCACGCCGCCGGTCGGATCGGTGCTGTTTGTGGCGAGCGCGGTGAGTAAGCAGAAGATCGAGCACGTGGTGCGGGCGATGCTGCCGTTTTACGGTATGTTGCTGGTGGTGCTGGGGATGGTGACGTACATCCCGGCGATTTCATTGTGGTTGCCGGGGCTGCTAGGGATGCAGTGATGCGTGCGGCCTGATGCCCTCACCCCGGCCCTCTCCCGCGGGGAGAGGGGGCAAACACGAGAAACGGCAACCCGGTTGCCGTTTCACTTTTACCTTTGGCGCAACAGCCGCAACGCGTTCGCCGTAACCAGCACCGTCGCCCCCGTATCCGCCAGTACCGCCAGCCACAGTCCGGTCATGCCGAGCAGCGTGGTGACCAGGAAAATCCCCTTCAGACCCAGCGCAATGCCGATGTTCTGCCGAATATTGGCCCGCGTCGCCCGCGCAAGATCTATCATCTGCGCCAGCCCGGTCAGGCGGTTGTGCGTCAGCGCCGCGTCGGCGGTCTCCAGCGCCACGTCGGTGCCGCTGCCCATCGCAATGCCGATGGTGGAAGCTTTCATTGCCGGGGCATCGTTTATCCCGTCCCCGACCATCGCCAGCGGGGCGTTGCTGTTCAGCTCGGTTACCGCGCTGACTTTATCCGCAGGCAGCAATCCGGCCTTAAACGCCAGCCCCAGCTCACCGGCAATCGCCGCCGCCGCGCGCGGATTATCGCCGGTCAGGATCACACCCTGTACTCCCAGCCTGTGCAGCGCGTCGACGGCGTCTTTCGCATCGTCGCGCAGGGTGTCGCGCAGCGCCAGCATGCCCATCAGTACACCGTCCTGCATCACGGCAACGACCGTCTGCCCGGCCTGCTCTAATGCCTCAACCTGTGGATTCGGGAACGCGCCTGCCGAGGCGATCAACACTTTTTTGCCTTCGACCACAGCTTCAATCCCTGACCCGACCAGCGCTCGCTGGGCGGTTGCCGGAGGGATGTTCAGCCCGCGCGACTGCGCTTCTCGCACAATCGCCTGCGCCAGCGGGTGAGTGGAGCCCTGCTCCACGGCAGCGGCCAGCGTCAGCAGGGCGTCTTCACTGATGTCCTGCGGATACACGCCGGTCACCTGCGGCTTGCCGACGGTCAGCGTGCCGGTTTTATCGAAGGCGATGTGCTGAACCTGGCTCAGCTGTTCCAGCGCCGCGCCGCCCTTAATCAGCGCCCCGCGACGTGCCGCCGCCGCCAGCCCTGAGGTAATCGCCGCCGGGGTGGAGATCACCAGCGCACACGGACAGCCGATCAGCAGCAGCGTCAGCCCTTTGTAAATCCAGCCCTCCCACGGCGCGCCGAAGCACAGCGGCGGGACGACGGTGACCAGCAGCGCCACCAGCATGATGGCGGGGGTGTAAATCCGGCTGAAGCGATCGATAAAGCGTTCTACCGGCGCGCGGCGCTCCTCGGCCTCTTCAATCAGCCTGAGGATGCGGTCGATGGCGCTGTCGCCCGGTTCGGAAAGGACCGTCAACTGCACCAGTCGGTCGACGCTGGTGGCGCCCGCAGGCACCTTTTCACCCGCCGCGCGCGCTACCGGGATGGATTCTCCGGTCAGGGCACTTTCGTCAAAACTTGCGGTGGCAGTAACGAGGGCCCCATCGGCTGGCAGGCGTCCGCCTGCGGGCACTTCAATCACGTCGCCCGGGCGCAGGGTGTTGATGGCGACCGTTTCACGCTGACCATCAATAACCCGCGTGGCGGTTTCCGGCTTCAGCGCCATCAGCGCGCTCACCCCTTTACGCGCCCGGCTCGCCGCCCAGCCCTCAAGGCGTTCGCCAATTAAGAACAGCAGCAGCACCATCGCCGCTTCCGCCGTCGCGCCAATAAACAGCGCCCCGATAGCCGCCACGCTCATCAGCGTTTCGATGGCAAACCAGCTGCCGCTTCTCATCAGACGCAGCGCCTGACGCGCAATCGGGAACAGGCCAACCAGCGTGGTGGCGATAAACGCCAGGTTGCCGAATGGGTGGTTGATCTGCTCCAGCCCCCAGCTCAGGGCCATCATGATGATGAGGGTGATAAGGGGCAGATTTTCTTTTAGCGGGGACGTTTTTTCTGCGGGCGCCGTTTCGCTGCGCAGGGTATAACCCGCTTTGCTGACGGCGGCTTCAACCTGTCTGCTGACGTCGTTTTCGGCGCTGACCAGCAGCTTTTCGGTAGCGAACAGCACCTGAACGTGATTCACGCCTGGCACCTGCTTCACCGCATTTTCCACTTTGCGGGCGCAGGCCGCGCAGTCCATGCCGTTGACCACCCAACTGTAGCGGTTGCCGCTTTCAGGCAGCGCTTCGGTCTGGGTTTCGCACGCGCCCTCGCAGCAGCAGTCCTCTTTTGGCGGAACCGGGCTGAGCTTAAGTGCCGAGAATTGGGGAACTTTTTTAGGTGTTTCTGGAGTCGACATGGCAGTCTCCGGTAATGATAATTTTCTCATTAACCGCAGCATACACTCTGGAGTCGACTCCAGAGTCAAGCGTTATTTAGATATACAGCGAACGCACAATCAGGAAGTGTCCGGCAAAGTAACAGGCGGCGGAAATCGCATTATCCGCACGGAAGCGGCGACGATAGTGGCTGCCCAGCCAGACGATATTACCCAACAGCAACAGTGCGGCACCGAAGAACGCAGACATTGCAGGCGCCGTCGGACGGAAGAACCACAGCTCGCCCGCCAGCCACACCATCACCAGCGTCATAGCGATAAACGTACAGACCGGCAGACGCATCTCTTCCAGACGCGACCAGATCACCGCGATCAGCAGGGCGCCAATCACCAGCAGCACCAGCGGCAGCGGCCAGAAGAAGGAGAGCGTCATCTGGCTGGCAAAGTAGATGGTATAGAGCAGATGTGACAGGAAGAACGCCCCCACGGCGTACAGCAGGCGCTGACGCGGCAGCAAGGTTAAGGCATCGCCAATCAGGGAAGCACACAGCCCCGCGAGGACAAGATAGCTAACGGCGTTAAACATCGGGGCCTGCCAGGCAAGCAACAGCAGGAGTAATAGCGTGACGGGTTTAAATAACCAGCGCTGCCAGGCTGGGCCACGGTAGGACGCATCGACGTAAAGCCATGCGGAAAAACAGACAGCGATAAATGACCAAAGCATATTAACTCCCTGTAACTGTTGAGGCTGAATGATCAGTTCCTGATCCAGTGTAGTGACGCGAGCGGTCGTTTGGCAATGCCGGGGCAGGCGAGGTATCCTGAATTCCGCATAATCTGATGGGATTTTTCAATGAGCAAGATGCCGCTGTTTTTCATTATCGTGGTGGCGATTATCGTCATTGCCGCCTCGTTCCGCTTCGTGCAGCAGCGCCGCGAGAAGGCGGATAACGATGCCGCGCCGCTGATGCAAAAGCGCGTGGTGGTGACGAACAAGCGCGAGAAACCGCTTAATGACCGCCGATCCCGCCAGCAGCAGGTGACGCCTGCGGGCACAACAATGCGTTATGAAGCGAGCTTTAAGCCGGAAACCGACGGGCTGGAGATGACCTTCCGCCTGGAGGCGCAGCAGTACCATCAGCTGACGGTGGGAGAGAAAGGCACGTTGAGCTATAAAGGGTCGCGTTTTGTAGGTTTTAGGGCTGAATAATGCGCGATCGGTCCCCTCTCCCAGTGGGAGAGGGTTAGGGTGAGGGCATCACACCGCACCTTACTTCTTCACCTGCGCCTTAAACTTCTTCATCCACACCAGCAGCTCAAATACGCCGAAAATAAACACCCGCAGCTGCTGCCAGCCGGTCATCGGTGGGCTATCTTTCGGCAGTCCGTTTTTCAGCATCACCATCTGTAAGGCATGCATGAACGCGGTAAAAATCAGCGCCACGTTAATGAAGATATTCAGCGGACGCGGGAACGGGTGCACCAGATTCAAAATCAAAAATGCCCAGACGCCCAGCATCAGCAAGCGCCCTACGTTAATCAGTACTGGCATCGGATCCTCCTTGTGCCTGACGGTGATACAGACGATAAGCCACCTGGCCGGCGACCTTCTCGCGGTGCAGATCCCAGTGAACGGGAACGGGCGGCAGACCATTTTCCACTTCGCTTTCAACGTAAATCAGCGCGTCATCCGCCAGCCAACCATTTTGCTCCAGCAGGGATAGCGTCTCTTCCAGCAGCCCTTTACGGAACGGCGGGTCAACAAACACCACGTTGTACGGCGTCCCCTGTTGGGCGAGGAAGCTCAGCGTGTTGGTATTCACCACTTTGGCGTTGGTTGCCTTCAGCGTAGCCAAATTTTGCTGCAACGTCTGCGCGACGCCGCGCTCCATCTCCAGCAGCGTGGCGCTGGCAGCATAGCGCGACAGCGCTTCCAGCCCTAATGCACCGCTTCCGGCGAAGCAGTCCAGGCAGTTGGCGTCTACCATAGACGGGGCGAGCCAGTTAAACAGCGTCTCGCGAACGCGGTCCGTGGTGGGGCGTAAACCGGGGCTGTCCGGCACCGGTAATTTCCGGCCTCGCCACTGACCGCCGATAATGCGAATTTGACCGGCCGGGGCGCGGGTGGGTTTCTTCATCTCAGGAAAGCTCTGTTAACCATTGCCCTGCGATTGCGGGCGGTGATGTCAATTAAGTAAAGTGTTAGACTATTTCATCATTTTTTTAGCTTCCCTGTATATAGCGCCGCGAGGAGTGTAGTCGCAGATGGCAAAACAAAAAAAACGTGGCTTCTTTTCCTGGTTGGGTTTCGGTGAAAAAGAGCAAGAAACAGAACAGAAAACCGAAGAACAGCAGGTTGTAGAAGAGCAGTCACAGCCTGAAACGCCTGTCGAAACCGCTGCGGTTGTCGAAGCGGAAGAGCCAGCCCACAGTAAAGAAGAGATTGAATCCTTTGCTGAAGAGGTGGTTGAGGTCACTGAGCAGGTTCAGGAGAGCGAGAAGCCAGAGCCGGTTATCGTAGAAACCCTTACCGAAGCGCCGCAGGCCGCTATCGAACACGAAGCGCTGCCGCTGCCCGAAGAGGTTAAAGCTGAAGAGGTTTCTGCCGAAGAGTGGCTGGCCGAAGCGGAAACCGTTGAAATTGTTGAGGCGGTGGAAGAAGAAGCGGTCCTTGAGCCAGAGCTGACCGACGAAGAGCTGGAAGCCCAGGCGCTGGCGGCGGAAGCGGCTGAAGAAGCGGTCATCGTCGTACCGGTGGAAGAGCAGGCCGAAGAAGAGATCGTTCAGGAGCAGGAAAAACCGACAAAAGAAGGTTTCTTCGCGCGCCTGAAGCGCAGCCTGCTCAAAACCAAAGAAAACTTAGGTTCCGGATTTATCAGTCTGTTCCGCGGCAAAAAGATCGACGACGATCTGTTTGAGGAGCTGGAAGAGCAGTTGCTGATTGCGGACGTGGGCGTGGAAACTACCCGTAAGATCATCGCCAACCTGACCGAAGGGGCGAGCCGCAAACAGCTGCGCGACGCCGAGGCGCTGTACGGCCTGCTGAAAGACGAGATGGGTGAAATTCTCGCAAAAGTTGACGAACCGCTTAATATTGAAGGCAAAATGCCGTTTGTTATCCTGATGGTTGGCGTCAACGGCGTGGGTAAAACCACCACCATCGGCAAGCTGGCGCGCCAGTTTGAGCAGCAGGGCAAATCGGTGATGCTGGCGGCGGGCGATACCTTCCGTGCGGCAGCGGTGGAACAGCTCCAGGTGTGGGGCCAGCGCAACAATATTCCGGTCATTGCTCAGCACACCGGCGCGGATTCCGCGTCCGTGATTTTCGATGCCATCCAGGCGGCGAAGTCGCGTAACGTGGACGTGCTGATTGCGGATACCGCGGGGCGTTTGCAGAACAAATCGCACCTGATGGAAGAGCTGAAGAAAATCGTTCGCGTCATGAAGAAGCTGGACGAAGATGCACCGCATGAAATTATGCTGACTATCGACGCCAGCACCGGACAGAACGCCATCAGCCAGGCGAAGCTGTTCCATGAAGCGGTAGGACTGACCGGGATCACGCTGACCAAGCTGGACGGCACCGCGAAAGGCGGGGTGATCTTCTCCGTGGCCGACCAGTTCGGCATTCCTATCCGTTACATCGGTGTGGGCGAGCGTATTGAGGATTTACGTCCGTTTAAAGCGGACGACTTTATTGAGGCACTATTTGCCCGAGAGGACTAACAATGATTCGCTTTGAACACGTCAGCAAGGCCTATCTCGGCGGGAGACAAGCGCTACAGGGGGTGACATTCCACCTCCAGCCAGGCGAGATGGCATTCCTGACCGGCCATTCCGGCGCGGGGAAAAGTACCCTGCTCAAGCTGATCTGTGGGATCGAGCGGCCAAGCGCCGGGAAAATCTGGTTCAGCGGCCATGAAATTAGCCGTCTTAAGAACCGTGAAGTGCCGTTCCTGCGTCGTCAGATTGGCATGATTTTCCAGGATCACCACCTGCTGATGGATCGCACGGTTTTCGATAACGTCGCGATCCCGCTGATTATTGCCGGCGCCAGTTACGATGATATCCGCCGTCGCGTTTCGGCGGCGCTGGATAAGGTCGGGCTGCTGGACAAAGCGAAGAACTTCCCGATCCAGCTCTCCGGCGGTGAGCAGCAGCGCGTGGGTATCGCCCGTGCGGTGGTGAACAAGCCTGCCGTTTTGCTGGCGGATGAACCGACCGGTAACCTGGACGATGCCCTCTCTGAAGGGATCCTGCGTCTGTTTGAGGAATTTAACCGCGTGGGGGTCACGGTACTGATGGCGACGCACGACATGGGGCTGATCTCCCGCCGTTCGTACCGTATGCTGACCCTGAGCGATGGGCATTTGCACGGAGGCCACGGTGAACAAGCGTGATGCAATGAACCAGATTCGGCAGTTCAGCAACCGGTTTGACCGTTTCCGCAAGCCTCAGGGCGGCGGGGACGGCAATCGCAATGCGCCTAAGCGTGCCAAAGCGGCACCGAAACCGAACTCCCGCAAAACCAACGTCTTTAACGAGCAGGTGCGGTATGCCTTCCAGGGCGCGTTGCAGGATCTGAAAAGCAAACCGCTGGCGACGTTCCTGACGGTGATGGTGATTGCCATCTCCCTGACGCTGCCCAGCGTCTGCTACATGGTTTACAAAAACGTAAACCAGGCGGCGTCCCAGTACTATCCGTCGCCGCAGATCACCGTTTATCTGGATAAAGCCCTCGACGATAACGCGGCGGCTCAGGTAGTGGGGCAGATTCAGGCCGAACAGGGCGTGGAGAAGGTGAACTACCTTTCCCGCGATGAAGCGCTGGGCGAATTCCGCAACTGGTCCGGGTTCGGCGGCGCGCTGGATATGCTTGAAGAGAACCCGCTGCCCGCCGTTGCGGTGGTGATCCCGAAACTCGATTTCCAGGGCACGGATTCGCTCAACACCCTGCGCGACCGCATTACCCGCATCAACGGGATTGATGAAGTGCGCATGGACGACAGCTGGTTTGCCCGTCTTGCCGCCCTGACCGGGCTGGTAGGACGCGTGTCGGCGATGATCGGCGTGCTGATGGTGGCGGCGGTGTTCCTCGTCATTGGTAACAGCGTGCGCCTGAGCATCTTCGCCCGCCGCGATACCATCAACGTGCAGAAACTGATTGGCGCAACGGATGGTTTCATCCTTCGCCCGTTCCTTTACGGCGGCGCGTTATTAGGTTTTTCTGGTGCATTTCTTTCATTGATTTTGTCAGAAATTTTGGTGATGCGGCTGTCGTCTGCCGTCACCGAGGTGGCGCAGGTTTTCGGAACTAAGTTTGATATCAGTGGTTTAGGTTTCGATGAGTGCCTGCTGTTGCTGCTGGTGTGCTCCATGATCGGCTGGATTGCCGCATGGCTGGCAACGGTTCAACATTTACGCCACTTTACTCCCGACTAATAAAAGCGTGATATAATCTTTCCCTGCACCGAGATGTTCGCTTGCAGGGAAAGCGTCCCTGTTGTCTCTTCCCCTGTAATCATCTTCATGTCACATTTTGTGCGTAATTTATTCACTGTTGCACCTGGAACTTGTGGATAAAATCACTGTCTGATAAAAGAGTGAATGCTAATCTCGTTGCTCAAACGCTTTGGCATGGTTGTTGCCTGACGGGGACAACCTGGACCAGAAGAAACATTGAGAGGAATGAATGACCAAAGAAATGCAAACTTTAGCTTTAGCCCCTGTTGGTAACCTGGAATCTTACATCCGGGCTGCGAACACCTGGCCGATGTTAACGGCTGAGGAAGAAAAGGAGCTTGCTGAAAAGCTGCATTACCAGGGCGATCTGGAAGCAGCTAAAACGCTGATCCTGTCTCACCTGCGCTTTGTTGTTCACGTTGCTCGTAATTATGCGGGCTACGGCCTGCCGCAGGCGGACCTGATTCAGGAAGGTAACATTGGCCTGATGAAGGCGGTACGTCGCTTCAACCCGGAAGTGGGCGTGCGACTGGTCTCCTTCGCCGTGCACTGGATCAAAGCGGAAATTCACGAATACGTCTTGCGTAACTGGCGTATTGTGAAAGTCGCCACGACGAAAGCGCAGCGCAAACTGTTCTTCAACCTGCGTAAAACCAAGCAGCGTCTGGGCTGGTTCAATCAGGATGAAGTGGAAATGGTGGCGCGCGAGCTGGGCGTTTCCAGCAAAGACGTCCGCGAGATGGAATCCCGTATGGCCGCTCAGGACATGACGTTTGATATGTCTGCCGACGATGACGCGTCCGACAGCCAGCCGATGGCCCCGGTTCTGTATCTACAGGATAAAACCTCTAACTTTGCTGACGGCATTGAAGAGGATAACTGGGAAGACCAGGCGGCGAACAAGCTGACCTTCGCGATGGAAGGCCTAGACGAGCGTAGCCAGGATATCATCCGTGCCCGCTGGCTGGACGAAGATAACAAGTCCACGTTGCAGGAACTGGCCGACCGCTACGGCGTCTCCGCTGAACGTGTGCGTCAGCTTGAAAAGAACGCCATGAAAAAACTTCGCGCCGCTATCGAAGCGTAATTTTCGCGAAGTACACCGAGAACCCCTGGATGAGAGTCTGGGGGTTTTGTTTTTTTAGCGCCCGCTCTGGCGAATTTCTTCCCCCTGGCAAACACTTACTGATGCGCTAAGCAGGCGACTTTCAGAGGGTGACAGGGTGAAAAATAACGAACTGAACGACCGGCGTTTACAGGCGACGCCGCGCGGTATCGGCGTCATGTGTAACTTCTATGCCGATAAAGCCGAAAACGCCACGGTGTGGGACGTGGAAGGTAACGAGTATATTGATTTTGCCGCCGGGATCGCCGTGCTGAATACCGGGCATCGCCATCCTAAAGTTATCGCCGCCATCGAAAAACAGCTTCACGCCTTTACCCATACCGCTTATCAGATCGTCCCCTATGAAGGTTATGTGGCGCTTGCCGAGCGCATCAACCAGCGCGTACCCATAGAGGGGCCAGCCAAAACCGCCTTTTTCTCAACCGGTGCAGAAGCGGTCGAAAACGCGGTGAAAATTGCCCGCGCGTACACCAGACGTCCCGGCCTTATCACCTTCGGCGGCGCGTTCCATGGCCGTACCTTTATGACCATGGCGCTGACCGGCAAAGTGGCGCCCTATAAGCTCGGCTTCGGCCCGTTCCCTGGCTCGGTGTACCACGCGCAATTCCCTAACAGCTTGCACGGCGTCAGTACCGCCGAAGCGTTAAAAAGCCTGGAGCGCATCTTCAAAGCCGATATCGCGCCCGATCAGGTGGCGGCAATCATTATTGAACCGGTTCAGGGCGAGGGCGGATTCAACGTCGCGCCCGCTGATTTTATGCAGGCGCTGCGTGCCCTGTGCGATACCTACGGGATTTTACTGATTGCCGACGAAGTGCAAACCGGCTTCGCCCGTACCGGCAAGCTGTTCTCCATGGAAAACCACTGCGTGAAGCCCGATCTGATCACTATGGCGAAAAGCCTGGCGGGCGGGATGCCGCTCTCTGCCGTCTCTGGCCGGGCGGAGGTGATGGATGCGCCCGCGCCGGGTGGACTTGGCGGAACCTACGCAGGTAACCCGCTGGCGATTGCGGCGGCCCATGCGGTGCTGGATGTGATTGACGAGGACGATCTCTGCACCCGCGCGGCGCATCTCGGGCATCATCTGGTCGAGGTGCTGAATAAAGCGAAGGATGGCTGTCCGTATATCGCCGATATCCGTGGGCAGGGGTCGATGGTGGCGGTGGAATTTACCGATCCGCAAACCGGACAGCCGTCGCCGGAATTTACCCGTCAGGTTCAGGAGCGCGCGTTGAACGAAGGGCTGCTGCTTTTGAGCTGCGGCGTTTACGGCAACGTTATTCGCTTCCTCTACCCACTCACCATCTCCGAAGCGCAGTTTCGTAAAGCGCTGGATATTATTTCCGCCTCGCTGACACGATAAAGCCAAAAGCCCGGCTGAAATGAAGGCCGGGCTTATCATATTTTCATTTCAAATTAGCTATTCCAAAATCATAAAAATGGGGTATGTTTTAGCAGAGTATGCTGAAAAAGCGCGAACAGCACGCCTATAACTGAAATAAAGCGCTACACAACAACATCACAACAATCGTTATAACCATAATAATGGGGAATCTCAGGATGAACATGAAGGGTAAAGCGTTACTGGCAGGATGTATCGCGTTGGCATTCAGCGCCATGGCGCAGGCCGATATTAAAGTGGCCGTGGTGGGTGCGATGTCCGGTCCGGTAGCACAGTACGGCGACCAGGAATTTACGGGCGCGGAACAGGCGGTTGCAGACATTAATGCTAAGGGCGGCATCAAGGGCGAAAAGCTGCAAATCGTAAAATATGACGATGCCTGTGACCCAAAACAGGCGGTCGCGGTGGCGAACAAAGTGGTAAACGACGGGATCAAATACGTTATTGGTCACCTGTGCTCCTCTTCCACCCAGCCCGCGTCTGACATCTACGAAGACGAAGGCATTCTGATGATCACGCCGGCCGCGACGGCGCCAGAGCTGACCGCGCGCGGCTATAAGCTGATCCTGCGTACCACCGGTCTGGACTCCGATCAGGGGCCAACAGCCGCGAAATACATCGTGGAAAAAGTGAAGCCGCAGCGCATCGCGATTGTTCATGACAAACAGCAGTACGGCGAAGGCCTGGCCCGTGCGGTGCAGGATAACCTGAAAAAAGCGAACGCCAACGTGGTGTTCTTTGACGGTATCACCGCCGGTGAGAAAGACTTCTCGACCCTGGTCGCGCGTCTGAAGAAGGAAAATATCGATTTCGTTTACTACGGCGGCTACCACCCGGAAATGGGGCAGATCCTGCGTCAGGCGCGTGCGGCGGGTCTGAAGACGCAGTTCATGGGGCCAGAAGGTGTCGCGAACGTTTCCCTGTCTAACATCGCGGGTGAATCCGCTGAAGGTCTGCTGGTGACCAAGCCGAAGAACTACGACCAGGTGCCTGCGAACAAACCTGTTGTCGATGCCATCAAGGCGAAGAAACAGGATCCAAGCGGTGCATTCGTCTGGACCACCTACGCAGCGTTGCAGTCTCTGCAAGCGGGCCTGAACCAGTCAGCCGATCCGGCGGAGATTGCCACCTGGCTGAAAGCGAACTCGGTGGAAACCGTGATGGGACCGCTGTCCTGGGATGAGAAGGGCGACCTGAAGGGCTTCGAGTTCGGCGTGTTTGACTGGCATGCCAATGGCACTGCTACTGATGCCAAATAATGCTGGTGCGGGTTGATGCCCTCACCCTAACCCTCTCCCACGGGGAGAGGGGATTACCCGGTTTTCTCCCTCTCCCTTAGGGAGAGGGCCGGGGTGAGGGTATCAGGCCGCACAGATCTAGCGCTTCTCCCACCCGTTCGACTGCGCCGTAAACCCTAACGCCTGCATAAACGCTGCCATCACGCCGCGATCCTCCACGCCCACGTCGGCCATCCACCAGGAGGTTACGCTCGGGTTTTCGCGGATCACCTCTTCAATCAAATACTGCCCGACCCCGCGACGACGGGTCACGTCGCGCACGCGCAGGGAGTCCAGCGCCCCTTCCGTGCCGCTCAGCGTTACGCGGACGGCGGCCAGCAGACGTTCATTAAAACGCGCGGCATAGATGCGGTGGTTTTCATCGACGGCCAGCGATGAAGGGGAATATTCCGGCCAGATCTTGCCCAGGTCGATATGATCCTGGTCGCTAAAGGTCACCAGACGCACGATAGTCAGTTTCATTAGCTGCTTGTCCAAATCAAAAAGAGTAGGGCCAGTGTACTCAATTTATTTGCTCAGGCGCTTTCTCTTTTTCTTCCCATTTACCAGGTGATTAGTTTTTTGACAGCGTAATGCGCAGTTTGAAAACACATGGATCGAAAAATAAGCAGAATTTTAACCTGAAGGGCAGTGATTTATTCGGCGCTTTGTACCGTTATTTTATGCTGCCAACTGCGCTTTTATTTGTTTATCTCCGCCTGATTTCAGAATATTATCTTTGCTTAATCGCCTGAAAAATAGAGATTTTAGTCTGGTTTTTGACAAAAAACTGCGCTAAACCATTAAAGGCACTGGTAAAAATAGCGTTGTTCATTAAAAGTACAGAATGCTTTTTAACCATAATAAAACAAAATATAAACACGACATCACGAATGGGGATTCAGAGATGAAAAGGAACGCGAAGACATTAATCGCGGGGATGGTCGCACTGTCGATCTCGCATGCCGCTATGGCAGACGACATTAAAGTTGCGGTAGTGGGGGCGATGTCCGGCCCTGTTGCCCAGTGGGGTGACATGGAGTTCAACGGCGCGCGTCAGGCCATCAAAGATATCAACGCCAAAGGCGGGATCAAAGGCGACAAGCTGGTGGGCGTGGAGTATGACGACGCCTGTGATCCAAAACAGGCCGTCGCGGTCGCCAACAAAATTGTTAACGACGGTATCCAGTACGTCATAGGGCACCTGTGTTCCTCTTCCACGCAGCCTGCGTCTGATATCTACGAAGACGAAGGCATTCTGATGATCACCCCGGGCGCCACCAACCCGGAACTGACCCAGCGCGGCTACCAGCACATCATGCGTACCGCCGGTCTGGACTCCTCTCAGGGGCCAACCGCCGCCAAATACATCCTCGAAACCGTTAAGCCGCAGCGTATCGCCATCATTCACGATAAGCAGCAGTACGGCGAAGGCCTGGCGCGTTCCGTACAGGACGGCCTGAAAAAAGGCGGGGCAAACATCGTCTTCTTCGACGGCATTACCGCCGGTGAGAAAGACTTCTCCGCGCTGATCGCCCGTCTGCAAAAAGAGAATATCGACTTCGTTTACTACGGCGGCTACTACCCGGAAATGGGGCAGATGCTGCGCCAGGCGCGCGCCACCGGTCTGAAAACCCAGTTCATGGGGCCAGAGGGCGTGGGCAATGCCTCCCTGTCCAACATCGCGGGGGATTCTGCCGAAGGCATGCTGGTGACGATGCCAAAACGCTATGACCAGGATCCGGCGAATAAGACTATCGTGGATGCGCTCAAGGCGCAGAAGAAAGATCCGAGTGGTCCGTACGTCTGGATCACCTACGCGGCCGTACAGTCTCTGGCCACCGCGCTGGACCGTACCGGCAGCAAAGAACCGCTGGATCTGGTGAAAGATTTAAAAGCGCACGGGGCGAACACCGTGATTGGGCCGCTGAACTGGGATGAGAAAGGCGATCTGAAGGGATTTGAATTTGGTGTCTTTAAGTGGCACGCCGACGGTTCGTCCTCGGTCGCCAGATAATCATCCCACCGCCCGGCTCACCGGGCGGGTATAAAAAGGTTTGCATATGTCCGAGCAGTTTCTCTACTTTTTGCAGCAGATGTTTAACGGCGTCACGCTGGGAAGCACCTACGCGCTGATCGCCATCGGCTACACGATGGTTTACGGCATTATCGGCATGATTAACTTCGCCCACGGCGAGGTGTACATGATCGGTAGCTACGTCTCCTTTATGATCATCGCCGCGCTGATGATGATGGGCATCGACAGCAGCTGGCTGCTGGTGGCCGCCGGGTTTGTCGGCGCGATTGTGATCGCCAGCGCCTACGGCTGGAGTATCGAACGGGTAGCCTACCGACCGGTGCGCAGCTCCAAGCGCCTGATCGCGCTGATCTCCGCCATCGGGATGTCCATTTTCCTGCAAAACTACGTCAGCCTGACTGAAGGTTCACGCGACGTGGCGCTGCCAAGCCTGTTTAACGGCCAGTGGATTGTGGGGGCCAGCGAAAACTTCTCCGCCTCTGTCACCACCATGCAGCTGGTAATCTGGGTTGTGACATTTATTGCCATGCTGGCCCTGACCCTGTTCATCCGCTACTCCCGCATGGGACGCGCCTGCCGCGCCTGCGCGGAAGATCTGAAGATGGCGAGCCTGCTCGGGATTAACACCGACCGCGTGATTGCCCTGACCTTCGTGATCGGCGCAGCGATGGCGGCGGTGGCTGGCGTGTTGCTCGGCCAGTTCTACGGCGTAATCAACCCGTACATCGGCTTTATGGCCGGGATGAAAGCCTTCACCGCGGCGGTACTGGGCGGAATCGGCAGCATTCCGGGCGCGATGATCGGTGGTCTGATCCTCGGCGTGGCGGAGTCGCTCTCCTCGGCGTACCTGAGTACGGAGTATAAAGATGTGGTGTCGTTTGCCCTGCTGATTCTGGTTCTGCTGGTGATGCCTACCGGTATTCTGGGCCGTCCGGAGGTAGAGAAAGTATGAAACCGATGCATTTTGCGATGGCGCTGCTCTCTGCCGCCATGTTCTTCGTCCTGGCGGGCGTCTTTATGGGCGTCCAGTTAGGGCTGGACGGCACGAAGCTGGTGGTGGATACCGCCCCCGACATCCGCTGGCAGTGGGTGTTTATCGGCACCGCTGTGGTGTTCCTGTTCCAGCTGCTGCGTCCGCTGTTTCAGAAGACGCTGAAAAACGTCTCCGGGCCGAAATTCGTCCTGCCGGCGATCGACGGTACAACCGTGAAACAGAAGCTGTTCCTTGTGGCGCTGCTGGTGGCTGCCGTGGCGTGGCCGTTTATGGTATCGCGCGGGACGGTGGATATTGCCACCCTGACCATGATCTACGTGATTCTGGGGCTGGGTCTGAACGTGGTGGTGGGGCTGTCTGGCCTGCTGGTGCTGGGCTACGGCGGGTTCTACGCCATCGGCGCGTACACCTTCGCGCTGCTGAACCACTATTACGGCCTCGGCTTCTGGACCTGTCTGCCGCTGGCGGGGCTGGTCTCTGCCGCGGCGGGCTTCCTGCTCGGTTTCCCGGTGCTGCGCCTGCGCGGTGACTACCTGGCGATTGTGACCTTAGGCTTCGGCGAAATCGTCCGTATTCTGCTGCTCAACAATACCGAAGTGACCGGCGGTCCGAACGGCATCAGCCAGATCCCGAAACCGACCTTCTTCGGCCTGGAGTTCAGCCGTACCGCCCGCGAAGGCGGCTGGGATACCTTCAGCAACTTCTTTGGCATCAAATACGATCCGTCCGACCGCGTGATCTGGCTCTATCTGGTGGCGCTGCTACTGGTGGTGATTACGCTGTTTGTGATCAACCGTCTGCTGCGCATGCCGCTGGGCCGCGCGTGGGAAGCGCTGCGCGAAGATGAGATCGCCTGCCGCTCCCTGGGCCTGAACCCGACCCGCATCAAGCTGACCGCATTTACCATCAGCGCCGCGTTTGCCGGTTTCGCCGGAACGCTGTTTGCCGCGCGTCAGGGCTTCGTCAGCCCGGAATCGTTCACCTTTGCCGAATCGGCCTTCGTGCTGGCGATTGTGGTGCTCGGCGGAATGGGCTCGCAGTTCGCCGTGATCCTCGCGGCTATCCTGCTGGTGGTCTCCCGCGAGCTGATGCGCGACTTTAACGAATACAGTATGTTAATGCTGGGTGGTTTGATGGTGCTGATGATGATCTGGCGTCCGCAGGGTCTCCTGCCGATGACCCGTCCACAGTTGAAGCTGAAACGCACACAGGCGAAAGGAGAGCAGGCATGAAGCCTTTATTATCCGTTAACGGCCTGATGATGCGTTTTGGCGGCCTGCTGGCGGTCAACAATGTGAATCTGGATCTGCACAAGAAAGAGATTGTCTCCCTGATTGGCCCGAACGGCGCGGGAAAAACCACGGTCTTCAACTGCCTGACCGGCTTCTACAAGCCGACGGGCGGCACCATCATGCTGCGCGATCAGCATCTTGAAGGGCTGCCGGGCCAGCAGATTGCCCGCATGGGCGTGGTGCGTACCTTCCAGCACGTGCGTCTGTTCCGCGAGATGACGGTGATTGAGAACCTGCTGGTGGCGCAACATCAGCAGCTGAAAACCGGCCTCTTCTCCGGCCTGCTGAAAACCCCGGCCTTCCGCCGCACGCAGGAAGAGGCGCTCGATCGCGCCGCGACCTGGCTCGACCGTATCGGCCTGCTCCAGCACGCCAACCGTCAGGCGAGCAACCTCGCTTACGGGGATCAGCGTCGCCTTGAGATCGTGCGCTGCATGGTGACCCAGCCGGAGATCCTGATGCTCGACGAACCAGCGGCAGGTCTCAATCCGAAAGAGACCAAAGAGCTGGACGAGCTGATTGCCGAGCTGCGCGACCATCACGACACCACCATCCTGCTGATTGAGCATGACATGAAGCTGGTGATGGGCATTTCGGACCGTATCTACGTGGTAAACCAGGGCACGCCGCTGGCAAACGGCACGCCGGAAGAGATCCGCAACAACCCGGACGTGATCCGCGCATACCTTGGTGAGGCATAAGATGGAAAAAGCGATGTTAACGTTCGACAAGGTCAACGCGCACTACGGCAAAATTCAGGCGCTGCACGATGTCAGCCTGCATATCAATCAGGGCGAAATCGTCACCCTGATTGGGGCTAACGGCGCGGGCAAAACCACGCTGCTCGGCACCCTGTGCGGCGACCCGCGCGCCACCAGCGGGCGGATTGTGTTTGATGGTAAAGACATCACCGACTGGCAGACCGCCAGAATCATGCGTGAAGCGGTGGCGATTGTCCCGGAAGGGCGTCGCGTATTCTCCCGCATGACGGTGGAAGAGAATCTGGCGATGGGCGGTTTCTTCGCCCACCGGGATGAATACCAGACCCGCATCAAGTGGGTGTACGAACTCTTCCCGCGCCTGTGGGAGCGTCGTATTCAGCGCGCGGGCACCATGTCCGGCGGCGAGCAACAGATGCTGGCGATTGGCCGCGCGCTGATGAGCCAGCCGCGTCTGCTGTTGCTGGATGAACCGTCGCTCGGTCTTGCGCCCATCATCATCCAGCAGATTTTCGACACCATTGAGCAGCTGCGCAAAGAGGGGATGACCATCTTCCTCGTCGAACAGAACGCCAACCAGGCGCTGAAGCTCGCTGACCGCGGCTATGTGCTGGAGAACGGGCGCGTGGTGCTCTCCGATACCGGCGATGCGCTGCTGGCGAACGAAGCGGTGCGGAGCGCGTACCTGGGCGGATAGGTAAAAGCAAAAAGGCAACGCAAGTTGCCTTTTTAGTGTTTTCTCCCTCTCCCTGTGGGAGAGGGCCGGGGTGAGGGCACCAGACCGTACCCAACATCTAAACCCCTTCACACAACCATCATCCCTCTGACGCCTGGCTGTCACCTGTCTGTAAACAAACAGTTATTTTTCTGTCATTCGAGCATGTCATGTTACCTCGCGAGCATAAAACGCGTGATATCGCGCATCCGGCACAATAAGAGAGATGACAATGACATCGTTACGACACACAGCTTTGGGTCTGGCACTGGGTCTGGCTTTTGCGGCGAACGCAATGGCTGTGACGACCATTCCGTTCTGGCATTCCATGGAAGGGGAGTTGGGTAAAGAAGTTGACTCCCTGGCGCAGCGTTTCAACGACACCCATCCGGATTACAAAATTGTGCCGGTGTACAAAGGCAACTACGAGCAGAGCCTGAGCGCGGGCATCGCCGCCTTCCGTACCGGTAACGCGCCTGCGCTGTTACAGGTTTATGAAGTGGGCACCGCGACCATGATGGCCTCCAAAGCCATCAAGCCGGTGTACGAGGTGTTCAAAGAGGCGGGCATTAACTTTGACGAGTCCCAGTTTGTGCCAACCGTGGCGGGATACTATACGGATTCCAAAAGCGGGCATCTGCTGTCCCAGCCGTTTAACAGCTCCACGCCGGTGCTGTACTACAACAAAGACGCCTTCAGGAAAGCCGGTTTAGATCCGGAGCAGCCGCCAAAAACCTGGCAGGACCTGGCCGAATACACCGCGAAGCTGAAAGCGGTGGGGATGAAGTGCGGCTACGCCAGCGGCTGGCAGGGCTGGATCCAGATTGAAAACTTCAGCGCCTGGCACGGCCTGCCGGTTGCCACCAAAAACAACGGCTTCGACGGTACCGACGCGGTGCTGGAGTTCAACAAGCCGGAGCAGGTGAAGCACATCGCGCTGCTGGAAGCACTCAATAAGAAGGGCGACTTCAGCTACTTCGGGCGTAAAGACGAATCCACCGAGAAGTTCTACAACGGCGACTGCGCCATTACCACCGCCTCATCTGGCTCGCTGGCGGATATACGTCACTATGCCAAATTCAACTACGGCGTGGGCATGATGCCGTACGACGCTGACGTCAAAGGCGCGCCTCAGAATGCCATCATCGGCGGGGCAAGCCTGTGGGTGATGCAGGGTAAAGACAACGGCACCTACAAAGGCGTGGCCGAGTTCCTCGACTTCCTGGCGAAGCCGGAAAACGCCGCCGAGTGGCACCAGAAGACCGGCTACCTGCCGATCACCAAAGCCGCGTACGACCTGACCCGCGAGCAGGGCTTCTACAGCAAGAACCCGGGCGCGGATATCGCGACGCGTCAGATGCTGAACAAGCCGCCGTTGCCGTTCACCAAAGGCCTGCGTCTGGGCAACATGCCGCAGATCCGCACCATCGTCGATGAAGAGCTGGAAAGCGTGTGGACCGGGAAGAAAACGCCACAGCAGGCGCTGGATTCCGCGGTAGAGCGCGGGAATCAGCTGCTGCGCCGCTTTGAGCAGTCGACGAAGTCTTAATCTTTTTGCCCTCACCCTAACCCTCTCCCAAAGGGAGAGGGAACATATCCCCCTCCCTTTGGGAGAGGGACGGGGTGAGGGGAAACCAACCTGAGCTAACCTATGTCATCATCCCGTCCGGTGTTCCGTTCCCGCTGGCTGCCGTACCTGTTGGTCGCGCCGCAGCTGGTCATCACCGTCATCTTCTTTATCTGGCCTGCGGGCGAAGCGCTGTGGTACTCGGTACAAAGCGTCGATCCGTTCGGGCTTTCCAGCCAGTTTGTCGGGCTGGACAACTTTACCGCGCTGTTCCACGACAGCTACTACCTGGATTCCTTCTGGACGACGATCAAATTCAGCGCGCTGGTCACCGTCAGCGGTCTTGTCGCGTCGCTGTTTTTCGCCGCGCTGGTGGATTACGTAGTACGGGGCAGCCGTCTGTATCAGACCCTGATGCTGCTGCCCTACGCCGTGGCTCCCGCCGTGGCCGCCGTGCTGTGGATCTTCCTGTTTAACCCGGGCCGCGGGCTGATTACCCACTTCCTGGGTGAGTTTGGCTATGACTGGAACCACGCCCAGAATAGCGGTCAGGCGATGTTCCTGGTGGTGTTCGCCTCGGTGTGGAAGCAGATCAGCTATAACTTCCTGTTTTTCTTTGCCGCGCTACAGTCTATCCCGCGTTCGCTGGTGGAGGCCGCCGCCATCGACGGCGCAGGGCCGGTGCGCCGCTTCTTCCGGCTGTCGCTGCCGCTGATCGCCCCGGTGAGTTTCTTCCTGCTGGTGGTGAACCTGGTGTACGCCTTCTTCGACACCTTCCCGGTGATCGACGCCGCCACCGCGGGCGGCCCGGTGCAGGCAACCACCACGCTGATTTACAAGATCTACCGCGAGGGCTTTGCCGGGCTTGATCTCTCAGCCTCTGCTGCACAGTCGGTCGTGCTGATGTTCCTCGTCATCATCCTCACGGTGGTGCAGTTCCGCTATGTCGAAAGTAAGGTGCGCTACCAATGATTGAGAACCGTCGCGGGCTGACGATTTTCAGCCATACCCTGCTAATCCTGGGCATCCTCGTCATCCTGTTCCCACTGTACGTGGCCTTTGTCGCCGCCACGCTGGACACCAAAGCGGTGTTCGACACGCCAATGACGCTGATCCCAGGCACGCATCTTTTCGAGAACATGAAGACTATCTGGACGCAGGGCGTGGGCGCTAACAGCGCGCCGTTCTGGCTGATGATGCTCAACAGTTTCATCATGGCGTTCGGCATCACCGTCGGCAAAATCACCGTGTCGATGCTTTCGGCCTTCGCCATCGTCTGGTTCCGCTTTCCGTTGCGTAACCTGTTTTTCTGGATGATTTTCATTACCCTGATGCTGCCGGTGGAGGTGCGTATCTTCCCGACGGTGGAGGTGATCGCCAACCTGAAGATGCTCGACAGCTACGCGGGCTTAACCCTGCCGCTGATGGCCTCGGCGACCGCCACCTTCCTGTTCCGCCAGTTCTTTATGACCCTGCCGGATGAGCTGATTGAAGCCGCGCGCATCGACGGGGCCTCGCCGATGCGCTTCTTCCGCGACATCGTGCTGCCGCTGTCGAAAACCAATCTCGCGGCGCTGTTTGTGATCACCTTTATCTACGGCTGGAACCAGTATCTGTGGCCGCTGCTGATCGTTCAGGACGTCAACCTCGGCACCGCCGTGGCAGGCATCAAAGGCATGATCGCCACCGGCGAAGGCACCACCCTCTGGAACCAGGTGATGGCGGCGATGCTGCTCACCCTTATCCCACCCGTAGTCATTGTTTTAGCCATGCAGCGCGCGTTTGTCCGCGGCCTGGTCGATAGCGAGAAATAAGATGGCAGGTTTAAAATTACAGGCAGTAACCAAAAGCTGGGACGGCAAAACCCAGGTCATTCAGCCGCTGACGCTCGACGTGGCGGACGGGGAATTTATCGTGATGGTCGGCCCGTCCGGCTGCGGAAAATCCACCCTGCTGCGTATGGTGGCCGGGCTGGAGCGTGTGACGTCCGGGGATATCTGGATTGACCGCCAGCGCGTTACCGAGATGGAACCCAAAGATCGCGGCATCGCGATGGTATTCCAGAACTACGCCCTCTATCCGCACATGAGCGTGGAAGAGAACATGGCCTGGGGGCTGAAAATTCGCGGTATGGGCAAAGGCCATATCGAGGAGCGCGTGAAAGAGGCCGCGCGCATTCTGGAGCTGGACGGCCTGCTCAAGCGTCGCCCGCGCGAGCTCTCCGGCGGCCAGCGCCAGCGCGTGGCGATGGGGCGCGCCATCGTGCGCGATCCGGCGGTATTTCTGTTCGACGAACCGCTGTCAAACCTCGACGCCAAACTGCGCGTGCAGATGCGTCTTGAGCTACAGCAGCTGCATCGGCGGCTGGGAACCACGTCCCTCTATGTGACCCACGATCAGGTTGAAGCCATGACCCTCGCCCAGCGCGTGATGGTGATGAACAAAGGCATCGCCGAGCAGATTGGCACCCCAGTGGAGGTATACGAAAAACCGGCCAGCCGTTTTGTGGCGAGCTTTATCGGCAGCCCGGCGATGAACCTGCTGGACGGGCGGATCAATGCGGCGGGAACCCATTTTGAGCTGGAAAGCGGGATGGCGTTGCCGATCAACTGGTACTATCGTGGCTACGCCGGGCGTAAGATGACGCTCGGTATCCGCCCGGAGCATATTGGTTTGACGTCTCAGGCGGACGGCGGCGTGCCGCTGGTGATGGACACGCTGGAGATGCTGGGCGCAGACAACCTGGCGCACGGACGCTGGGGCGAGCAAAAGCTGGTGGTGCGCCTGCCGCATCAGGAGCGCCCGAAGGCAGGCAGCACGCTGTGGCTGCATATGCCGGAAAATCACCTGCACTTATTTGACGGTGAAACAGGACAACGAGTATGAGCAACTGGCCTTACCCCCACATCGTCGCCCACCGTGGCGGCGGTAAACTGGCGCCGGAAAACACCCTGGCGGCAATTGACGTTGGCGCACGCTACGGCCACACGATGATCGAGTTCGACGCCAAGCTCTCGAAGGACGGCGAAATTTTCCTGCTGCACGACGACAACCTCGAACGCACCAGCAACGGCTGGGGCGTGGCGGGTGAACTGCCGTGGCGTGACCTGCTGAAGGTGGACGCCGGAAGCTGGTTCAGCGGCGAATTCAAAGGCGAACCGCTGCCGCTGCTGGCGGAAGTGGCGGACCGCTGTCGTCAACACGGCATGATGGCCAATATTGAAATCAAACCGACCACCGGCACCGGGCCGCTGACGGGTAAAGTGATTGCCCTTGCCGCGCGTGAGCTGTGGGAAGGGATGACCGCGCCGCTGCTGTCGTCGTTTGATATCGACGCGCTGGAAGCCGCACAGGCCGCCGTTCCGGAGTTGCCGCGCGGGCTGCTGCTGGATGCGTGGCGAGAAGACTGGCGCGCGCTGACGACCCGCTTAGGCTGCGTGTCGATCCACCTCAACCATAAGCTGCTGGATGAAGCGCGCGTGACGCTGTTGAAGGAGGCCGGTCTGCATATCCTGGTGTATACCGTCAACAAACCCCAGCGTGCAGCCGAGCTGCTGCGCTGGGGCGTGGACAGCATCTGTACCGATGCGATTGACCAGATCGGGCCGAACTTTATTTATTAAGCATACTGCCGTTCTGCTGGGTCGGCAGCATGTGCTGCTGACCGCTGCTTTGCGATACTCCGCCTCCTAACATCCCACCGTTTGCATTAGGCAGCGGCTGTTCAAGCATCTGGCCCTGCTGTACGCGCTGGGTGTTGGTATTCATCTGGTTTTGCAGGTGCTGCTGCTGCACCTGGGTCTGCGTCTTTAACTGCTGATTGAGCATCCCTTTCTGCTGCTGTTGCTGGCTCATCATCTCCGTCTGCATACGCTGCTGGCTCGGAATGACGTAGCCCGGCTGGTTCGGGTTGTTCAGGGTGTTGATTGGCTGTGCGAGCGCGGCGAACGGAAGCAGCGCGGTCAGGATCAGTAATCGTTTCATGGTTATCTCCTCCTTTGAGGCTTCTCTTAAGTTTATCCTCATTCCTGCATAACGATGATTTTTTAAGAGTTGTGAACCAGGCTTAAGCGGGGAATATGGGCCCCTTCACCTGGAGAACAATAATGATGAAACCAACCTTTTTGCGCTGGGTCGCCATCGCTGCGCTGATGGCAGGCGGCACATTTACCGTGGCGGCCAACCCGCCCGCCGCTCCACCGGTCTCTTACGGCGTGGAGGAGGATGTTTTTCACCCCGTGCGGGCGACGCACGGCATGGTGGCCTCGGTTGACGCGCTGGCAACGCAGGTGGGCGTCGATATTCTTAAACAGGGCGGTAACGCGGTGGATGCGGCGGTCGCGGTGGGATATGCGCTGGCGGTGACGCATCCACAGGCGGGGAACCTGGGCGGCGGCGGGTTTATGATGCTGCGCACGAAAGACGGTAAAACCACGGCCATCGACTTCCGTGAGATGGCGCCGAACCAGGCCTCCCGCGATATGTTCCTCGACGATCAGGGTAATCCGGACAGTAAAAAATCCCTGACCTCGCACCTTGCCTCCGGCACGCCGGGCACCGTTGCGGGCTTCTCGCTGGCGCTGGAAAAATACGGCACGCTGCCGCTGAATAAAGTGGTGCAGCCTGCCATCAGGCTGGCGCGCGACGGCTTCGTCGTCAACGACGCGCTGGCGGACGACCTCAAAACCTACGGCAGCGAAGTTATTCCCAATCATGAGAACAGCAAGGCTATCTTCTGGAAAGACGGCGAGCCGCTGAAGAAGGGCGATAAGCTGGTGCAGAAGAACCTCGCAAAAAGTCTCGAACTGATTGCCGAAAACGGTCCGGATGCCTTCTATAAGGGGCCGATTGCCGATCAGATTGCGGATGAGATGCAGAAGAACGGCGGGCTGATCACCAAAGCGGATCTGGCGGAATATAAGGCGGTGGAGCGCGAGCCGATTAGCGGCACCTATCGCGGCTACGAGGTCTTCTCCATGCCGCCGCCGTCTTCCGGGGGCATTCACATCGTGCAGATCCTCAATATTCTGGAAAACTTCGATATGCACAAGTTCGGCTTCGGCAGCGCGGATGCCATGCAGGTGATGGCCGAGGCGGAAAAGCGCGCCTACGCTGACCGCTCGGAATACCTCGGCGACCCGGACTTCGTGAAGGTGCCGTGGCAGGCGCTGACCAACAAGGCGTACGCCAAATCCATTGCCGACGAGATCGACATCAACAAGGCTAAGCCGTCGAGCGAGATCCGCCCTGGCAAGCTGGCACCGTATGAAAGTAACCAGACCACCCACTTCTCGGTGGTAGATAAAGACGGTAACGCGGTGGCGGTGACGTACACGCTTAACACCACTTTCGGCACCGGGATTGTGGCGGGCAACAGCGGTATTTTGCTGAACAACGAGATGGATGATTTTTCTGCCAAGCCGGGCGTGCCGAATGTCTACGGCCTGGTCGGCGGCGATGCGAATGCGGTAGGGCCGAAGAAGCGCCCGCTATCATCCATGTCGCCCACCATTGTGGTGAAAGACGGCAAAACCTGGCTGGTGACCGGCAGCCCTGGCGGGAGCCGGATTATCACCACCGTACTGCAAATGGTGGTGAACAGCATCGACTTTGGGATGAACGTCGCCGAAGCGACCAATGCGCCGCGTTTCCATCACCAGTGGCTGCCGGACGAGTTGCGCGTGGAGAAGGGCTTTAGCCCGGACACCCTCAAGCTGCTTGAGCAGCGCGGGCAGAAGGTGGCGGTGAAGGAGGCGATGGGCAGCACCCAGAGCATTATGGTCGGACCGGATGGCGCGCTGTTTGGCGCGTCGGACCCGCGTTCGGTGGATGATTTAACGGCGGGGTATTGATTTTGTTGCCCGGTGGCGCTGCGCTTACCGGGCCTACAACGGCACGGACGTAGGCCGGGTAAGGCGAAGCCGCCACCCGGCAACTCATTACTTCATCCTCGCCATATAATACGCATCCACATACTCGCCGTTGCGCAGGGCATAGCGCCTGCCGGTGCCTTCAATCTCAAACCCGTGCTTTTTGTACACCGCGATTGCCGGTTCGTTATCCACAAACACCGTTAACTCGATGCGGTCGACGCGCAGCCAGTTGTCGCACATATCGATCATGGTGCGAATCAGCGCGCTGGCCACGCCGCGGTTATGCCACTCTGCGCCAACGCATATACCGAAATCGGCAACGTGGCTGCGGCGTGGTCGCTGGGCGACATCAATGGTGAGGTGGCCGACCACGATATCATCAATGCAGGCAACCAGCTGTTTAATGCCCGGCTGTTCGCCTAGCCGCATTTGCCACATTTCCATTGAAGGATGAGGAACCTGTAGCGTGTTGTGGTACACCTCCGGCTGGGCGTGGATCTGACGAATGGCGTCGTAATCTTTCGGTTCAGCGTGGCGTATCACTATCTCACTCATTCCTTGTTCCTCAGTCAGTTAAAAGTCCCCTCCAACATCAGTGACTTTAAAAGTTGAGTCAATCGCTATTTTTTGCAAAAAGTGTTGGACAAGTGCGAATGAGAATGATTATTATTGCTCTGCGTTCAGGAAGACCTCCTACGGGAACCTGAAAGCACGACATTGCTCACATTGCTTCCAGTATTACTTTAGCCAGCTTTTAGCTGGCTTTTTTTTTGTTATGGTTAGACTCAGCAACCTTCGAAAAAGGACTGAGCCATGACACTACACTGCGCATTTATTGGATTTGGCAAAAGCACCACGCGTTACCACCTTCCGTATGTTCTCAACCGTAAAGAGACCTGGCACGTCGCTCATATCTACCGCCGCAGCGCGAAGCCGGAAGAACAGTCTCCGCAGTATTCCCATATTCATTTCACCAGCGATCTTGATGAAGTGTTAAATGATCCGCAGGTGAAGCTGGTGGTGGTCTGTACCCACGCCGACAGCCACTTTGACTACGCGAAACGCGCGCTGGAAGCAGGTAAAAACGTGCTGGTGGAAAAACCGTTCACTCCGACCATCGCCGAAGCGAAGGAACTCTTTGCGCTGGCGAAAAGCAAAGGCCTGACCGTCACGCCGTACCAGAACCGACGCTTTGACAGCTGCTTCCTGACGGCGAAAAAGGCGATTGAGAGCGGCAAACTCGGCGAGATCGTGGAAATCGAAAGCCACTTCGATTACTACCGCCCGGTGGCGGAAACCCAGCCCGGACTGCCGCAGGACGGGTCGTTCTACGGTCTGGGCGTGCACACCATGGACCAGATTATTTCCCTGTTTGGCCGCCCGGACCACGTGGCGTATGACATCCGCAGCCTGCGCAATAAGGCCAACCCGGACGATACCTTTGAAGCACAGCTGTTCTACGGCGATCTCAAAGCCATCGTGAAAACCAGCCATCTGGTGAAAATCGACTACCCGAAATTTATCGTTCACGGCAAGAAAGGCTCCTTTATCAAGTACGGCATTGACCAGCAGGAGACCAGCCTGAAGGCCAATATCATGCCGGGTGAACCGGGCTTTGCGGCAGATGATTCCGTGGGCGTGCTGGAGTACGTGAACGACGAGGGCGTGACGGTCAGGGAAGAGCTGAAGCCGGAAACGGGCGACTATGGACGCGTCTATGATGCGCTGTTTGAGACCCTCACAAACGGCACGGCGAATTACGTCAAGGAATCTGACGTTCTGACCAACCTGGAAATCCTCGAACGGGCCTTCGAACAGGCTTCTCCTGCCACGGTAACCCTCGCGAAATAAGCAAAAACGGCTCCTCTGCGCTTGTTCACAATTTTTGAACAGAGGAGTCAATTTTCACCCTCTATGATCCCAGGGCGTTTGCGTCCACACTTACTCCATCGAAACGAACTGAGGGTGAAAACAATGATCTACTTACGCAAAGCAAACGAACGTGGTCACGCGAATCATGGCTGGCTGGACTCATGGCATTCATTCTCGTTTGCCGACTACTACGACCCGAACTTCATGGGCTTCTCCGCACTGCGCGTGATTAACGATGACGTGATTGATGCAGGCCAGGGCTTCGGTACCCACCCGCACAAAGACATGGAAATCCTGACCTATGTGCTGGAAGGGGCGGTTGAGCACCAGGACAGCATGGGCAACAAAGAGCAGGTTCCGGCGGGCGAGTTCCAGATTATGAGCGCGGGGACCGGGGTGCGTCACTCTGAGTACAACCCGAGCAAAACGGAAAAACTGCACCTGTATCAAATCTGGATCATTCCAGAAGAGACCGGCATCACGCCACGCTACGAGCAGCGCCGCTTCGACGCGAAACAGGGCAAACAGCTGGTGCTCTCGCCGGATGCGCGTGAAGGTTCCCTGAAAGTGCATCAGGATATGGAGCTGTACCGCTGGGCGCTGGCGAAAGATGAACAGTCTGTGCACCAGATCGCCGCCAACCGCCGCGTGTGGATCCAGGTGGTGAAAGGGGAGGTGTCCATCAATGGCACCAAAGCGACAACCGCCGATGGTCTGGCCGTCTGGGATGAGCAGGCGCTCTCCGTGCATGCCGACAGCGAAAGTGAAATTCTGCTGTTTGACCTGCCGCCGGTCTAAATAATTTCTCAACCTTCCCTTTAAACGGGGAAGGTTGAGCTTTGTCCGTGATAAACTGAGCAAATCTCTCACTTCAAGATTTCTCAGGACGATGAAAAAGAAACGCCCCGTACTTCAGGATGTCGCCGATCGCGTCGGTGTGACCAAAATGACGGTCAGCCGTTTTTTACGTAACCCGGAACAGGTTTCCGTGGCGTTGCGTGGCAAGATTGCCGCCGCCCTTGATGAACTGGGTTATATCCCCAACCGCGCGCCCGATATTCTCTCCAATGCGACCAGCCGTGCGGTGGGCGTCCTGCTTCCTTCCTTAACCAACCAGGTATTCGCCGAAGTGCTGCGTGGCATCGAAAGCGTCACCGATGCGTTTGGCTATCAGACCATGCTCGCCCACTACGGGTACAAGCCGGAACTGGAAGAGGAACGTCTTGAATCGATGCTTTCCTGGAACATCGACGGCCTGATTTTAACGGAACGTACTCACACCCCGCGCACGCTGAAAATGATTGAAGTGGCAGGCATTCCGGTGGTGGAGCTGATGGACAGCCAGTCGCCGTGCCTCGACATCGCCGTGGGGTTCGATAACTTTGAAGCGGCGCGTCAGATGACGGCGGCGATCATCGCCCGCGGTCATCGCCATGTGGCCTATCTGGGTGCGCGTCTGGATGAACGTACTATCATCAAACAGAAGGGATACGAGCAGGCGATGCTCGACGCCGATTTAACCCCGTACAGCGTGATGGTGGAGCAATCTTCTTCTTACACGTCGGGTATTGAGCTGATGCGTCAGGCGCGACGCGAGTATCCGCAACTGGACGGTATTTTCTGTACCAACGATGACCTTGCGGTCGGCGCGGCGTTTGAGTGCCAGCGTCTGGGTTTAAAAATCCCGGATGATATGGCGATTGCCGGTTTCCACGGCCACGACATTGGCCAGGTGATGGAGCCGCGTCTGGCGAGCGTCCTGACCCCGCGTGAACGCATGGGCCGCATTGGTGCAGAACGCCTGCTGGCGCGCATTCGTGGTGAGGCAGTTACCCCTAAAATGTTAGATTTAGGTTTCACCTTGTCACCGGGTGGATCTATTTAATCCGACAAATTTGAAGTAGCTCACACTTATTCACTTCGCGCACGTTTGGATATTGCTTCTCTTATGCCCCGGCAGGACAATGTTACCGATAACTGTTACCCGTAACAATTGACTGAGGGACACCCTTTGAGCACGACTAATCACGATCACCACGTTTACGTCCTGATGGGCGTGTCCGGTAGCGGTAAATCTGCCGTGGCGAGCGAAGTGGCGCATCAACTCCAGGCTGCGTTTCTTGATGGTGACTTCCTCCATCCGCGTAGCAACATCATGAAAATGGCTTCCGGCGAGCCGCTGAACGACGACGACCGCAAACCGTGGTTGCAGGCGCTGAATGACGCCGCGTTCGCGATGCAGCGCACCAATAAAGTCTCCCTGATCGTCTGTTCCGCGCTGAAAAAAACCTATCGCGACCTGCTGCGCGACGGCAACCCGAACCTCTCTTTCATCTACCTAAAAGGCGATTTCGGGGTGATTGAAAGCCGCCTGAAGGCGCGTAAAGGCCACTTCTTCAAAACCCAGATGCTGGTAACGCAGTTCGAAGCGTTGCAGGAGCCGGGTGCTGACGAGCAGGATGTCTTAGTGGTTGATATCGATCAGCCGCTGGAAGGTGTTGTTGCCAGCACCATCGAGGTTATTAATAAAAGGCAGTAAGTTTTGAGTACATTAACGCTAGTTTTGACAGCAGTGGGTTCCGTATTGCTGCTGCTGTGTTTAGTGATGAAGGCACGTATGCACGCCTTCGTTGCTTTGATGGTGGTTTCTATTGGTGCTGGTCTCTTTTCCGGCATGCCGCTCGACAAAATCGCGGCGACGATGGAAAAAGGGATGGGCGGCACGCTCGGCTTCCTGGCCATTGTGGTGGCACTGGGCGCGATGTTTGGCAAGATTTTGCACGAGACGGGCGCGGTCGATCAGATTGCCGTCAAAATGCTGAAATCCTTCGGGCACAGCCGTGCGCACTACGCGATTGGTCTGGCCGGTCTGATTTGCGCGCTGCCGCTGTTCTTTGAAGTGGCCGTTGTGCTGCTGATAAGCGTCGCATTCTCCATGGCGCGCCATACCGGTACTAACCTCGTGAAGCTGGTCATTCCGCTGTTTGCGGGCGTGGCGGCGGCGGCGGCGTTCCTGCTGCCGGGGCCTGCGCCGATGCTGCTGGCCTCCCAGATGCATGCTGACTTTGGCTGGATGATCCTGATTGGCCTGTGTGCGGCGATCCCGGGGATGATTATCGCCGGTCCGCTGTGGGGAAACTTTATCAGCCGTTACGTTGAGCTGCACATTCCGGACGACATCACCGAGCCGCACCTGGGCGAGGGTAAAATGCCGTCCTTCGGCTTCAGTCTGTCGCTGATCCTGCTGCCGCTGGTGCTGGTGGGCCTGAAAACCATCGCTGCACGCTTTGTGCCGGTGGGGTCAACCGCTTACGAATGGTTCGAATTTATTGGTCATCCGTTCACTGCGATTCTGGTGGCGTGTCTGGTCGCGATTTACGGCCTGGCAATGCGTCAGGGCATGCCGAAAGACCGCGTGATGGAGATCTGTGGTGCCGCGCTGCAACCGGCGGGGATTATCCTGCTGGTGATCGGGGCGGGCGGCGTGTTCAAGCAGGTGCTGGTGGATTCCGGCGTTGGCCCGGCGCTGGGCGAAGCGCTGACCGGAATGGGCCTGCCGATTGCGGTCACCTGCTTTGTGCTGGCCGCGGCGGTGCGTATCATTCAGGGCTCCGCGACCGTGGCGTGCTTAACCGCCGTGGGTCTGGTAATGCCGGTGATTGAACAGCTGAACTACTCCGGCGCGCAGATGGCGGCGCTCTCTATCTGTATCGCGGGTGGTTCGATTGTGGTGTCTCACGTGAACGATGCAGGCTTCTGGCTGTTCGGTAAATTTACCGGCGCAACCGAAGCGCAAACCCTGAAAACCTGGACGCTGATGGAAACCATCCTCGGCACGACGGGTGCGGTTGTCGGGATGATTGCGTTTACGCTGCTGAGCTAATCCCGGTTTTCTCCCTCTCCCACGGGGAGAGGGAGAAAACACTAATAACGGCAATCAAGGATTGCCGTTTTGCTTTTACCTATCCTTTCATCCACGCTCGGATCCCGTCCAGGAACATCTGCGTTGCCATCATCACCAGAATCAGCCCCATCAGGCGCTCCAGCGCGTTCACCCCTTTCTCACCCAGCAGGCGCAGGAACAGCGACGACTGCAACAGGATAATAAACGTCCCGCCCCAGGCGATCAGCAGGGCAATCACCAGATGGCTCATCTGATTCGGATACTGATGCGACAGCAGCATCAGCGTGGCCAGAATCGTTGGCCCGGCGACCAGCGGAATCGCCAGCGGCACGATAAACGGCTCTTCACCCGCAGGCAGGCCGCTGCTGCTGCCCTCCGCGCTCGGGAAAATCATCTTAATGGCAATCAGGAACAAAATGATCCCGCCGGAAATGGAGACCGTTTCGGCGCGTAAGTTCAGGAAAGCGAGAATTTTTTCACCGGCGAACAGGAAGATAAACATCACCAGCAGGGCGATGAGCAGCTCGCGGATCATGATCGCCCGACGGCGCTTCGGCTCGGTGTGCTTCAGCACCGACATGAAGATCGGCAGATTACCGAGCGGATCCATAATCAGGATCAATAAAACCGCTGCGGAAATGATTTCACTCATCTTAAATTATCCCTGATACTTATTGTGGTCATTGCGATGATTAGCACTTTTTCTGATTGCCGGGCAATCATCGATTAATTTCGCTTGCGACTTTGGCAGCATTTTGTAATGTGAAGCATATCCCAGTTCAATACTGGCTTGCACAATCAGCACACACCCCTTGCAGGAAAAAAATGCTATGAAAAACGTTGGTTTTATCGGCTGGCGCGGTATGGTCGGCTCTGTACTCATGCAACGCATGGTTGAAGAGCGCGATTTCGACGCCATCCGCCCGGTCTTCTTCTCCACTTCCCAGCTCGGCCAGGCTGCACCGTCCTTTGGGGGTACCACAGGCACGTTGCAGGATGCTTACGACCTGGAGGCGCTGAAGGCTCTCGACATTATTGTGACCTGCCAGGGCGGCGATTATACCAACGAAATCTATCCGAAGCTGCGTGAAAGCGGCTGGCAGGGCTACTGGATTGACGCGGCCTCTTCGCTTCGCATGAAAGACGATGCCATCATTATTCTTGACCCGGTTAACCAGGGCGTCATCACCGACGGCCTGAACAACGGCGTGAAAACCTTTGTTGGCGGTAACTGCACCGTCAGCCTGATGCTGATGTCCCTCGGCGGTCTGTTCGCACAGGATCTGGTGGAGTGGGTCTCCGTGGCGACCTACCAGGCGGCGTCCGGCGGTGGCGCGCGTCATATGCGCGAGCTGCTGACCCAGATGGGCCAGCTGCACCAGAGCGTCGCTGCCGAGCTGGCAGACCCGGCGTCCGCGATCCTCGATATCGAGCGTAAAGTCACTCAGCTCACCCGCAGCGGCGAGCTGCCGGTGGATAACTTCGGCGTACCGCTGGCCGGCGGCCTGATCCCGTGGATAGACAAACAGCTGGATAACGGCCAGACCCGCGAAGAGTGGAAGGGCCAGGCTGAGACCAACAAAATCCTCGGCACCGCGAACACCATTCCGGTTGACGGTCTGTGCGTGCGTATCGGCGCGCTGCGCTGCCACAGCCAGGCCTTCACCATTAAACTGAAAAAAGATGTGTCTATTCCGACCGTGGAAGAGCTGCTGGCCGCGCATAACCCGTGGGCGAAAGTGGTGCCAAACGATCGCGATATCACCATGCGCGAACTGACCCCGGCAGCCGTCACCGGCACGCTGACCACCCCGGTTGGCCGCCTGCGCAAGCTGAACATGGGGCCGGAGTACCTCTCCGCGTTCACCGTTGGCGACCAGCTTCTGTGGGGTGCCGCCGAGCCGCTGCGCCGCATGCTGCGCCAGCTGGCGTAATAATTTGTTAAACACGGGGGGTGATTGTCACCCCCTTTTTTTGCGTACTACATGGAGTAAAACGCAGATGTCTTATTTTTTATCAGGAGGACCCACGACGTTGGCTATGCTTTAAGGAAGATTTATTTCTCACCTGAGGGTAGGGCGGAGCAGAGAGGATTAACTGCACCGTTTAGGTCACATTAAAAGTCGTCCCGGAGCGCGTAAAAAGGGCGACATAAAAAAACAGGATGAATACCATGTCCGATCGTATTTCGAGAGACGTGATTAATGCGCTTATTGCGGGTCACTTTGCCGACCCCTTTTCTGTGCTAGGGATGCACCGTACAGAGGCCGGACTGGAAGTTCGTGCGCTGTTACCGGATGCAACAGAAGTGTGGGTTATCGAACCCAAAACCGGCCGCAAGGTGGGTAATCTGGAATGCCTCGACTCGCGTGGCTTCTTCTCGGGCGTCATGCCCCGCCGTAAAAATCCTTTTCGTTATCAGCTTGCCGTTATCTGGCACGGTCAGCAAAACCTGATTGACGATCCCTATAGCTTCGGCCCGCTTTTAAAAGAGATGGACGCCTGGCTGCTGTCCGAAGGGACCCATTTACGCCCTTACGAAACGCTGGGTGCCCATGCGGATACCATGGACGGTATCACCGGCACGCGTTTTGCCGTATGGGCGCCAAACGCCCAGCGCGTCTCCGTTGTCGGGCAGTTCAACTACTGGGACGGTCGTCGTCACCCCATGCGCCTGCGCCGGGAAACCGGCATTTGGGAGCTGTTTATCCCCGGCGCGCACAACGGTCAGCTCTACAAATTCGAGATGATCGATGCCAACGGCAAGCTGCGCATTAAATCTGACCCGTACGCCTTTGAGGCCGAACTGCGCCCGAATACCGCCTCGCTGATTTGCGGCCTGCCGGAGAAGGTTGTCCAGACGGAAGAGCGCAAGCAGGCTAACCGCTTTGATGCGCCGATCTCCGTCTATGAAGTGCATCTCGGCTCGTGGCGTCGCCACACCGATAACAACTTCTGGCTGAGCTATCGCGAGCTGGCGGACCAGCTGGTGCCGTACGCCAAATGGATGGGCTTTACGCACCTGGAACTGCTGCCGATCAACGAGCACCCGTTCGACGGCAGCTGGGGCTATCAGCCAACCGGGCTGTATGCGCCTACGCGCCGCTTTGGTACGCGCGATGACTTCCGCTATTTCATCGATGCCGCGCACGCCGCCGGGCTGAACGTCATCCTCGACTGGGTGCCGGGCCACTTCCCGTCGGATGATTTTGCGCTGGCAGAGTTCGACGGCACAAAGCTTTACGAGCACAGCGACCCGCGCGAAGGCTATCACCAGGACTGGAACACGCTGATCTACAACTACGGTCGCCGTGAAGTATCGAACTACCTGGTCGGGAACGCGCTGTACTGGATCGAGCGTTTCGGCATTGATGCCCTGCGCGTCGATGCGGTGGCGTCGATGATTTACCGCGACTACAGCCGCAAAGAGGGTGAGTGGATCCCGAACGAGTATGGCGGGCGTGAAAACCTCGAAGCGATTGAGTTTCTGCGCAACACCAACCGCATCATCGGGGAGCAGGTGGAAGGTGCCGTGACCATGGCGGAAGAGTCCACCGACTTCCCGGGCGTTTCCCGTCCACCGTCAATGGGCGGACTGGGCTTCTGGTACAAGTGGAACCTCGGCTGGATGCACGACACGCTCGACTACATGAAGCTCGACCCGGTTTATCGTCAGTATCACCACGATAAGCTCACTTTCGGGCTGCTCTACAACTACACCGAAAACTTCATGCTGCCGCTGTCGCACGATGAAGTGGTGCACGGCAAGAAATCCATTCTCGACCGCATGCCGGGGGACGCGTGGCAGAAGTTTGCCAACCTGCGCGCCTACTACGGCTGGATGTTCGCCTTCCCGGGCAAAAAGCTGCTGTTTATGGGCAACGAATTTGCGCAGGGGCGCGAATGGAACCACGATACCAGCCTTGACTGGCATCTGCTGGAAGGCGCGGACAACTGGCACCACGGCGTACAGCGTCTGGTCCGTGACCTGAACCTGACCTATCGCCACCACAAAGCGCTGCACGAGCTGGACTTTGATCCGTACGGCTTTGAGTGGCTGGTAGTGGACGACCACGAGCGCTCGGTGTTTGTCTTTGCGCGCCGCGACAAGGCGGGTAACGAGATCATCGTCGCCAGCAACTTCACGCCAGTGCCGCGTGAACACTACCGCTTCGGCATTAACCAGCCGGGCAAATGGCGCGAAATTCTCAATACCGACTCCATGCACTACCACGGCAGCAATGCGGGTAACGGCGGGCTGGTGCAGAGCGATGCCATTGAAAGCCATGGCCGTCCGAACTCCCTGAGCCTGACGCTGCCGCCGCTTGGCACAATCTGGCTGGTGCGGGAGGGAGAATGACGCAGCTTACGGCAGGTAAACCCGAACCGCTCGGGGCGAGTTTTGACGGAAAGGGGGTGAACTTCACGCTCTTTTCCGCCCATGCGGAGCGGGTGGAACTCTGTGTGTTTGACGGGGAAGGTAACGAGCACCGTTACGATTTACCGGCGCGCACGGGGGATACCTGGCATGGCTACCTGGCCGGAGGACGGCCGGGGATGCACTACGGTTTTCGCGTACACGGCCCCTGGGAGCCCTCTCAGGGGCACTGGTTTAACCCGGCGAAGCTGCTGATTGACCCTTGTGCGCACCGGGTGGACGGTGAGTTTAAAGATGACCCGCTGTTCCACGTTGGCTACGGCGAACCTGACCACCGCGACAGCGCGCCCGTCGCGCCCAAAAGCGTGGTGGTGCACGATCTCTACGACTGGGAAGACGATGCCCCGCCGCGTACGCCTTGGGGCAACACCGTTATTTATGAAGCCCACGTTAAAGGGCTGACGTATCTGCACCCGTCAATTCCCAAAGAGATGCGCGGCACCTACAAAGCGCTTGGGCATCCGACGATGGTCGCGTACCTGAAGCACTTAGGGATCACCGCGCTGGAGCTGTTGCCCGTGGCGCATTTCGCCAGCGAGCCGCGGCTACAGCGTCTCGGGTTAAGCAACTACTGGGGCTACAACCCGCTGGCGTTGTTCGCCCTCGATCCGCGTTATGCGGTGAATCCTGAGAAGGCGCGGGATGAGTTTCGCGATGCGGTGAAGGCGCTTCACGCGGCGGGTATCGAGGTCATTCTGGACGTGGTGTTGAACCACAGTGCGGAAAGCGATCTTGACGGCCCGACGCTCTCACAGCGCGGAATCGATAACCGTAGCTATTATTGGATCAGGGACGACGGCGATTACGAGAACTGGACCGGGTGCGGTAACACCCTCAACCTCAGTCATCCGGCCGTTACGCATTACGCGTACGAGTGCCTGAAATACTGGGTTGAGACGTTCCACGTGGACGGTTTTCGCTTCGACCTGGCGCCAGTGATGGGGCGCACCCCGGCGTTCAGCCAGCAGGCGCCGCTGTTTGAGGCCATCAAAAACTGCCCGGTGCTTTCAAAGGTGAAGCTGATTGCGGAGCCCTGGGACATCGGCGAGGGCGGTTATCAGGTGGGGAACTTCCCGCCGCTGTTTGCCGAGTGGAACGACCACTTCCGCGATGCCGTCCGCCGCTTCTGGCTGACGCGCGATCTGTCGCTGGGGGAGTTTGCCAGTCGCTTTGCCGGCTCCAGCGATCTCTTTAAGCGTGACGGCAAACGTCCGTCGGCCACCATTAACGTGGTGACGGCGCACGACGGTTTTACGCTCAGGGACTGCGTTTGTTTCAATCAGAAACACAATGAGGCAAACGGCGAGGAGAATCGCGATGGGACTAACAATAACCATAGCTTTAACCATGGTATAGAAGGGTTAGGCGGAAGTCTGGATGTGATCGAGCGGCGACGCGCCAGCGTTCATGCGCTGCTGACGACGCTTTTGTTGTCGCAGGGCACGCCGATGCTGCTGGCGGGCGATGAGCACGGCCACAGCCAGCACGGCAACAACAACGCCTATTGCCAGGACAACACCCTGACCTGGCTCGACTGGGGAGAAGCGAACAGCGGGCTGACCCATTTCACCGCGGCGCTGATCCATCTTCGCCAGCGCATCCCCGCGCTCACCGCCGACCGCTGGTGGGAAGAGGGCGACGGCAACGTTCGCTGGCTGAATAAAGACGCGCAACCGTTAAGCGCGCAAGAGTGGCAACACGGCATACCCTGTCTGCAAATCCTGCTTTCGGATGCGTGGCTGGTGACGCTGAACGCGACGGATGACGTCGCAGAGATTGTTTTACCTGACGGGGAGTGGCGAGCCATTCCTCCCTTTGCCGGAGCGGATAATCCGGTTGTTATGGCTGTCTGGCACGGGCCTGCGCACGGAGTGTGCGTATTCCAAAGATGATAAAAAAGGAGTTAGTCATGGTTAGATTAGAGAAGAACGATCCGTTAATGTTGGCGCGCCAGCTACCATTAAAAACAGTTGCCCTGATACTCGCGGGCGGGCGTGGTACCCGTCTGAAAGATTTGACCATCAAGCGCGCTAAACCGGCCGTTCACTTTGGTGGTAAGTTCCGTATTATCGATTTTGCACTGTCAAACTGCCTGAACTCAGGCATTCGCCGTATTGGCGTCATTACCCAATATCAGTCGCACACGCTGGTGCAGCACATTCAGCGCGGCTGGTCATTCTTCAGCGAAGAGATGAACGAGTTTGTCGATCTGCTCCCGGCGCAGCAGCGCGTTCACGGGGAGAACTGGTACCGCGGCACGGCGGATGCCGTGACCCAGAACCTCGACATCATTCGCCGCTACAACGCGGAATACATCGTTATCCTCGCCGGGGACCACATCTACAAGCAAGATTACTCCCACATGCTGATCGACCACGTCGAAAAAGGGGCGCGCTGCACCGTGGCGTGCCTGCCGGTGCCTGTTGCGGAAGCAACCGCGTTTGGCGTGATGCATGTAGATGGCGACGACAAGATTATCGACTTTGTCGAAAAACCGGCGAACCCGCCAACCATGCCGGGAGATGACACCAAATCGCTCGCCAGCATGGGGATCTATGTCTTTGACGCCGATTATCTTTATGAACTGCTGGAAGAGGACGACAAAGACGAGAACTCCAGTCACGACTTCGGCAAAGACATTATCCCGAAAATTACCAAAGCTGGCATGGCGTATGCACATCCTTTCCCGCTGTCCTGCGTGCAGTCCGATCCGAATGCGGAACCTTACTGGCGCGATGTGGGAACGCTGGAAGCGTACTGGAAAGCCAACCTCGATCTTGCGTCCGTCACGCCTGAGCTGGATATGTACGACCAGAACTGGCCGATTCGCACCCATATGGAATCGCTGCCGCCGGCGAAGTTCGTCCAGGACCGCTCCGGCAGCCACGGTATGACGCTCAACTCGCTGGTCTCTGGCGGGTGCATTATCTCCGGTTCGGTGGTGGTGCAGTCCGTGCTGTTCCCGCGCGTGCGTATAAACTCATTCTGTAATATCGATTCGGCAGTCCTGCTGCCGGATGTCTGGGTAGGGCGCTCATGTCGTCTGCGTCGCTGCGTTATCGACCGTGCCTGCGTCATTCCCGAAGGGATGGTGATTGGGGAAAACGCGGAAGAAGATGCGCGTCGTTTCTACCGTTCGGAAGAGGGGATCGTGTTAGTAACACGGGAAATGTTGCGGAAGCTGCAAATCAAACAGGAGCGATGATGCAGGTTTTACACGTATGTTCTGAGATGTTCCCGTTGTTAAAAACGGGCGGACTGGCGGATGTTCTTGGTGCACTACCGGCGGCGCAAATTGCCGGAGGGGTGGATACCCGCGTGTTGTTGCCCGCTTTTCCGGATATCCGGCGTGGTATTCCCGATGCAAAGGTTGTTACCCGTCGCGAGACCTTCGCGGGACGTATCACCCTGCTGTTTGGACATTACAATGGCACAGGGATTTACCTGATTGATGCCCCGCATTTATACGATCGACCCGGCAGCCCGTATCACGATACCAACCTGTACGCCTATACCGATAACGTGCTGCGCTTTGCCCTGCTCGGCTGGGTGGGGGCGGAGATGGCCGTCGGGCTGGATCCGTTCTGGCGTCCGAACGTGGTGCACGCGCACGACTGGCACGCGGGGCTGGCTCCTGCGTATCTGGCGGCGAAGGGGCACCCGGCCAAATCGGTGTTTACGGTGCACAACCTGGCGTATCAGGGCATGTATTACGCGCATCATATGAATGACATCGATCTGCCATGGTCGTTCTTTAACATGCACGGGCTGGAGTTTAACGGACAGATTTCTTTCCTGAAGGCGGGTCTGTACTACGCCGACCATATCACGGCGGTCAGCCCAACCTACGCGCGTGAAATTACCCAGCCGGAGTTCGGTTACGGTATGGAAGGGCTGCTGCAACAGCGCCACCGTGAAGGTCGTCTGTCGGGCATTCTGAACGGCGTAGATGAACAGATCTGGAATCCGGAAACGGACCTCCTGCTGGCGGCGCGCTATGGACGCGACTCCGTGGAGGACAAAGCGGAGAACAAGCGCCAGCTACAGATTGCGATGGGGCTGAAGGTCAACGACAAGGTACCGCTGTTTGCGGTGGTCAGCCGCCTGACCAGCCAGAAAGGGCTGGATCTGGTGCTGGAAGCGCTGCCGGGATTACTGGAGCAGGGTGGGCAACTGGCGCTGCTCGGCGCGGGCGACCCGGTATTGCAGGAAGGTTTCCTTGCGGCCGCGGCGGAACATCCGGGGCAGGTGGGCGTGCAGATTGGCTATCACGAAGCGTTCTCGCACCGCATCATGGGCGGCGCGGACGTGATTCTGGTGCCGAGCCGTTTCGAGCCCTGCGGCCTGACGCAGCTCTATGGTCTGAAATACGGCACGTTGCCGCTGATACGCCGCACGGGCGGGCTGGCGGATACGGTGTCTGACAGCTCCCTGGAAAACCTGGCGGATGGTATCGCCAGCGGGTTTGTTTTCGAGGACAGTAATGCCTGGTCGCTGCTTCGGGCGATCCGGCGTGCTTTCGTCTTGTGGTCCCGTCCATCCCTGTGGCGTTACGTACAACGTCAGGCGATGTCCATGGACTTTGGCTGGCACGTTGCGGCGCAGTCCTACCGCGACCTTTATCAACGCTTGATGTAACGAGGCGAAGTTACTGATATGAATGCTCCATTTAGCTACTCTTCCCCCACGCTCAGCGTTGAGGCGTTGAAACACTCCATCGCCTATAAGCTGATGTTTACCATTGGGAAAGATCCCGTAATTGCCAACAAACATGAGTGGCTGAACGCCACGCTGTTTGCGGTGCGCGATCGTATGGTCGAACGCTGGCTGCGCTCCAACCGCGCCCAGCTCTCGCAGGAGACGCGACAGGTGTATTACCTGTCGATGGAGTTTCTGATTGGTCGCACCCTCTCCAATGCGCTGTTATCGCTCGGGATTTATGACGACGTCAAAAACGCACTGGAAGAGATGGGGCTGGATTTAGAAGAGCTGATTGACGAAGAGAACGACCCGGGGCTGGGTAACGGTGGTCTCGGGCGTCTTGCCGCCTGCTTCCTCGATTCACTGGCGACGCTGGCGCTGCCGGGGCGCGGCTACGGTATTCGCTACGACTACGGCATGTTCAAGCAGAACATCGTGGATGGCCGTCAGAAAGAGTCCCCGGACTACTGGCTGGAGTACGGTAACCCGTGGGAGTTCAAGCGCCACAACACGCGCTACAAGGTGCGTTTTGGCGGGCGTATTCAGCAGGAAGGTAAAAAATCCCGCTGGGTGGAAACCGAGGAGATCCTGGCCGTGGCCTACGACCAGATCATCCCCGGCTACGACACCGATGCGACCAATACGCTGCGCCTGTGGAACGCGCAGGCCAGTAGCGAGATCAACCTGGGTAAATTCAACCAGGGCGACTACTTCGCGGCGGTGGAAGATAAAAACCACTCTGAGAACGTGTCCCGCGTCCTGTATCCGGATGACTCGACCTACTCAGGCCGCGAGCTGCGCCTGCGTCAGGAGTATTTCCTCGTCTCGGCAACGATTCAGGATATCCTTAGCCGTCACTATCAGCTGCACAAAACCTATGCGAATCTGGCGGAAAAAACCGCTATTCACCTCAACGATACCCATCCGGTGCTGTCGATCCCTGAGCTGATGCGCCTGCTGATTGACGAGCATAAGTTCAGCTGGGATGACGCGTTTGAAGTAACCTGCCAGGTGTTCTCGTACACCAACCATACGCTGATGAGTGAAGCGCTGGAGACGTGGCCGGTGGATATGCTCGGCAAAATTCTGCCGCGCCATCTGCAAATCATCTTCGAGATCAATGACTACTTCCTCAAGACCTTGCAGGAGCAGTACCCGAACGATACCGGTCTGCTGAGCCGCGCCTCGATCATTGATGAATCCAACGGGCGTCGCGTACGCATGGCCTGGCTGGCGGTGGTGATCAGCCACAAGGTCAACGGCGTATCAGAGCTGCATTCGAACCTGATGGTGCAGTCGCTGTTTGCGGACTTCGCGAAGATCTTCCCGACGCGTTTCTGCAACGTGACCAACGGCGTCACCCCGCGCCGCTGGCTGGCGCTGGCGAACCAGCCGCTCTCCGACGTTCTGGATGAGAACATTGGCCGCACCTGGCGCACCGATTTGAGCCAGCTGAGCGAGCTTGAGCAGCACATCGATTTCCCGACGGTGAACAAAGCGGTACGGGAAGCCAAGCTGCTGAACAAGAAGCGTCTGGCGGTCTGGCTGGCGATGCATCTGAACGTGGTGGCGAACCCGAAAGCGCTGTTCGACGTGCAGATCAAACGTATCCACGAGTACAAGCGTCAGCTGATGAATGTCCTGCACGTCATTACCCACTACAACCGCATTAAGGCTGACCCGACGGCGGAGTGGGTGCCGCGTGTGAAAATCTTTGCCGGTAAGGCGGCCTCCGCGTATTACATGGCGAAGCACATCATTCATCTCATCAACGATGTGGCGAAGGTGGTGAACCACGATCCGGACATTGGCGATAAGCTGAAGGTAGTGTTTATCCCGAACTACAGCGTGAGCCTGGCGCAGCTGATCATTCCGGCGGCGGATCTCTCTGAGCAGATTTCCACGGCGGGGACGGAAGCATCCGGCACCAGCAACATGAAGTTTGCCCTGAACGGCGCGCTGACTATCGGCACGCTGGACGGCGCAAATGTCGAAATGCTGGAGCATGTGGGCGCGGAGAATATCTTTATCTTCGGGAATACGGCGGAAGAGGTGGAGGCGCTGCGCAAGCAGGGCTACTCGCCGCGTGAGTATTATGAAGAGGATGAAGAGTTACGCCAGGTGCTGACGCAAATCGCCACCGGAGTGTTTAACCCTGAGGAGCCTGGACGCTATCGTGACCTGGTGGACTCGCTGATTAACTTTGGCGATCACTATCAGGTGCTGGCGGATTACCGCAGCTACGTGGATTGTCAGGATAAGGTGGACGAACTGTACCGTCAGCAGGAGAAGTGGACCAGCACCGCGATGCATAACATCGCCAACATGGGCTACTTCTCGTCAGACAGGACCATCAAAGAGTATGCCGAGAATATCTGGCATATTGATCCGGTGCGGTTGTAAAAACAAAGCCCGGTGGCGCTGCGCTTACCGGGCCTACGGGATCGAGTAGGCCGGGTAAGGCGGAGCCGACACCCGGCTTTTTTTCAATTACGACGCCAGCGATAATTCACGCTTTCCCGCATGTTGCGCCAGCCACTGCGCCACGCGAGACTGCTGCTCGGCATTCAGCCACATCCCTTCTTTAGTACGACGCCAGATGGCATCGTCCAGACGGCGCACCCACTCGTGTTCCACCAGGTAGCGCAGCTCGGCTTCGTATAGCTCATGGCCAAAATGCTCGCCCAGATCGGCAATCTCTTTCGCGTCGCCGAGGAACAGTTCGGTGTTGCTGCCGTAGGTGCGGGCGTAGTGGCGCGCCATGCCTTCGGTAATGAACGGGAAGCGGCGACGCAGCTTCGCGGCGTAATCGTCGCGGTTATCGCCGATATCGCCGCCAGGCAGCACGGCGCCTTTCGTCCACGCCGGGCCGATGCCTTTGTAATACGGCGCCAGTTTCTCCAGCGCGTGCTCCGCCAGTTTACGGTAGGTGGTGAGCTTACCGCCAAACACGGAGAGCAGAGGCGCCTGACCGTCAACGTCGTGAATATCAAGCGTATAGTCACGGGTGATGGCCTGCGGTGAGTCAGACTCGTCATCACACAGCGGACGCACGCCGGAGTAGGTCCAGACCACGTCATCGCGCGCCAGCTGTTTCTTAAAGTGCGCGTTGTACACTTTCAACAGGTAGCTGACTTCACTCTCGTCGATCTCAACGTTTTTCGGATCGCCTTTGTACTCCACGTCGGTGGTGCCGATGATGGAGAACTCGTCCATCCACGGGATCACAAACACAATGCGCTTGTCTTCATTTTGCAGGATATAAGCCTGTTTCTGGGTATGCACGCGCGGCACCACGATGTGGCTGCCCTTAATCAGGCGGATGCCGTACGGTGAAGGCAGGTGCATGCCGTCGTCGAAGAACTGTTTCACCCACGGGCCGGTGGCATTCACCAGGCCGCGCGCTTTCCAGCTAAACTTCTCGCCGGTATCCACGTCTTCCGCTTCCACAATCCACAGGCCGTTTTCGCGGCGTGCGGCGGTGGCGCGGGTGCGGGTTTTCACCTCGCCGCCTTTCTTCTCGACCATCTGCGCGTTAGCCAGTACCAGACGCGCATCGTCCACCCAGCAGTCGGAATATTCGAAACCGCGCACGATTTCAGGCTTAAGGACCGATTCTGAGCCAAAACGCAAACCGGTTGAACCCGGCAGGCTGGTGCGTTTACCCAGATGATCGTACATAAACAGACCGATGCGGATCATCCACGCCGGACGCAGATGCGGGCGATGGGGCAGGCGGAAGCGCATCGGGATCGCCAGATGCGGGGCCATTTTCAGCAGCACTTCGCGTTCGGCCAGCGCTTCGCTGACCAGGCGGAATTCGTAGTGTTCCAGGTAGCGCAGGCCACCGTGGATCAGCTTGGAGCTGGCGGACGACGTCGCGCAGGCGAGATCGTTAGCTTCCAGCATCAGCACGGATAAACCGCGTCCTGCGGCATCAACCGCAATACCGGCACCGTTGATGCCACCGCCTATCACAATCAGATCTTTGGTTTCCATAACACCCTCATGCACTTTCGTTAAAGCTCAAAAATGTTCGATATCGCTCATAATAGCAAAGGAACGCGCTTTTGGTAACATCAAAAAAACAATTTAGAGTGATATGGATAACATAATGGCGTTTACCCGCCGCCAGGACGTACACTACGGGGTAAAATCGTGCGGTCTGATGCTCTCACCCCAGCCCTCTCCCACGGGGAGAGGGTAGGGTGAGGGGAAAACCGCACCACACCTGAATATAAGATGAGAACACCATGGATCAGTTTGAATGTATTAACGTAGAAGAAGCCCACCAGAAGATGCACCAGGGAAAAGCGGTGCTGGTGGATATCCGCGATCCGCAGAGCTTTGCGATGGGCCACACGCCGGGCGCGTTCCATCTCACCAACGACACGCTGGGCGCGTTTATGCGCGATAACGACTTCGATACCCCGGTGATGGTGATGTGCTATCACGGCAACAGCAGTAAAGGCGCGGCGCAGTATCTGCTCCAGCAGGGTTACGAGGCGGTATACAGCGTCGATGGCGGCTTCGATGCCTGGCATCGTCATTTCCCGGCAGAAGTTGAATACGCGTTTGAGCGCTGATCCCGCTATACTGTCCCCTTTTGTGTGGAAATAAGCGACCGCTGCCCATGTTGATGATCACCTCTTTTAGCAACCCGCGCGTCGCCCAGGCGTTTGTCGACTATATGGCGACGCAGGGCATTATCCTGACTATTCAGCAGCATACACAGACGGATGTCTGGCTGGCAGACGAAAGCCAGGCTGGGCGCGTGAACGCCGAGCTGGCGCGTTTCCTGGAAAACCCGGGCGACCCGCGTTATCTGGCGGCAAGCTGGCAATCCGGCCAGACCGGCAGTGGCCTGCACTATCAACGTTTTCCGTTTCTCGCCACCCTCCGCGAGCGCGCAGGACCGTTTACGCTGCTTTTAATGGTAGCCTGCATCATCGTCTTCATTATTATGAGCGTGGTGGGTGACCAGAGCGTGATGATTGCCCTCGCATGGCCGTACGATCCCTCCCTGCAATTTGACGTCTGGCGCTACTTCACGCATGCGCTGATGCACTTCTCGGTGATGCATATCCTTTTTAACCTGCTGTGGTGGTGGTATCTCGGCGGGGCGGTGGAGAAGCGGCTCGGCAGCGGCAAGCTGATTGTGATCACCCTTATCAGCGCCCTGTTAAGCGGCTACGTGCAGCATAAATTCAGCGGTCCATGGTTCGGCGGGTTATCCGGCGTGGTGTACGCCCTGATGGGTTACGCCTGGCTCAGAGGCGAGCGCGACCCGGATAGCGGCATCTATTTACAACGTGGATTAATAACCTTTGCGTTAATATGGCTTATTGCCGGATGGTTTGATCTGTTTGGTATGTCTATCGCCAATGGTGCGCACGTTACCGGCCTGGCGGTCGGGCTGGCGATGGCGCTGGCCGATACGCTCCATGCGCGAAAGCGAACATAATTCCCAGGGATATTTCATGAAACAAACACAACGTCATGACGCCATTATCGAACTGGTAAAAAAACAGGGATACGTCAGTACTGAAGAGCTGGTGGAGCAGTTTGCCGTTAGCCCGCAAACCATCCGTCGTGACCTCAACGACCTGGCCGATCAGAACCGTATTCTGCGTCACCACGGCGGCGCCGCGCTGCCGTCCAGCTCGGTGAATACCTCATGGCATGACCGTAAGGCGACGCAAACGGCAGAGAAAGAGCGTATCGCCCGTAAAGTGGCGAGCCAGATCCCGAACGGCGCGACGCTGTTTATTGATATCGGCACCACGCCGGAAGCGGTCGCCCATGCGCTGCTGAACCACGAGAACCTCCGCGTGGTGACCAACAACCTGAACGTGGCCAACACGTTGATGCAGAAAGACGATTTCCGCATCATCCTCGCGGGCGGCGAACTGCGCAGCCGCGACGGGGGCATTATCGGCGAAGCGACGCTCGATTTTATCTCTCAGTTTCGCCTCGATTTCGGCATTCTGGGGATCAGCGGCATCGACACCGACGGCTCGCTGCTGGAGTTTGATTACCACGAGGTGCGCACCAAGCGCGCGATCATTGAAAACTCACGTCACGTGATGCTGGTGGTGGATCACTCCAAGTTTGGTCGTAACGCGATGGTGAACATGGGCAGCATCAGCATGGTGGATGCGGTTTATACTGATGTGATGCCACCGGCGGGCGTGATGCAGGTGATTAAAGATAATAATTTGCAGTTAGAGTTATGTTGAGAAGCCATTCTCCCTCTCCCTGTGGGAGAGGGCCGGGGTGAGGGCATCAGACCGCAAAGGATTTACACTCCGTACCCCATCATCTTCAACAGCTGCTGCGCATGCTGCACCGCATCCTGACGGTGCGCCACGCCCAGCTTCTGATACAGATTGCGAATGTGCGTTTTGATGGTGGTCGCCGCCACCGCCAGCTCGCCGGCAATCTGCTCGTTGCTGTAGCCGGAATAGATCAGCCCCAGCACCTGCCATTCACGCTGGGTGAGCGGGCTGGTACGGATAAGCTCCGGCACTTCCGGATGGTTCAGCAGACGTTCAACAAAGTTCTCATCGAAGTGCGCAAACTTGTGGCGATGATGCTGGTTAATCTCGCGCAGAATGCGCTGGGCGCGATGCTGATCGAGTTCCGGCAGCGTGTTGAGTTGAATCAGCTGGCGCAGCTGCTGGGCCATCACTTCACCCTCAATTACAAAGTGGCTGATAAACCCGGTGCGGTTCGCCAGCTGCAACGCTTCCAGCAGTACGCGCTGGGCATCGTTTTTACGTCCTGCCTGCCAGTAAAGCTGGTTTAACAGCAGCAGGTTGCGGTTTAAATCGCTCATCAGGCGCAGGCTGCGGGCGTTTTCGTTTAACTCTTCCAGCACGATCTCGGCAGGCTCAAAGTCACCCAGCAGGATCTGCACGCGGGCAATATTGCGCCACTGGCTTTGCAGGAAGTGGTTATTGGCAAATTCCGGTTTAGGCGTGTGACGCAGCCAGTTGGCGGCGGACTTTTTATCGCCGGTCATCTGCCAGTAAATCACCCTGACCTTATCGGCGTTGGAGACCCAGTCGCTATGGTACTGTCCGTTGCCGAGCAGATTTTCCAGGCGGTTAAGGTGGTTACGGGCATTATCCAGGTCGCCGCGTGCCAGCGAGCACTGCACCAGCAGAGCCAGACACTGGAGCTGCTGCTGCGGCTGGAAGCTCGAAAGGACATTCAGACCCTGGCGGGCGCAGCTTTCTGCTTCATCCAGACGCGACCATGCCCACAGCAGCTGAGCGCGAATACGCAACAGGAACTCGTGCATCGGCAGCTGTTCCAGATGTTGTTCACGGATCAGCTGGAAGGCTTTCTCCTGGTTTTCCCAGGCTGCTTGCAGAAACCCCTGAGCAAATAAAATCTCGCTTTGCTGGATCAGGCTCCACAGGGCGTAATGCCAGACATCGTGGCGGCGCGCCATCTGTTCGGTTTGCTGCATGAGTGAAAGCGAACGCGTGAGATCGCCCTTACAGTGCAGCACTTCGCCGTGTACCGAGGTGGCCACAATACGGCTGTAAAAATTCGCCAGCGGCAGCTCATCCAGCGCGACCATCGCCAGCCGTTCAGCTTCATCCGGGTCCCCGTCGTTAATCGCCACCTGTGCGCGCAGGGCGTTAAATTCGCCGTGCAGGGTGGTATCCATCTCGCTTTCCATCTCCTGCTCGGCGCGCGCCAGCAGGGTGTTCACTTCGCTGTAGCGATGCTGGCTCTGCATCAGCCAGGCCTGGAGCAGCACCAGACGCGGATTCTCCAGCAGGCTTTCCCACGGCAGCGCTTTTAACGACTCTTCCAGCAGCGTCAGTTCGCTGTGGTTGAACAGTCCCCACGCGTGGTTGAGCAGAATATCGCGCAGCATACCGGCATCCCCGGCGGCCAGCGCATGGTGGATAGCCTCGCTCGGGAAACCTTGCGCCATCCAGCTTTCGGCGGCGGCGCGGTGAATGTCAGGCAGCTCTGCGGCCAGTTCCCACTGGCAACGCTGGCGCAGGAAGCTGCCAAACAGCGGATGGTAGCTAAACCATTCGCCGTGATCGTCCATACGCGTCAGGAACAGACCCTGACGTTCAATCTCTTCGAGCTGGAGCTGCCCGTTTTCAATACCGGTGACGCGCACAATCAGCGCGTCGTTCATGGAGCGCAGCAGGGAGCTTTTCAGCAGGAAATGGCGGGTGGAGAGGTCAACGCTGTCGAGTACCTCATCCACCAGATAATCCGACAGGTGGCTGGCGTTGATGCCCGCCAGGCGGCGTGCGGACTGATGCGTCGGGCTGTTGTTTTGCCGCGCGGAGAGGGCAATCAGCTGAAGCGCCGTGGCCCAGCCGGCAACGTCATCGCACAGGCGGCTGCTTTCAGACGCCTCAATCGGAGACGTCAGACGGCAGTCAAAGAACTGCTTCGCTTCCTGATGGGTAAAGGCCAGCTGCTGACTGCCGATTTCCAGAAGCTGATCGCGCACCCGCAGGTTGGCAATGCCCAACTGCGGAAGGTTACGCGACAGGACAACCAGCGTCAGGTTTTCCGGCTGATGGCGCAGGAAGAAACGCATGGACTCGTGAATAACCGGGTTGGTGATCAGATGATAATCATCAATCACCACATACAGCGGGCGATGCCATTCGGCCAGCTCGATAAACAGCTGGGAGAAAAGAGAGGACAGGCTGGCGTACTGGCGCTTTTGCACCATCACCTCGCTGGTGACGCAGTGTCCGTTGGTCGCCTGCTGAATCGCGGCAATTAAATAGCTGGCAAAACGCTCCTGCTGGTTATCACCCTCATCCAGGGAGTACCAGCCAAGATCGCTTTTACCTGCCGCCCATTGCGAAATGAGCGTTGTTTTTCCATAACCCGCAGGACTCGTAACCAGCGCCAGTCGGAAATTATGCGCACCGGAAAGTTTAGCCAGCAGGCGCTCGCGGACCACAGTATGGTCAAGACGAACCGGGCGACTTAATTTGGACGGAATCAACATAGTTTTCACTTCACTGTGGGGAACGAGAGAATTTATTTTTTTTGCGCTTCGTAATTAATATCTATAAGTTCGGCCAATAGAGGAACTATTGCAAGTTATGTCTGGGTTTGGAGGCTCTGAATTTGCACTCTGTCACAAAACATTCTCATCACTGATGGAACTTTCCGTAAATGGCTGGATGCCGCGCTGCTTCTGGCTTGTCTGCATGACGCTCGGTTGCGCTGAAACTGGTTTCAGAAAGAGATAATGGCGGTGAAGTTAATTAACTTTGGGGAAAGTTGCATGGGCTTAATAGTGGTGCTGAATAATCCCGACGCGCGGAAATATTATTCTACGTAAGTAATCATTTCAGCGATGATTAATTTCTTCCGAAACTGCATTTCATTTCTTTGAGGTTCTTCCGGGATCGCTTTTTCCGCGAAGCGCACACTTACACAGTGGCCTCGATCACACTTTTATGCTCATCCCCGCTACTCCTCCCTGCCTAATCCCCGACAGGAGGAGGAAGAGGCGCAATGAGCCAGGCACACTAGCGCCAAATGTGTTTTCTCTCTACAGGATGCCGATTCCCTATGTCACAGCCTACTTTCAACAAAGCTCAATTTCAGGCTGCCCTGACGCGTCAGTGGCAGCGTTTTGGCCTTCATGCTGCAAACGAGATGACGCCTCACCAGTGGTGGCAGGCGGTGAGCGGGGCGCTCGCAGAACAGCTGGACGCTCAGCCTGTGGCGAAGCCTGTGAAAGGCCAGCGTCACGTCAACTACATTTCGATGGAGTTCCTGATTGGCCGTCTGACGGGTAACAATCTGCTGAACCTTGGCTGGTATCAGGAGGTCGGTGACGTGCTGAAAGAACACGACATCAACCTGACCGATCTGCTGGAAGAAGAGGTTGACCCGGCGCTGGGTAACGGCGGTCTGGGACGTCTGGCAGCCTGCTTCCTGGATTCCATGGCAACGGTGGGCCAGTCGGCGATTGGCTATGGCCTGAACTATCAGTACGGCCTGTTCCGTCAGTCATTTGCCGACGGCCATCAGATGGAAGCGCCGGACGACTGGCACCGCAATACCTATCCGTGGTTCCGCCACAACGCGCAGCTGGATGTGCAGGTCGGGATTGGCGGGAAAGTCACGAAGCAGGGACTCTGGGAACCGGCGTTCACCATTACCGGTGAAGCCTGGGACCTGCCGGTACTCGGCTACCGTAACGGCGTGGCGCAGCCGCTGCGTCTGTGGCAGGCGAAGCACGCGCATCCGTTTAACCTGACCAAATTCAACGACGGTGACTTCCTGCGCGCCGAGCAGCAGGGGATCGACGCCGAGAAGCTGACCAAAGTCCTCTATCCAAACGATAATCATCTGGCGGGTAAAAAGCTGCGTCTGATGCAGCAGTACTTCCAGTGCGCCTGCTCCGTGGCGGACATTCTGCGTCGACACCACCTGGCGGGCCGCAAGCTGGCTCAACTGCCGGACTTCGAAGTTATTCAGCTTAACGACACGCATCCGACCATTGCCATCCCGGAACTGCTGCGCGTGCTGATCGACGAGCATCAGCTGAGCTGGGACGACGCCTGGGCCATCACCAGCCGCACCTTCGCCTACACCAACCACACCCTGATGCCGGAAGCGCTGGAGTGCTGGGATGAGAAGCTAGTGAAAACGCTGCTGCCGCGCCATATGCAGATCATCAATAAGATTAACGACCAGTTCAAAACGCTGGTGGAGAAAACCTGGCCGGGTGACAAAGCCGTCTGGGCGAAGCTGGCGGTGGTTCACGATAAGCAGGTACGCATGGCGAACATGTGCGTGGTCAGCGGCTTTGCGGTGAACGGCGTGGCGGCGCTGCACTCGGATCTGGTGGTCAAAGATCTGTTCCCGGAATACCACCAGCTGTGGCCGACCAAATTCCACAACGTGACCAACGGCATTACGCCGCGTCGCTGGATCAAGCAGTGCAACCCGCTGCTGGCTGGCCTGCTGGACAAGACCCTGAAGAAAGAGTGGGCCAACGACCTGGACCAGCTCATCAACCTGGAAAAACAGGCCGACAACGCGAAGTTCCGCGAGCAGTACCGCGCCATTAAGCTGGAGAACAAGGTTCGTCTGGCTGAGTTCGTGAAAATGCGCACCGGAATTGAGATCAACCCGAATGCGATTTTCGATATCCAGATCAAACGTCTGCACGAGTACAAACGTCAGCACCTGAACCTGCTGCACATTCTGGCGCTGTATAAAGAGATCCGCGAGAATCCACAGGCCGACCGCGTTCCGCGCGTGTTCCTGTTCGGTGCGAAAGCGGCGCCGGGCTACTACCTGGCGAAAAACATTATCCTCGCCATTAATAAAGTGGCGGCGGCGATCAACAACGATCCGAAAGTGGGCGACAAGCTGAAGGTGGTGTTCCTGCCGGACTACTGCGTTTCTGCGGCTGAAATGCTGATCCCGGCGGCGGATATTTCCGAGCAGATCTCTACCGCCGGTAAAGAAGCGTCCGGTACCGGCAACATGAAGCTGGCCCTGAACGGTGCGCTGACCGTCGGCACGCTGGACGGTGCGAACGTCGAAATTGCCGAGAAGGTCGGCGAAGAGAACATCTTTATCTTCGGCCATACTGTTGAAGAAGTGAAAGCCATCAAAGCCAAAGGGTACGACCCGGTGAAATGGCGTAAAAAAGACAAAGTGCTGGATGCGGTGCTCAAAGAGCTGGAAAGCGGGAAGTACAGCGACGGCGACAAGCACGCGTTTGACCAGATGCTGCACAGCATGGACAAACAGGGCGGCGACCCGTACCTGGTGATGGCTGACTTCTCGGCTTATGTTGAAGCGCAGAAGCAGGTCGACGTGCTGTATCGCGACCAGGATGCCTGGACCCGCGCGTGTATCCTGAACACCGCGCGCTGCGGTATGTTCAGCTCTGACCGCTCAATCCGTGATTATCAGGCTCGTATCTGGCAGGCAAAACGCTAAGGAAGCGCGATGGAGAGTAAACGTCTGGACAGTGCCGCGCAGGCGGCGGGAATTAGCCTCAGTTACATCAATGCGCACGGCAAACCGCAGTCTATTGGTGCGGACACCAAAAGACGTTTGCTGGATGCCATGCACAAAACCGATGCGAAAGCGTCGGGTGCGCCGGTGCCGAACGTGAAGGTCTTTACCGCGGGCAAAAAGATGCCGCTGGCGGTGGAAGGGCGCGGCGAGTTCAGCTGGCTGCTCACCACCGAAGAGGGGCATCAGCACAAAGGCCATGCCACAGGCGGCAAAACCCTTAACCTTCCGGCGAAGCTGCCGGAGGGCTACCACACGCTTACGCTTACCCGGGACGACCAGCGTTTTCACTGTCGGGTGATCGTGGCGCCAAAGCGTTGCTATGAGCCGCAGGCGCTGCTTGAAGGCAAAAAGCTGTGGGGCGCCTGCGTGCAGCTCTATACCCTGCGTTCGGACAGCAACTGGGGCATTGGCGATTTTGGCGACCTGAAAAAGATGCTGGCATCCGTGGGCGAGCGCGGCGGCGCGTTCATCGGCCTCAACCCGATCCACGCCCTCTATCCGGCCAACCCGGAAAGCGCCAGCCCGTACAGCCCGTCGTCCCGTCGTTGGCTGAACGTGATTTATATCGACGTTAACGCGTTAGACGATTTCAAAAACAGCAAAGAGGCGCAGGCGTGGTGGAAGCTTGAGACCACCCAACAGATGCTGAAACAGGCCCGCGATGCGGACTGGGTCGATTATGCCTCCGTGACCGCGCTGAAAATGGCGGCGCTGCGTCTGGCATGGAAGGGCTTTGCGAAGCGTGACGACGAGCAGATGGCAGCCTTCCGCCAGTTTGTGATGCAGGAAGGTGAGAGCCTTTACTGGCAGGCAGCGTTTGATGCGCTGCATGCGTATCAGGTCCAGGAGGATGAGATGCGCTGGGGCTGGCCGGTGTGGCCGGAAGACTATCAGTCCGTGGATACCCCGGAAGTGAAGGCGTTCTGTGAGACGCATGCCGACGAGGTGGATTTCTATCTCTGGTTGCAGTGGCTGGCGTACAGCCAGTTTGCCGCCTGCTGGCAGGTGAGCCAGGGCTATAACATGCCGATCGGGCTGTATCGCGATCTGGCCGTCGGCGTGGCGGAAGGCGGGGCGGAAACCTGGTGTGACCGCGAGCTTTACTGCCTGAAAGCTTCGGTGGGTGCGCCGCCGGATATTCTGGGCCCGCTTGGTCAGAACTGGGGCTTACCGCCAATGGATCCGCACGTGATGGCGGCGCGTGCCTACGAGCCGTTTATCGACCTGCTGCGCGCTAACATGCAGAACTGCGGCGCGTTGCGTATCGACCACGTGATGTCCGTGCTGCGCCTGTGGTGGATCCCGTACGGTGAAACGGCTGACCACGGGGCGTACGTGCAATATCCGGTGGACGATTTGCTCTCAATCCTCGCGCTGGAGAGTAAACGTCATCAGTGCATGGTGATTGGCGAAGATCTCGGAACCGTGCCGGTGGAAATTGTCAGTAAGCTCCGCGACAGCGGCGTCTACTCCTACAAAGTGCTGTATTTTGAAAACGACCATGAGAAAACCTTCCGCGCGCCGAAAGCGTACCCTGAACAGTCAATGGCAGTCGCGACGACGCATGATCTTCCTACGCTCAGAGGCTACTGGGAAAGCGGCGACCTGACGCTCGGCAAAACGTTAGGTCTCTACCCGGATGAAGAGGTGCTGCGCGGGTTGTATCAGGATCGCGAGCTGGCGAAACAGGGGCTGCTGGACGCGCTGCATAAGCATGGCTGTCTGCCGAAGCGCGCCGGGCATAAGGCGTCGCTGATGTCGATGACGCCAACGCTTAATCGTGGCTTACAGCGCTATATTGCCGACAGCAACAGCGCATTGCTCGGTCTGCAACCGGAAGACTGGATTGATATGGCGGAGCCGGTAAACATCCCCGGCACCAGCTATCAATACAAAAACTGGCGACGCAAACTGTCCACCACGCTTGAGGCGATGTTTGCCGATGACGGGGTGAACAGGTTGATTAAGGATTTGGACAAGCGCAGAAGAGCGGTGGGTAATAAGCGGTAGTTTCACCCTCACCCTAACCCTCTCCCAGAGGGAGAGGGAATAGAATGTAGGCCGGGTAAGCGTCAGCGCTACCCGGCTTTTTTACATCAAACCACCATATTCAACAGCAGCACACCAACCAGACCGCACACCGAAATAATGGTTTCCAGCGCGGACCAGGACTTGATGGTTTCACCGATGGTCAGGTTGAAGTACTCCTTGAACAGCCAGAAGCCCGGATCGTTCACGTGGGAGAAAATCACGCTGCCCGAACCGACCGCGATAACCATCAGTTCAGGGCTGACGCCCGTCGTGGCAATCAGCGGTGCCACGATGCCGCCTGCGGTAATCGCCGCAACGGTCGCAGAGCCCAGCGCAATACGCAGAACGGCGGCGATAGACCACGCCATCAGCAGCGGCGATACGTTGGTTTCATGCATCATGGCAGCGATGTATTTATCCACGCCGCTGTCGACCAGCACCTGCTTGAACGCGCCGCCGCCGCCGATGATCAGCAGCATCATGGCGATGATTTTGATGGAAGAGGTCAGCGTGTCGTTGATCTGATCCATGGAGCGACCGCGGTTAAGACCGAAGGTAAACATCGCAATCAATACCGCAATCAGCGTTGCCATTACCGGGTCGCCCAGGAACTCCGCAACGGACAGGAACGCGTGACCTTTCGGCAGAACCATCTCTGCTATGGCACGCATCGCCATCAGGATCACCGGTACCAGTGAGGTCCAGACGCTGACGCCAAAGCCTGGCATCTCTTCTTCAGTAAAGGTTTTGGCGCTGTACAGCCCTTCCGGGATAGGCTTATCGATGCCTTTCAGGAAGCGCGCATACACCGGGCCTGCCAGAATCACCGTCGGGATCGCCAGAATCGTACCGAACAGCAGGGTTTTACCCATATCGGCGTGGAAGATGGTGGCGATAGCCGTTGGACCCGGGTGCGGCGGCAGGAAACCGTGGGTGACGGACAGCGCCGCAGCCATCGGCACGCCCACGAACAGCAGCGGGATGTTGGCGGCAGCGGCGATGGTGAACACCAGCGGCAGCATCAGGACGAAGCCCACTTCATAGAACAGTGCGAAACCGACGGTAAAACCGGTTAACACCACCGCCCACTGGATGTGCTGCTTGCCAAATTTATCGATAAGGGTAGTGGCAATACGCTGCGCGCCACCGCAGTCCGCGAGCATTTTACCGAGCATGGCGCCGAAGCCCATGATCAGCGCCAGGCTGCCGAGCGTACCGCCGACACCGGCTTTAATGGAGCTGATAACTTTAACCAGCGGCATTCCCTGCATCAGACCGACTGCAAGTGCCACCAGAACCAGAGCGATAAATCCGTTCATTTTGAAGCGGATCATCAAGAGCAGTAATAACACAACACCGATAGCGACGATGACTAATGGCATGATTGACCTGGCCTTTGAATTGTTATGGGTAACGTCATTGTTTCAACGACAAATTCCGGTTGTCCCAACTGGGAACAGAGTGTTAACGGCACTCATACTGATGCCTGCGAAAACGTTAAGTTTAGTCGGCTGTTATAAGGGTGTTGAGTGCCCACGAGAATGATACGGGTAACATGATGTGATTGAGAATCACCCAGGGAGGCAAAATTTGAATTATGAGACGCAGGTCAACATATAGAGGGGGAGGCAAGAAAATGTAGGCCCGGTAAGCGCAGCGCCACCGGGCAATACAGACGGGCACTGAATCAGTAGTAGGAGTGCTCGCCGCGCTGGTGCTCTGTCAGATCGCGCACGCCTTTCAGTTCCGGGAATTCGTTCAGCAGCTGCTTCTCGATCCCTTCTTTCAGGGTGACATCGACCATGGAGCAGCCGTTACAGCCGCCGCCGAATTGCAGGATTGCCAGACCATCTTCGGTGATTTCCATCAGGGAAACACGTCCCCCGTGGCCGGCCAGCTGCGGGTTGATCTGCGATTGCAGCAGATATTCCACACGCTCCATCAGCGGGGCATCGTCAGAGACTTTACGCATTTTCGCGTTCGGTGCCTTCAGCGTCAGCTGAGAACCCAGCTGGTCGGTGACGAAATCAATCTCCGCATCTTCAAGATACGGCGCGCTCAGCTCATCAACGTACGCGGTGAGCTGTTCAAATTTAAGGGCAGTGTCAGTTGCTTCCACGGCATCCGGAGGACAATAAGAGACACCACATTCTGCATTCGGAGTGCCTGGATTGATCACAAACACGCGGATCTGCGTCCCTTCTTCCTGATTTGCCAGCAGTTTGGCAAAGTGCGCTTGTGCAGAATCGGAAATACGGATCATAGCTTTGGCCTAATAGTTGACTAAATTACCTGGGTATAATCATACGCCCATTGAAGAAGGGCTACAAGGTACGGCACAGACACCATACCTGAACTGACGCGGCGCCGCTTTGCAAAAGCAGTCGGGAAAGTTCAGCCACGGTACTGCCCGTGGTGACGACATCATCCACAATCGCGATATGGAGACCGTTGACCGGCAATTCAAGGCGAAAGGCGTTTTTCAGGTTCCTTTTGCGCGACCGGGCGTTGAGCCGGTGCTGAACGGCAGTGGCATGAGTACGTTTCAGCGCAGAGGCGGGGTACCGGCAACCCAGCCAGCGGGCGAGCGGACGGCACAGCAGGTCGCTCTGATTGTATCCCCGCCGCCAGTGGCGGCGCTGAAACAGTGGCACGTTCACGAGCGTGTCGACCGGCGCTAGCCCACGTGTTCTTCGCGCCTGCAATACCGCCAGTAATAACAGGCGTGCCAGCGGCTGCGCCAGCGCGATCTGGCTGGAAAATTTGAACTGATGAACCAGACGACTCAGCGGCAATACATAATCATCCACCGCCACCAGCGCGCTCCACGGCGGCGCTTTTTTCAGGCATCGGCCGCAGGGAAGCGTCTGGCTGACGGCAGGCAAGCCGCATTGCGGACAGCCCTTCAGGTAACCCAGCGCTCGCGTGCAAACGGAACAGACGCCCCACGCGCTCAAGGCAAGTGGCATTCGGCATAGCCAGCACAAGCCGGGCACTGTTAGCATACGCAACCTCCATGTGAAAAAAGAGAACGTTAACTGATGAAGACGCTGTGGTGGCAGACCGTTGGGACGGGAAATTGTCATCTTGTGCTGCTGCACGGATGGGGACTGAACGCCGAAGTGTGGCGTTGCATAAGTGAGGAACTGGCCTCGCAATTCACGGTACACCTGGTAGATCTACCGGGCTATGGCCGCAGCCGCGGCTACGGCGCGATGACGCTCGACGACATGGCGGAGCAGGTTCTGGAAGCGGCGCCGCAAAAAGCCGTCTGGCTCGGCTGGAGCCTGGGCGGGCTGGTGGTAAGCCAGATTGCGCTGCGCCATCCTGAGCGGGTCCAGGCGCTGATCACCGTTGCCTCATCACCCTGTTTCAGCGCCCGCGAGGCGTGGCCGGGCATTAAACCCGAGGTGCTGGCCGGGTTCCAGCATCAGCTGAGCGAAGACTTCCAGCGGACGGTGGAGCGTTTTCTGGCGCTACAAACCATGGGAACAGAAACCGCCCGTCAGGACGCACGGACGTTGAAGCAGACGGTGCTTTCTCTGCCGATGCCGGAGGTTGAGGTGCTGAACGGTGGACTGGAGATCCTGAAAACGGCCGATCTGCGCGAGCCGCTGGCGTCGTTAACGGTGCCGCATCTGCGTATTTATGGCTATCTGGATGGACTGGTTCCGCGCAAGGTGGTTCCGCTGCTGGATGCGCTGTGGCCGGAGAGTAAATCAATGGTGGTTGCCAAAGCGGCACATGCGCCGTTCATCTCTCATCCTGCTGAGTTTTGTTCGGCGCTGTCCGGTTTTATCAGCGAAGCGTCCACCACTCCCTGAGACAGGCTTTGCCTTCAGGACAACTCTTACAACTGCCGGACAGACAACCGTCCGGCTCTTCCTGAATGCGCACGGCTTTCCCCATCGCCTCCAGCCTTTCCAGCATGGCATCGATCATCGGCTGCGGCGTATGCAGGCTGAGGCTGAGCTGCTTCGCCTCCATTCGTCCCTGTAACGCCAGTAAGTCACGAACCTGAATCAACGATGCCATCTTTTTCCCCTCAGTGACAGTCGCCTGCTGGGCTGTTACAGCAGGTCGTTGGGGTTTTGCGCGTTGCCAGCAGGTTAACGTCAACGCGGCTACGCGCCCGGCGCAGCAGGCCCATCACAATTACGTTAAACAGGATCACCGCGAGGATACAGACCAGGCTGTAGCGCGGATGCTGGCTGTAATTGACGGCCTGATAAAACACGGTCGCCAGCGAGTAGGCAATGTTCAGCCCCCACAGAATGGAGAAGCCCATCCAGCCGCGGCTGGACTCACGGGCAATGGCGCCCATGACCGAGATGCATGGAATATAGAGCAGGACGAAGATCAGGTAGCTGTAGGCCGCCGACGCGCTGCCAAATTTCTGGCCCATCACGCCCATTGCTCCGGTCGCCATTTCGCCGTCGCCTTTGCTGGCTTCAATCGGGTTCGCCAGTACGCTCAGGCTGAAGGTGTCTTTGAGGCTCTGCCAGGTCTCTTCCACCGCGCCAAGCAGTTCATCGCCGAGGTTGAACGCTGCCGGATTAAACTCCTCTTCCTGGATGTTTTCCGCGGTGTAAAGCGTGTTCAGGGTACCGACAACTACCTCTTTTGCCATCGCGCCGGTGAACAGGCCCACGGTTGCCTGCCAGTTGTCTTCCTGAACGCCAATCGGTTTGAAGACCGGCGTAATGATCCGGCTGACGGAGGCCAGGGCAGAGTCATTAATGTTGTCCGCGGCCTGGCCGCTCAGGGTGAAGCTGTTCAGGGCGCTCAGGAAAATGCTGACCACCACGATCACCTTACCGGCGCGCAGAACGAAGCCCTTCAGGCGCTGCCATGTCTGAATAATCAGGCTTTTCAGATGCGGAACGTGATAAACCGGCAGTTCCATCACGAACGGCGACGCTTCGCCACGCATGATGGTGTGCTTCAGCATCAGGCCGGTGAGAATAGCCATCACGATACCCAGCACATACAGGGAGAAGACGGCCAGCGCCCCTTCCTGACCAAAGAACGCCGCGGCAAAGACCGCGAAGATCGCCAGACGCGCGCCACAGGACATGAACGGCGCCATCATGATGGTCATCAGGCGTTCGCGCGGGGCATCCAGCGTACGCGCGCCCATGACTGACGGCACGTTACAGCCAAAACCGACAATCAGCGGCACGAAGGATTTACCCGGCAGCCCCAGCGCCTGCATCAGGCGGTCCATTACGAAGGCCGCGCGCGCCATGTAGCCGGAATCCTCAAGGAAGGAGAGGAACAGGTACATCATGCCGATCTGCGGCACCAGCGGCAGGACGGTGTTGATCCCGCCGCCGATCCCCTGCGCAAGGAAGATGGTCAACCATTCCGGAAAGTGGAGGGTGTAGCCCAGCCACTGAATACCGTGTACGAAGATAGCGACAGAGCCGCCATCAAAGATAGGTTGTAATGCACCGCCGATGTTAATGGCGAGCAGGAACATCACGTACATCACCAGTAAAAAGATCGGCAAACCGAGGAAGCGGTTGAGCACAATCTTATCCACGGCGGCGGTGAAGCGGCTGGGTTCAGCGGTTAATGCATTGCTGACCACGTCACAGATAGCGGCGATGGCCTGATAGCGCGCATCCGCAATATGCAGAGCGGGATCGTCCAGCTCGTCGCTCAGGCGAGCCTGCGCGACGCCCAGCTTATCCGCCGCATCGCCTGCGTAGGCGCGGCTGTAGATATCGCCTTCCAGCATTTGCAGGCCAAGCCACAGACGTTGTCTGGCGGGCATGCTGTTGTCCATCTCCTGCGCCAGTTGCCCGGCTTCGCGCAGCAGCGGCTGGGCGTAGTGGACCAGTTCGACGTCGGCATTGCCCGTGTGGCGGTCAATCGCCAGCTTCAGGGCGTCAATGCCGCGTGCGCGGGTAGAAACCAGCGGAACCACCGGGCAGCCCAGGCGTGCGGAGAGGGCATCGACGTCGATGCGCAGCTTTTGCTTCTCGGCGATGTCGAGCATGTTAAGCGCCACGATGCAGGGAATACCCAGCTCCAGCAGCTGTAGCGTGAGGTACAGATTTCGTTCGAGATTGGAGGCATCCACCACATTGATGAGCAGATCCGCGTCGCCGCTCAGAATATAGTGGCAGGCAATTTGCTCATCGAGTGAGGTCTGGGATGAAATCGTGGTGAGTGAATAGGTCCCCGGTAAATCAACCAGCGTGACCTGATTATCTGTTGTAGTGAACTGGCCCTCTTTGCGTTCAACCGTCACGCCTGCCCAATTTCCCACACGCTGGCGTGCGCCGGTTAACTGATTAAATAAGGTTGTCTTGCCGGAATTAGGATTGCCAATTAAGCCAATAGTTAATTTTTTCATTGTAATAGACTCACTGAAACCGCTGGCTTGTTAACGGGATAAAGATTCAACTTCAATTAATGCGAGGTCTTTTTTACGCAGAACCAGATTAACGCGTCGGGTTTCGATATGAACAGGATCGCCCAACGGCGCAACGCGCACCACCTGGAACGATGAGCCGGGTAGCATGCCCAGGGACAGCAGCTTCTGCCGATAGGCCGGGCTTATCTCACGGGTAAAACCGATAATTTTCCACGCACTGTCTGGAGTGAATTGCATAGCGCCTGATTCCACGAGAGGTTAAATAATCTACACTGCGATGATAATGAGAATAGTTTTTATCAGCAATAATAAAAATGTGACGGGATGTTGTTAATCGTATTAATTTGCGGTCTGCTTGACCTTGCTCAATATTTGCGAAATTGAGGTGAAAATAAAAAGAAGGCTATTTGTTAATGAGGTGATAATTCGTGGTTTAAATATGGATACAACTTATTTATTTTAATTCCCTGCGGCCTGCTTGCCGGGCGGCACTGCGTTTGCCCGGCCTACAAAACCGTAGGCCCGGTAAGCGTCGCGCCACCGGGCATTTACAGTATTAGCGTTTCTTACCCATCGCCGCTGCCAGCGCATCCATCATCGCGCTGTTGCCTGCTGGCTGTGCGTCACGTCCGCGTGGCTTCGCGGCTTTCGCTGCCGGACGCTGCTGTTCACGGCCACCGCCATTACCGCCACGGCGCGCGTTAATGTCGCCCGGCTGCTCGTCCAGACGCATGGTCAGGGCAATACGCTTGCGCTGGAGATCCACTTCCAGCACTTTCACCTTCACGATGTCGCCCGCTTTGACCACGGTATGCGGATCTTCAACGAACTTGTCGGCGAGGGAAGAGATATGCACCAGACCGTCCTGATGCACGCCGATATCCACAAACGCGCCAAAGTTGGTGACGTTGGTTACCGCCCCCTCCAGCACCATGCCCGGCAGCAGGTCGTTCATGGTTTCCACGCCGTCAGCAAAGGTCGCGGTTTTAAACTCAGGACGCGGATCGCGGCCCGGTTTTTCCAGCTCTTTGATGATGTCAGTGACCGTCGGCACACCGAACTGTTCGTCGGTGAAATCCACCGCTTTCAGGTTACGCAGCGCGCTGCTGTCGCCCATCAGGTCTTTAAGCGCCTGCTGAGTCGCGGCCAGGATGCGCTCAACAACAGGGTACGCTTCCGGGTGAACGGTAGAGGCATCCAGCGGGTTATCGCCGTGGTTGATGCGCAGGAAGCCCGCGCACTGCTCAAATGCTTTCGGCCCCAGACGGCTCACCTTCAGCAGCTGCTGGCGGTTCTGGAACTGACCGTTCTCATCACGCCAGGCGACGATATTCTGTGCCATCATACGGGTCAGGCCCGCCACGCGGGTCAGCAGGGGAACGGAAGCGGTGTTCAGGTCCACGCCGACGGCGTTAACACAGTCTTCCACTACCGCATCCAGCTTGCGCGCCAGCTGCGTCTGGCTCACGTCGTGCTGATACTGGCCCACACCGATGGATTTCGGGTCGATCTTCACCAGCTCCGCCAGCGGATCCTGCAAACGACGGGCGATAGAGACCGCGCCGCGCAGGGAAACGTCCAGATCCGGGAACTCCTGCGCTGCCAGCTCAGAGGCGGAGTAGACTGATGCCCCCGCTTCGCTGACGATCACTTTCTGCGCCGTCACTTTCGGGAACTGCTTCTGCACGTCGAGATAGAAACGTTCGGTTTCGCGGGACGCCGTACCGTTACCGATGGCAACCAGCTCAACGTTGTACTTCTCGCACAGCGCGGCGACGACGACAGCCGCTTTCGCTGCCTGACCGGTGTGCGGGTAAATGGTGTCGGTGGCAACGAGCTTGCCGGTGCCGTCAACCACGGCCACCTTCACGCCGGTACGCAGACCCGGATCGAGACCCATGGTGGCGCGCAGGCCAGCTGGCGCAGCCATCAGCAGGTCGTGCAGGTTACGGGCGAAGACGTTGATCGCTTCGTCTTCGGCGCGCTCGCGCACGGTGCCCATCAGCTCGGTTTCGAGGTGCATCAGCACCTTAATGCGCCAGGTCCAGCTCACCACGCCTTTGCGCCAGCTGTCCGCCGGGGCGTTGTTCAGGCGCAGGCCCAGATGATCCATAATGATCTGCTCGCAGTGGCTCTCTTTAGGCCGCTCGTCAAACTGCGGATCGGCATTCAGGGAGAGTTGCAGCACGCCTTCGTTACGGCCGCGGAACATCGCCAGCGCGCGGTGAGACGGCGCGGTAGAAATGGGTTCGTGGTGATCGAAATAGTCGCGGAATTTCGCGCCTTCTTCCTCTTTGCCGGACACCACGGTGGAGACGATATGCGCGTTCTTCCACAGGTAATCACGCACTTTGGCCAGCAGCGCCGCGTCTTCGGCGAAGCGCTCCATCAGAATATAGCGAGCACCGTCCAGCGCGGCTTTGGTGTCTGCTACGCCTTTATCGGCGTCGATAAACTTGGCGGCTTCGGTTTCCGGATCGTGAGACGGCTCGTTCCACAGCAGATCGGCCAGCGGCTCAAGGCCGGCTTCGATCGCAATCTGCCCGCGCGTGCGGCGCTTCGGTTTATACGGCAGATAGAGGTCTTCGAGTTCGGTTTTACTCAGGGTACCGTTAATGGCTTTTTCCAGGTCACTGGTCAGCTTGCCCTGCTCGCCGATAGATTTGAGGATCGCCTGACGTCGGTCTTCCAGCTCGCGCAGATAGCCCAGACGGGTCTCCAGGTTTCGCAGCTGCGTGTCATCCAGACCGCCGGTGACTTCCTTACGATAACGTGCAATAAACGGCACGGTGTTCCCTTCATCAAGCAGGCGAACGGCAGCTTCTACCTGTTCGGCTCTGGCCTGAAGTTCACCCGCAATAATGCGGCAGAGCGACTCTTTCATCATGGTCAGTTCATCTTGTGGATCGAAAATCAGGGGGATAGTTATACGGGCTGACACCAAAAAATGCCAGCCGGGGAGGGCGCTCTCGGACTATTTAACATACACGATTTCGTTGACGTACCAGCTTGCTTCACCTGCGGGCGTCTGGACAACGGCTAAATCGCCCACCTCTTTTTTCAGCAGGGCGCGGGCCATGGGTGAATCGATAGAAATGTAATCCTTACGACCGAAAATTTCATCATAGCCGACGATACGAAAACGCAGGGTATCGCCGTTGTCGTTTTCAATTTCGACCCACGCGCCGAAGAACACTTTACCTTCCTGCTGCGGGGAGTAATCGACAATTTTGAGATTCTCGAGACACTTCGTCAGGTAGCGTACCCGGCGATCGATTTCGCGCAGTCGCTTTTTATTGTACTGATAGTCCGCATTCTCGCTGCGGTCGCCCAGGCTTGCGGCCCAGGTGACTTTTTTGGTCACTTCCGGACGCTCTTCGCGCCACAGGTAATCCATCTCTTTTTTGAGTTTCTCGTACCCTTCGCGGGTGATCAGAGGCGTTTTCATGGTGCAGCCTTTAATGCCGGTTAACTGTCTTTGCGCACAATACGTAGCGCACAGTGTAACAGACAAGATTAATAATGATTTATGTGATGAAATGAACAGATAAGCTGCTGTTAAATATGCTTTGTAACAATTTCGTCTAGAATTTATACCAGAATTTGCTGGTCGAACCCGTGCACTTTTTTAGAATACGCTGTTCCAGGCTTATCCGAACCTTTGGGAGTACACACAATGCAAGAGAACTACAAAATTCTGGTCGTAGATGACGACATGCGCCTGCGTGCGCTGCTGGAACGTTATCTGACCGAGCAGGGCTTCCAGGTTCGTAGCGTCGCGAACGCGGAACAGATGGATCGTCTGCTGACGCGTGAATCTTTCCACCTGATGGTGTTGGACCTGATGCTGCCTGGCGAAGACGGGCTCTCTATTTGCCGCCGTCTGCGCAGCCAGAGCAACCCGATGCCGATCATCATGGTGACGGCGAAGGGTGAAGAAGTCGACCGTATTGTCGGCCTTGAGATTGGCGCTGATGACTACATTCCAAAGCCGTTTAACCCGCGTGAACTGCTGGCGCGTATTCGCGCCGTGCTGCGTCGTCAGGCGAACGAACTGCCGGGCGCGCCATCTCAGGAAGAGGCCGTCATTGCATTCGGTAAGTTCAAGCTGAACCTCGGCACCCGTGAGATGTTCCGTGAAGATGAGCCAATGCCGCTCACCAGCGGTGAGTTCGCGGTGCTGAAAGCGCTGGTCAGCCACCCGCGTGAGCCGCTCTCCCGTGACAAGCTGATGAACCTGGCGCGTGGTCGTGAATACTCCGCGATGGAGCGTTCTATCGACGTGCAGATCTCTCGTCTGCGTCGCATGGTGGAAGAAGATCCGGCGCATCCTCGTTATATTCAGACCGTTTGGGGTCTGGGCTACGTGTTTGTCCCGGACGGCTCTAAAGCATGAGGCGAATGCGCTTCTCGCCGCGAAGTTCGTTTGCCCGCACGCTGTTATTGATCGTCACCCTGCTGTTTGTCAGTCTGGTGACGACCTACCTGGTGGTGCTGAACTTTGCAATCCTGCCGAGCCTTCAGCAGTTTAATAAGGTGCTGGCATACGAAGTGCGTATGCTGATGACCGACAAACTGCAACTGGAGGACGGCACGCAGTTGGTTGTTCCCCCGGCGTTCCGTCGGGAAATCTACCGTGAGCTGGGCATTTCTCTCTACTCGAACGAAGCGGCGGAAGATGCCGGCCTGCGCTGGGCGCAGCACTATGAATTCCTCAGCCAGCAGATGGCGCAGCAGCTTGGCGGCCCGACGGAAGTGCGCGTTGAGGTCAATAAAAGCTCGCCGGTTGTCTGGCTGAAAACCTGGCTGTCACCCAACATCTGGGTGCGTGTTCCGCTCACCGAGATTCATCAGGGCGACTTCTCACCGCTGTTCCGATACACCCTGGCGATCATGCTGCTGGCCATCGGCGGCGCATGGCTGTTTATTCGTATCCAGAACCGACCGCTGGTCGACCTGGAGCATGCGGCATTACAAGTCGGTAAAGGTATTATCCCACCGCCGCTGCGCGAGTATGGCGCATCGGAAGTGCGCTCGGTAACGCGTGCGTTTAACCACATGGCGGCAGGCGTTAAACAGCTGGCGGACGACCGTACGCTGCTGATGGCGGGGGTCAGCCATGACCTTCGCACGCCCCTGACGCGTATCCGGCTGGCGACGGAGATGATGGGCGAGCAGGATGGTTATCTTGCAGAGTCCATCAACAAGGATATCGAAGAGTGTAACGCCATCATCGAGCAGTTTATCGACTACCTGCGCACCGGGCAGGAGATGCCGATGGAGATGGCGGATCTGAATGCGGTTCTGGGCGAAGTGGTTGCTGCCGAAAGCGGCTACGAACGTGAAATTGCGACCGACCTTCAGGCAGGTGAGATTCAGGTACGTATGCACCCGCTCTCCATTAAACGCGCGGTGGCGAATATGGTGGTCAACGCGGCGCGCTACGGCAACGGCTGGATCAAAGTCAGCAGCGGTACGGAACTCAACCGCGCCTGGTTCCAGGTGGAAGACGATGGCCCGGGCATCAAGCCTGAGCAGCGTAAGCACCTGTTCCAGCCATTTGTGCGCGGCGACAGCGCGCGCAGCACCAGCGGAACCGGCTTAGGCCTGGCGATTGTGCAGCGTATTGTTGATAACCATAACGGACTGCTGGAAATTGGCACCAGCGAGCGGGGTGGTTTGAGCATTCGTGCGTGGTTACCGGTGCCGGTTTTACGGGGTCAGGTGAAAGAGAGTTAAAAAAGGGTGGGGCCTGATGCCCTCACCCCGGCCCTCTCCCACGGGGAGAGGGAAAAAACATTAAAAAAGGCAACTTTCGTTGCCTTTTTGCTTTTACCTACAGCTTCGGTCCCGCACTCACCAGCGCAGCACCCGCCGGGGTGTCGGTATACTTCTCGAAGTTTTCGATAAACAGTTTCGCCAGCGATTCAGCCTTCTCACGCCACTGTTCCGGTGAACCGTAGGTGTTACGCGGATCCAGGATACGCGTATCCACGCCCGGCAGCGCTGTTGGGATCGCCAGATCGAACATCGGCAGCGTAAAGGTCTCGGCGTTATCCAGCGAACCATCCAGAATCGCGTCGATGATGGCGCGTGTATCTTTGATGGAGATACGTTTGCCCGTACCGTTCCAGCCGGTGTTTACCAGGTATGCCTGGGCGCCGGATGCCTGCATGCGTTTCACCAGCACTTCCGCGTACTGCGTTGGGTGCAGCGACAGGAACGCCGCGCCGAAGCAGGCGGAGAAGGTTGGGGTTGGCTCGGTCACACCGCGCTCGGTACCCGCCAGTTTAGCGGTAAAGCCGGAGAGGAAATGGTACTGCGTCTGGCTGGCGGTCAGGCGGGAAACCGGTGGCAGCACGCCGAATGCATCCGCGGTCAGGAAAATCACCTTCGTGGCGTGACCCGCCTTCGATACCGGCTTGACGATGTTCTCGATGTGGTAGATCGGGTAAGAGACGCGGGTGTTTTCCGTTTTCGAGGCATCGTCGAAGTCGATAGAGCCATCGGCACGCACGGTGACGTTTTCCAGCAGCGCATCGCGGCGAATCGCGTGGTAGATATCCGGCTCTGCCTCTTCCGACAGGCGAATGGTCTTCGCGTAGCAGCCGCCTTCAAAGTTAAACACGCCGTCATCATCCCAGCCATGTTCATCGTCGCCAATCAGACGACGTTTTGGATCGGTGGACAGCGTTGTTTTACCGGTGCCGGAAAGGCCGAAGAACACTGCTACATCGCCTTTTTCCCCGACGTTCGCCGAGCAGTGCATGGAGGCGATACCGCGCAACGGCAGCAGGTAGTTCATGACCGAGAACATCCCTTTCTTCATTTCGCCGCCGTACCAGGTACCGCCGATCAGCTGGATACGCTCGGTCAGGTTGAAGGCGATGAAGTTTTCGGAGTTCAGACCCTGCTCTTTCCACTGCGGGTTGGTGCATTTCGCGCCGTTCATCACGATAAAGTCAGGGGTGAAGTCTTGCAGTTCTTCATCGGTTGGACGAATGAACATGTTCTTCACAAAATGCGCCTGCCAGGCCACTTCGGTGATAAATCGTACGGAGAGACGGGTGTCGGCGTTAGCGCCGCAGAACGCATCAATAATAAACAGACGCTTGCCGGAAAGCTGATGGGTGACAAGTCCTTTCAGATGCTGCCAGGTTTCCGGGGAGAGCGGTTTGTTATCGTTCTTCCCTTTGCCCTTATCAGCCCACCACAGCGTATCGCGGGTGGTGTCATCTCGGACGATATACTTATCTTTCGGCGAACGACCGGTAAAAATACCCGTATCGACGGCGATAGCACCCAGGTTCGTCAACACACCACGCTCGTATCCTTCCAGTGCCGGATTGAGCTCTTCCTGATACAGCGTATCGTAATCGGGGTTGTAGACCACTTCCTGGACGTCGTGAATACCATAAGCCTTGAGATCTTGCGGGGTTAAACCATTAACACGCATATCACTGCTCCTTAGCCAATATGTACTGCCTGAAATTGTAGGGTTTTTCTGAGGATGTTAACCGCGACGGGGCTCATAGATTTACGTATCTGGTCAAAACCCTTACTAACGGAAAACGCTGCGACTCCAGTCACAGGGCGGGCAGATTATCGCAGGAATCGCTTTTTGGATGGGGAAAATGTTCTTAAAAGGTTAATCTCTGGTGAATTTATCCAGAAGAATGTGAATGTAATCGCATACATGTAAGAAAATTACGTAAGGGTTACACTGGGAAAACGATTCAGGTCTCTTGGGTCAGCTATTTTCAGAGTTTGAGGTGGGGGCCAGAGTTTTGCTTTGATGAGACAATAGATTTTCATGAACAAGGGATGAGAAATGGAAAACCGTGAGACGTTATCCGCTTTAACGCGCGTAGCCGTCGTGCTGGCGGGGGCTCTACAGGGCGTAATTTGCTATGTAATCACGTGGTATATCGAGTACGCAAAATTGCCATCGGATACGCTGTGGCTGATGTGTGTAGTACCTGCCACCGTGGTAATGACAACCACGTTGTCTCTTGCCATGACGTCATTCAGAAAGCCATTTTTGTGGCTGTCACTCGGGATGATCGGCGCGGCAGTCGCGGGTATGGGCGGCTGGCTTAAGTGGAGCGTTGCAGGACTCGAAAGCTGGAATCTCAGAGATGAGATGCTCGTTTTCGGCTTTCATCTGCTGCTGATGACGCTGTTCGTGTTGCCATGGCTTCAGCGGCGTCTGGATCCCGTCCCGACTACCTCGTTCTACAGCGACTTTTATCAACGAAACTGGCATAACGCGCTGACACTGCTCATTATTTTTGTTTCGAATGGTCTCTTCTGGCTGGTGCTTTTCCTCTGGGCCGAGCTTTTCGAACTTATCGGCATCGGCTTTTTTGATCGGCTTTTCTTTCATTCTGACGGATTTATTTCAGTGGCGATTGGCGTGGTTTCAGCCAGTGCGGCCGTGCTCACGCGCATGCAGGTAAGGTTAATCTTTGCCCTGCAAAATCTGCTGACCCTCATCGCCACCGGTCTGCTTCCCCTGATGGCGGCGCTGGCGCTGCTCTTTATTGGCGCGTTGCCTTTTGTCGGCTTTGAATCCATTTCAGCCAGAATATCCGCCGCGGGCTTGCTGACCACCTTAGCGCTGCTGCTGTTATTCCTGGTGACGATAGTGTGGCATCCACAGCGTCAAACACTGCCTTACTATGCCCCGCTGCGAGGGATGATTCGCCTCGCTGTGGCTATCGTACCCGCGTATCCGGTTCTGGCGGGGTGGGCGCTGTGGCTACGCATTTCGCAATACGGCTGGTCACCCGAGCGTCTGTACGGGGTATTGATAACCATCGTGGCGCTGGTCTGGGCGATCGGTTTTTGCGCCAGCGCTCTGATTCAGCGCCGTGAACCGCAGAAGATCCATGCGTACGTCATCCCGGCGACCGGGCTGCTTTCCCTCATTTTCCTGGCGTTGGTCCATACCCCCGTGCTGGATCCGTGGCGAATAAGTGTTGCAAGCCATATGGCCCGCTATCAGGACGGCAGAATAACTGCGGATCAAGTCAGCCTGTATATGCTCAGTAACGCTGGACGAAAGGGGCGGGAGGCGATGCTCACGCTGCAAAACGATCCGCAGTTTATCTCTAACCCAAAACGCCAGCGTGAAATAAATGGTCTTCTCTCCAGGAATGCTGGCGGAGCAGGTAAGATGACCGCCGCGATGCTGGAAAAACAGGTCCAGCTCGCACCGGGAATGGCTCATCCTGATAAGACATTGTGGCAAGCCATGCTCAGCAATCAGTATCGCTTCGAGAGCTGCGATAGCGCCCAGAGTAACTGTTTACTTATGCCGCTGGATCTTAACAGCGACGGCAAGCCGGAAGCCGTGCTATTTCAATTTACCGATCGCACGATCGTGGCTTACACACAAACTAACACGGGCTGGAGGATCGCCGGGGACGCGTGGAAAATGCCGGAGGCATTGACCAGAGGAGAACTTGACCGCGCATTAAGGCAGAGGAAAGTGAAATCTGTCGTGAAGCCCTGGGCGGATATTGAGATTTTTGGGGAGCGTGTCGATATGAGCTACGACAGTTACAATAATGCGCAGTGGCGTTAGTGCTTTTTCTTGCCGGGTGGCGCTACGCTTACCCGGCCTACAATTAGCAATCATATCAAAAAATTGCACAATTCATTGTAGGCCCGTGCGAGCATAGCGCCGCCGGGCATCAGGCTCAGAGCTTAGTGAACCTGCGGATCCGCCGGAGAGGCGTTATTGCGGATCTCCGCGATATCCATCGAATTGAACACGTAGTGCGTACCGCAGTAGTCACAGTGCATATCGATTTCACCGTCTTCCGCCATGATGCTGTCGATCTCTTCATCCGGCAGCGTTTTCAGGGCGCCGGCACAACGCTCGCGGGAGCAGGTGCACTTAAATTCCACATCCTGCGGATCGTAAACCGTCACTTCTTCTTCGTGGTACAGACGCCACAGCACGTCGGTCGCCGACAGGGTGAACAGCTCTTCCGCTTTGATGGTTTCCGTCAGCGTTGCCAGATGCTCGAAATCATTGGTCTGCGCATCCTGCGCAGGCAGAACCTGAAGCAGCATACCACCGGCAGCAGGCTGACCATCCACTTCACCGGTGCGGATGAACAGACGGGTTGGCAGCTGTTCGGAACGCATGAAGTAATCTTCCAGGCAGGCGGCAAGCGTATCGCCTTCCAGACCGACAACGCCCTGATAGCGCTCACCCTCTTCAGGCGAAATCGTGATAACCAGGTAGCCATTTCCGACCAGCGTTTTCAGATCCGCATTTTCAGGGATATCGCCCTGAACGCGCGCCACGCCGCGCATTTGCTGCTGGTTATTACCGTTGATCACCGCCAGCGACATCGGGCCATCACCCTGCAACTGAACGGTAATATCGCCAGCGAACTTCAGCGTGGCGGTCAGCAGGCTGGTGGCAACAAGCAGTTCGCCCAACAGGGTTTTCACCGGCAGCGGGTAGTTGTGGTTTTCCAGAATCTGTTTCCAGGTTTCGGATACGGTGACCAGCTCGCCGCGCACGGCGAATTGTTCAAACAGATAGCGGTGTAATTGGTCGTGTTGGGCCATTTTCATCTCTCGTGCAGGTGAGGGTTACTCGCTCTCACCGTGTTTAAATTTCATCAGATCGCGGCGCTCTTTTTTATCCGGTCGCCGGTCCGGGTGAGGCATAGTTAGCGCGTTCATTTTGCGCGCCAGCGCGGTTTTCTCGCGCTTCTCTATGCTTTCGGCCGTCTCTTCATACAGCAAAACGGCTTCGGTTGCGGGCCGCCGTTGTTCGGTAATGGCTTTCACCACCACCGTTTTCTCATCGTTGCCCTGGCGAAGCGTTAACGTGGCATTCAGTTCAACCAGCTTGCTCGGTTTGCTGCGCTGACCGTTGTAATGCACCTTTCCGCCGTCAACCATTTCACGGGCAAGGGCGCGCGTTTTGTAAAAACGGGCGGCCCACAGCCATTTATCCAGTCTTACCCCATCAGAGGGTTTTTCTTTCATGGCGTCTCCTTCACGGTGAGTGAGGGGATCATCCGGCGATAGTCGTTCAGCCCCGGATGTCGCAGATAGCTTTTTTCAGCCAGGCCGGAATCCGGATTGGTCACGCCCAGACAATAGCGAATGCCAAAAGCGGCCGCAGAATCCAGAATCGGCTCGCTGTCGTCAATGAACAGCGTGCGTTCCGGCTGTAAACCGGTCTCTTCCACCACGGCATGCCACAACCGCTGATCCTCTTTCGGATAACCAAATGTGTGGGTGGAAAGCAATAAATCAAGGTGTGAAGCAAGCCCGGTATGCTCCAGCTTCACGGCCAGGTTATGGGGATGCGCATTTGTCAGCAAAATACGGCGCTTACCGCAGGCCTTCAGCGCGTCCAGGAACGGGACCGTATCGTCGCGCAGTACGGCGCGTGCGCCCTGGGCGGTGGTCATGGCACAAATATCCAAACCGAGTCGCTCGCTCCAGTAGTCAAGACAGTACCAGTTTAGCGTATGCTGCACCGCGCTATATTGCGAACGAATGAATTCCTGCGCTTCCGCCGGGGAGATCCCCTGCTGTTCACCGTAAGTTTCCGGGACCAGCTTTTGCCAGAAATAGTTATCAAAGGCGAGATCAAGCAGCGTGCCGTCCATATCAAGCAGGACGGTATCGACCGCCTGCCAGTCGATATCAAGATGCATAAGGGGGAACTCCAGCCAGAAGAAACGTGCGCGACAGGGTAGCACAACTTGTCGCGCAGGGACGTTATCCGATCAGGCTCTCAGAAGAGGAGATCAGTTTCGGGTTAAGGCAATTTTCGTAGTAGGCCTGGATTTCTGCCAGCCGCGTGCGGGAACGCTGATAGCGGCGTACGGCCTGATAACCGTTCCAGACGATGCACGCCAGCATCGCAATCAGCAGCAGGGATGTCCCTATATAGCGCCACAGGCCAGCGCTATCCGGCATACGGTGCAGGCCAATATGACGCGTGCCGTTGGCGTCGGTGAAGAGGGTGGTGACGATCCCTTCCGCGCTGAATGGCGTCTGCATCAGCATCTGCGCCAGACGCTGGAATTCGCTCCACTGCTCCTGGGCAGGATAGTCATACAGCGAAACCTGCGGATAAGGTTGATCCACCAGGTCGCTGCCTTCATCGCTGGCAATCACAAAACCGCCCGGCGCCGGGCTGTTAAGCGCCTGGGCGGCACGGGTGGTTTCACGCATCACGAAGGGGGCGGTAGAGGTCGCCACCAGATTATCCAGCGACTCGGCGCTGACCGGACGCAGAAGCACGTTCACACCGTCCAGGCGTCCCGCTTCGGCGCGTTTCACCAGCGCGTCCCAGTCTTTGCTGTTGCCGAGGTTGACGAGCGCGTTCTTCAGCCGGATACAGTCATCCTGGGCGGAACAGAGATCCTCGGTTTTCAGGACGATTTCGCCAAAGTCATCCAGCAGCACCATGCCCGACTTCTGAATAGCCGAACGCAGGGCAGGGCTGACGCGAGAATCATCATCCGGTTTTGGATGGAGCTGGCGATTAATCGTCTGGGTGAGCGCAGTGGCCTTATTGACCACATCCGATTCCGGCAGCGGCAGCGGAGAGGCGTCATTCCAGATGATCTGAGAGCAGTCGAACGGCGCGAACGGCGAGTTCTGGCGCGTGTTCCAGGCACCCGGTGAGTGGATATTACACATCCCGGTGCCTTTCAGCCGCAACGTATCCCCCACGCGTACACCCGCTTCTTCGAGCTGCTGTACGCTGGTGGCTTCCACGGTTTGCGCCCCTTTAATCCATGACAGGGTAAATTTAATTGGCATATCCAGCGGCACGAAAAGCAGCAGCATGAGGAAGATTAACGCGGCGCCACCGGCAATCACCGCGCTGCGAAGCCAGTGCTGAAGCGGGAAGTTTTTTACTTCGTCGTGCAGGGATAAGTAACGTCCCTGGCGTACAACGTGGCGGTCGAGATAGATATCAATATCCGTTTTGTGGCCCAGGTCCTGCGCAATCCACGGCTGCCAGTGGCGCGGATAGATAAGATCGATGATCCCGAGCGAGATATTGTTGATATGTTCCTGATCGTTCTCACCGAACAGTCCCCAGCGTTTTGGGGTTCCGCGCAGGCAGTGAATTTCGCGTAATGACGTTTTTGCCGGCGGAGCAAATATGCCCCACAGCCCGGCGGTCAGAAGCAGTACTGCGCCACCCGCGAGCCACGGAACAAACACGTCCGGCGTCAGCAGGCAGATGAAAAAGAGCAGGAACGAGGCGACAATCAGCACCGCTTCGCGAATGCCATCCGGGCGGCTCAGGACGTACTCTTCATGCGTTTCCTGGCGGATGTTGAGCAGTTCAATCTGCTCTGTCTCTTCACCACGAATAGAGGCCTGCGTTCCGCTCGCGCGTTCCAGCGCAAAGCGTGGCGCTTCCTGAACATATTCGCTCAGAGTATGACCATTAAGGGAGATAACCAGCGGCAGCGTATCGGTATGGATGAGCTCGACGCTGTTTTCGTCGTTAATATACTGTTCCCAGAAGGGAGGCAGGTGTACTTCAACAGAGTCGAGATAGTAACGCCATTTGTTGGGATCGTCGGTTGTGATGCCATAGCGGGTAATGGAGCGCGTCACGCACAGAACGGTGTCGCTTTGGGCGTTAAGGTTGAGCGATACGGGGGCGGTGCTGGCGCCGGTAGGGCCAGGCGAAAGCCGGGATCGGTTCAGCGTGTCGAGATACTGCTCAACGGTGTTGCGTTCCTCTGGCGAAAGCTTGCGCGTGTTTGCCCCGGCGAACGCGTTTAAAAAGGGCAGCCGATAACGGCGATGTACGCGGCGCCTGAATACCCACACCGCAATCGACGCGCAGGCCAGCACAGCAGCGAGAAAAATCAAAATGGTGCTCATGCTTTCCCCATCTTACTTATCTTCTTACAGGTGTTGTCAGTCGCACCTTTTGTACAATGAATGAGATTCTGTGGTCGGCTATCGGCAAGTATGGAGTCTAACTTGAGCATGTTGACGCGCATCCCAGTGACCGATAATGATAACAAAGCCTGTTCCGGCGCGATATCAGCAAATTCCTGGAAACATTTCAACCTCTTGACATTTGTTTTGAAATGAGAATCGCATTCATTTACGTTGCATAAATGTAAATAAAGAGCAATTGACATTGCCGAAACCGTGCGGCGTATCGCACAATAAAGCCAGTTCACCCAGCAAAGACCCGTCAAGATGACCAAACCCTTACAAAAGCCCACCATTCTGAATGTTGAAACCGTCGCGAAATCGCGTCTGTTTAATGTCGAAAGCGTGGATCTGGAGTTCAGCAACGGTGTGCGTCGTGTTTATGAGCGTATGCGCCCCTCCTCGCGTGAAGCGGTGATGATAGTGCCTATCGTCGACGAGCATCTGATCCTCATTCGTGAATACGCTGTGGGCACAGAATCCTACGAGCTGGGCTTCTCCAAAGGACTGATCGATCCGGGCGAAACGGTGTTTGAAGCGGCAAACCGGGAGCTGAAAGAAGAGGTCGGCTTTGGCGCGAAAGAGCTGACGTTCCTTAAAAAGCTGAGCATGGCGCCGTCCTATTTTTCCAGCAAAATGAACATCGTTGTCGCGGAAGATCTCTATCCTGAATCGCTGGAAGGAGACGAGCCGGAACCGCTGCCGCAGGTTCGCTGGCCGCTGGCTCATCTGATGGATTTGCTGGAAGATCCTGACTTTAACGAGGCACGCAACGTGAGCGCACTGTTCCTGGTACGAGAGTGGCTGAAGGGGCAGGGGCGTTTGTAGCGCCACCATTAAAAACGGCAACCGAAGGTTGCCGTTTTGCATTGACGTTGTAGGCCGGGTCAGGCGTAGTCGCCACCCGGCTTTTTTGTCGGCGTCAGAACAGCTCGTGCGTCTCGCCGTTATCAATGATCTCTGTACCCACCTCATGCACTGCCTGCGTGGTTGGCTGCGTACCCTCGATGAAATACTCGGCACGGCTGTTGCCGCCATTCGCGAGCTGTCCAGTGCTGCGGTCAATATTGATCGTGACAATGCCCGGCGGAGGCGTTAGCGGCTGCTCCGGCACGCCCTCGAGAGCGGCCTTCATGTAAGCATCCCACGCCGGTTGCGCACTCTTAGCCCCACCCTCATAACCGGAAATCTGATCTTTAATCGCGCCAGAGGCGGTTGTGCGCCCCAGAGTGCGGCGGTGATCGTCAAAACCAATCCAGACCGAGGTGACAACGCCCGGGCCATAACCTGAGAACCAGGCATCTTTTGAACTGTTGGTTGTCCCGGTTTTGCCGCCGATGTCGTGGCGCTGCAAATCGCGGCCCGCTCGCCAGCCGGTGCCTTGCCAGCCCGGTTCGCCAAAGATGTTGGTGTTCAGTGCGCTCTTAATCAGGAACGACAGCGGCGTGCTGATCACGTGCGGGGCGTACTCCTGCGCGCCACTCTGGGCGACCAGCGCCTGATTGGCCTGTTCCAGCTGAGGCTGCGGCACCGCCAGATTCTGACGTTCCTGAGAGATCGCCACATCTTCCATATCCTTGTTTTCCAGGACATTGGATTTTGGCGTGTCGCCGTAAATCACCGGAATATCGCATTCAGGGCAGGCAATTTTCGGTTTCGCTTCAAACAGTACGCCGCCCTGATCGTTCTCGATTTTGCTGATGAAATACGGATCGACCAGGAATCCCCCGTTCGCCATCACCGAGTAGCCACGAGCGACCTGGAGCGGCGTAAAGGACGCGGAGCCGAGCGCCAGAGATTCGGTATGAACAATGTTTTGCGCCGGGAAGCCGAAGCGTTGCAGATACTCTGCCGCATAATCAACGCCCATCGCACGCATCGCGCGAACCATGACCACGTTCTTCGACTGGCCAAGGCCCTGACGCAGACGGATAGGGCCAGCGTATTGCGCCGGAGAGTTCTTCGGCTGCCAGTCAGAGCCCGCACCGGCATCCCAGCGGGAAATTGGCACGTCGTTGAGAATGCTGGCGAGCGTCAGCCCCTTATCCATCGCCGCGGTATACAGGAACGGTTTGATGTTCGAACCAACCTGACGCAGTGCCTGGGTCGCGCGGTTAAATTTGCTCTGGTTGAAATCGAACCCGCCAACCAGCGCCATCACGGCACCGTTCTGCGGATTGATGGAGACCAGCGCAGAGTTGACGTCCGGCACCTGCGCCAGCCACCAGGCATCACCGACCTGACGGACCCAGATTTGTTGTCCGGTTTGTACCACATCGGTCACTTTACGTGGCGTCGGGCCCTGAAGAGTGTCAGAGCGGTACGGACGCGCCCAGCGGACACCCTCCATGCGCAGCGAAACGGATGTGCCATCGGCCATCATCGCCACCGCTTCCTGTGGATCGGCCTGGGTGACGACAGCCGGACGCAGCGGGCCATAGGTCGGCAGCGCTTTCAGGGAATCAGTGATTTTTTTACTGTCCCATGCGCCTTCCCCCACTTTCCACAGCACGTTGGACGGGCCGCGATAGCCGTGACGCATATCGTAATCCATCACGTTATTACGCACCGCCTGCTGGGCAGCCTGCTGCACTTTGCGGGTCACGGTGGTATAGACGCGATAACCATCTTCATACGCTTTATCACCGTAGCGACTCACCATCTCCTGGCGAACCATTTCAGTGAGATACGGTGCAGAGAAGGCGATTTCCGGCGCATGGTAATTGGCGTCAATAACGTCGCTGCGCGCCTTATCGTACTCAGACTGACTGATGTAGCCTTCGCTCAACATACGCGACAGCACCACGTTACGGCGCGCGGTGGCGCGGTCCAGCGAGTAGAGCGGGTTAAAGGTGGATGGCGCTTTTGGCAGGCCGGCAATGGTCGCCATTTCGCTCAGCGTGAGCTGATCGATCGGCTTACCAAAATAGACCTGAGCCGCAGCCCCTACGCCATAGGCGCGGTAGCCCAGATAGATCTTGTTGAGGTAAAGCTCAAGGATCTCGTCTTTGCTCAGCAGTTGCTCAATGCGGATCGCGAGGAACACCTCTTTGATCTTACGCATCAGCGTCTTTTCCGGGCTGAGGAAGAAGTTACGCGCCAGCTGCTGGGTAATGGTACTTGCCCCCTGAGAGGCATGACCGGAGAACAGCGCCACGCTTGCCGCACGGAAAATACCGACCGGATCGACACCGTGGTGCTCGTAAAAACGGCTGTCCTCGGTGGCGATAAAAGCTTTCACCATCACGGGTGGGATTTGATTTAAGGTCAAAGGGATACGACGTTTCTCGCCGTATTGCGCCATCAGTTCACCATCGGCGCTATAGACCTGCATAGGGATCTGAAGCCGCACATCACGAAGCGTGGCGACATCAGGGAGTTGCGGCTCGACATATTTGTACAAACCAATAATCGAGCCTGCTCCCAGCAGAATGCAACAGACTGCAAGGATCAATAAATACTTTACGAACTTCACCGGAGATTTCCCATTTGGTTTAGCCTGGGCAGTTTCTAAACAATCGCGCGGTAGTATAAAGGCAAGCCTGATTCATTGATATAGCCGTCACTCCGACGGGCGATAAGGAGATCGTGAAGCATGGCTTTTAAAACGTGGCAAACAGGTGTTCATATTCAACAGGATAAGGTGGTTGCGGTAGCGCTGACCAGAGAGCGGGCCGGATGGCGTTTACGGCGCTGGTGGGCGGTGCCGCTGTCGGACGGCGTTATCGGGGAAGGCAAAATACTTAAGCCAGAAGAGCTGGTTAACGCATTACGTGGCTGGCGGAAAACATTGCCGCACTCGCATCGGGTATTCCTCTCATTTCCGGCAACGCGCGTTCTGCAACGCGCGTTGCCCCGTCCATCCGTTACCTTGCGTGACAGCGAACAGCTCACCTGGGTAGGCGCCGCATTAGCGCGTGAGCTGGAGATGCCCGCCGATACGCTCTGCTTTGACTACGCGCAGGATACGTTCAGCAACACTTTTCAGGTTACCGCAGCGCAAAACAGAGAGGTCGATACCCTGTTGACGCTGGCGAACGCGCTGCGTTTGCGTCTGGCAGCAATCGCCCCGGATGCCGGCGCGCTGGCTAATCTTCTCTCTGCTGTTGCCCCCGCCCGGTGCGTCGCCTGGAGAGATCAACACCAGTGGCTATGGGCGATGCGTCACCAGTGGGGGCGGCGCTACACCACAGAAGCGGCGACGGTGAATGAACTGGCGGCGCTGCTTGCGCTTTCTTCTTCTGATATCGCCGTGTTTGATGCTGCCCGCGATCCCTGGGAAGCGGTGACGCTGTGCCAGCCGCCGCTGCCGGAATGCGGTGCTGATTACACCGTCGCCCTGGCGCTGGCCATGAGCGAGGCGCCGTAATGAGCATGCCCAATCTTTTACCCTGGCGTCGGCAGCAACGTAATCAGCGCCTGCGTTTCTGGGGGATGCTGTTTGCCGCCTCATTGCTGGTGATGCTGGCGGGTGGTATCAGCCTGCGGGCGACGCAGTCTCTCGCGTTACAGGCGTTGCAGAGCGAACTGGCGGGGACACGGGCAGTGCAGAAAGTATTGAGAGCCCGTCAGCCGCAGTCAGCGGGGCTGAAAACCCCTTCGCCGCCGTCTGATCCGGCCTGGCAACCCGCGCTGGAATCGCTTGCCAGCGCAATGCCCCGGCAGGCGTGGCTGACGGCGCTGCGTTATCAGCCACCCTCGCTGACCCTGACCGGCTATACCACTTCACTGCCAGCGCTCGCAGCCATGACCGATGCGCTGAAAAGGGTGACGGGATTTAACCCCGGACCGGCAGGCGAACTGCAACAGGATAGCCTGGGGCGATGGATGTTCTCTTTTAAACTGCATAGCCGGAGGTAGCCGGTGGGTATCTGGTATCAACGCTGGGCTGATGCACGTCCTTCCCGGCGCGTCCTTTGCTGGTTGATCGCGTCGGGGCTTGTTGCGTGGGCAATTTGGGGACTGCTGCTCAGGCCCGCTGCTCTGCGTTACGCCGATGTTCAGGCGCAGGCCATCAGTGCGAAGCGAATCAACGCCTCGCTGTGGCCAGAGGCCGGACGGCAAGCAGTGTTTACGCAAGTGACGCCCTCGCGGCCCTTTTCTCCCCTGGCATTTCAGCGTGAGGACGCAAGACTGGTGTACTGGAAGCCGCAGCAGAGTGGGGGAGAGCTGGCGCTGGATGCCTCATGGGGCGCGGTTCCGGCGCTCTTTTCCCGGCTGGCGCTTGAGAACGTGCGGGTGAGTGCGTTTTCCATCATCCCACAGGGCAAACAGTTACGCCTCAGCCTGCAACTGGAGATCGGTCATGCGCAGTAAAGCCCGTTTAGTCATCCTGCTTTCTCCGCTTTTCCTGACCGGGATGCGGGATCCCTTCTCTGTGCCGGAAGAGCGTTGCGCAGCCGGGCAGCTCAGCCAGTGGCGGTATCAGGGGATAGTCAGCGGCAGCAGGGATATCGGCCTTATGCAGGACGGGCAGAAACGCTGGCACCGGGTAAAAACGCAGATGCGGTTACCGACAGGCTGGCGGGTGAGCGCGATAGATAGACAACAACTGACCGTTGATGTCGGCGATATGTGCGAGCCGAAGCGATGGACATGGCAACGAGAAGGAACGAAAAAAAGTGAAGATAAGGATAGGGCTGTTACTGGCGGTACTCAGCCAGCCCCTGTGGGCCGCGACGCCAAAACCGGTCACCCTGCTGGTGGATGATGTCCCGGTGGTGCAAATATTACAGGCGCTGGTAGCGCAGGAGGATCGCAATCTGGTGGTGTCGCCGGATGTCAGCGGTTCGCTTTCGCTGAATTTAACGCGGGTGCCCTGGAGGCAGGCGCTTCAGACGGTAGTGAACAGCGCCGGGCTGGTATTGCGGGAAGAGGGCGGCATTTTTTATGTGCATACGGCGGCCTGGCAACGGGAGCAACAGACGCGTAAAGAGCAGGAGCGGGCCCAGCGTCTGCTCGACGCCCCGCTGCACTCTCACAGCATTCCGTTTGCTTATGCGGATGCGGCCGAATTGCAAAAAGCGGCGGAAAAGCTCTTAAGCCCGAAAGGCAGTCTCTCCGTCGACAAGCGCACCAACCGTTTCCTGGTCAGGGATAACCAGACGGTGGTGGATATGCTCCAGCGCTGGGCTGTGCAGATGGATCTGCCCGTCGAGCAGGTGGAACTGGCGGCGCAGATTGTGACCATCAGTGAAAAAAGCCTGCGTGAACTGGGGGTGAAATGGAACCTCGCTGACGCAACGGAGGCCAGTAAAGTGGGTCAGGTCACGACGCTGGGTGCGGACCTGTCGGTGGCCAGTGCGACCACCCACGCAGGGTTTAACATCGGGCGCATCAACGGCAGGATGCTGGATCTTGAGTTGTCGGCGCTTGAGCAAAAGCAGCAGGTGGATATCATCGCCAGCCCGCGGCTGCTGGCATCGCACATGCAGCCGGCCAGCATCAAGCAGGGCAGCGAAATTCCGTATCAGGTTTCCAGCGGCGAGAGCGGGGCGACATCCGTTGAATTTAAAGAAGCGGTATTAGGCATGGAGGTCACGCCGGTGGTTCTGCCGGGTGGTCGTGTGCGCCTGAAATTGCATATCAGTGAAAATATGCCCGGCCAGGTGCTGCAACAGGCAGACGGCGAAACGCTGGCGATCGATAAGCAGGAGATCGAAACGCAGGTTGAGGTAAAAAGTGGGGAAACGCTCGCGCTGGGCGGGATCTTTTCGCAAAAGAATAAAACCGGACGCGACAGCGTGCCCGTGCTGGGCAACATTCCGTGGCTGGGTCAGCTGTTCCGCCATGACGGAAAAGATAACGAACGGCGCGAGTTAGTGGTGTTTATCACGCCACGTCTGGTCAGTATTCAGTAATGGGTAACGATCCCCGCAATGATTTTGCATTCAGTTTGTTGCAGATGTTTGACGTGGGGCATGAATTAGCATACAAGGAGTACCGATTTGAGTTGGACTTACGTCTTATTTCCTTATGCGCCGGGAACGGTGATTTAATCAGTTGCCAAACAAGCCGGAGTATTGAGATAATTTTTCGTCTGACTCTCGCTCTATTGCAAATGAGGTTTCAGTTCATGTCCTGCTACGCCGGGTGTCTGCGCAGCGGGGATTACCATTAACGAATAGTCTTAGTAGTACCGAAAAAATGGCAGAGAAACGCAATATCTTTCTGGTTGGGCCTATGGGTGCCGGCAAAAGCACTATTGGGCGTCAGTTAGCTCAACAACTCAATATGGAATTTTACGATTCTGATCAAGAGATTGAGAAACGAACCGGAGCGGATGTGGGCTGGGTCTTCGACGTAGAAGGCGAAGAAGGTTTCCGTGACCGAGAAGAAAAAGTGATCAACGAACTCACGGAAAAACAGGGCATTGTGCTGGCAACTGGCGGCGGCTCTGTAAAATCTCGCGAAACCCGCAACCGTCTCTCCGCCCGTGGCGTAGTGGTCTATCTTGAGACGACCATCGAAAAACAGCTGGCACGCACGCAGCGTGATAAAAAGCGCCCGTTGTTGCAGGTTGAAACACCGCCACGTGAAGTTCTGGAAGCTTTGGCCGATGAACGCAATCCTCTGTACGAAGAGATTGCTGATGTGACCATTCGTACTGACGATCAAAGCGCTAAAGTGGTTGCAAACCAGATTATTCATATGCTGGAAAGCAACTGATTCTGGCTATATATACACTCGCCTGCGGGTAAAAGCATTTAAGGTGGATGTCGCGTCATGGAGAGGATTACAGTTACTCTCGGGGAACGTAGTTACCCTATCACCATCGCGGCTGGTTTGTTTAACGACCCAGCTTCCTTCTTACCACTGAAAGCGGGTGATCAGGCGATGCTGGTCACCAACGAGACGCTGGCTCCGCTTTATCTCGACCGTGTACGTCACCTGCTTGAGCAGGCGGGCGTGAAGGTCGACAGTGTGATTCTGCCCGATGGCGAGCAGTACAAAAGCCTGACGGTACTGGATACCGTCTTTACCGCACTTCTGCAAAAACCGCACGGTCGTGATACAACACTGCTTGCCCTGGGCGGCGGCGTTGTGGGCGATCTGACCGGTTTTGCAGCCGCCAGCTACCAGCGCGGCGTGCGCTTTATTCAAATTCCAACCACGTTGCTCTCACAGGTCGATTCTTCTGTGGGCGGTAAAACGGCGGTTAACCATCCGCTCGGCAAAAACATGATTGGCGCGTTCTACCAGCCCGCCTCGGTGGTGGTGGATCTCGACTGTCTGAAAACCTTGCCAGCGCGCGAACTGGCGTCCGGCCTTGCAGAAGTGATCAAATACGGCATTATTCTTGACGGGGAGTTCTTCACCTGGCTGGAAGAGAATATGGATGCGCTGCTGCGCCTCGACGGGCAGGCAATGGCCTACTGTATTCGCCGTTGTTGTGAGCTGAAAGCAGAAGTCGTTGCCGCAGATGAGCGTGAAACCGGCTTACGTGCTTTACTGAATCTGGGGCATACGTTTGGTCATGCGATCGAAGCCGAAATGGGCTACGGTAACTGGCTTCACGGTGAAGCTGTCGCTGCCGGAATGGTTATGGCGGCGCGTGCCTCTGAACGTCTGGGGCAGTTCAGGCCGGAAGAGACAGCACGTATCATCGCGTTGCTTAAACGTGCTGGCTTGCCGGTAAGTGGTCCGCAGGAAATGTCTGCGCAGGCGTACCTTCCCCACATGATGCGCGATAAAAAAGTATTAGCAGGTGAGATGCGTCTGGTACTCCCGCTTGCAATAGGGAAAAGTGAAGTGCGCGGCGGAGTGCCGCACGAAGTCGTACTTGGCGCTATTGCTGATTGTCAGCAAGCGTAACAACTAGAAAGGTCAGACCGCTGTAACAGGTGGTCGTTTTAGCTTCAGGTTAATGCAGAGTCGTTGGCAGAAGCCTTTGAGTGGGGTGTTAAATGGATGAATTCAAACCAGAAGACGAGCTGAAACCCGATCCCAGCGATCGTCGTACTGGTCGTTCTCGTCAATCTTCAGAACGTGATAACGAGCCGCAGATCAACTTTGACGATGTCGATCTGGATGCAGACGATCGTCGCCCTTCGCGTAGCCGCAACGCGCGCAATGAGCGTGAAGACGAGGAGTTTGAATCCGAAGAAGAGTTAATGGATGAACAGCCTGTTGAACGTCGACCGCGCAAGCGTAAAAAAGCGGTAGCGGCAAAACCGGCCTCCCGTCAGTACATCATGATGGGCCTTGGCGTTCTGGTGCTGGTATTGCTGATTGTCGGCATTGGTTCCGCGCTAAAAGCCCCTTCTACCCATTCTACCGAGCAGACCGCGTCTGCCGAGAAGAGCATCGACCTGTCTGGTAACGATGCGAGCAACCAGGCGAATGGCGCTCAGCCTGCGCCGGGCACCACTTCCGCAGAGCAGACCGCAGGCAACACCAGCGCCGGTCAGGATATCTCTCTGCCGCCTGTCTCTTCTACCCCGACTCAGGGCCAGGCGCCAGCTACGCCTGAAGGCCAGCAGCGTGTTGAGGTTCAGGGCGATCTGAACAACGCGCTGATGCAGCCGCAGAATCAGGAACAGGTTAACGCTGCCGTGGTGAACTCCACGCTGCCAACTGAACCAGCCACCGTTGCGCCAGTTCATGGCAGCAATGCCCAGCAGCAGACGGCGGCAACGGAAACCAAACCGCGCCAGACGCAGACTGCACCACGCCAGGAGCGTAAGCAGGCTGTGATTGAGCCGAAGCGTGAGACGAAACCACAGGCCGTGGCAAAAGCGCCAGAAACGAAAGCGCCAGCGCAGACAAAACCTGCGGTGAGCCAGCCGGTTAAAGCGCCAACGCCAGCAGCAACCGCTGCTCCGAAAGCGACGGCGACCACAGCGGCGCCTGCTGCAACAACACCTGCTGCAACAACACCTGCGGCTCCCGCAGCCAAAACGGGCGCTTCGCCAGGTAAAACGACGGGCAACGTGGGTTCTTTGCAGTCGGCCTCTTCCAGCAACTACACCCTTCAGCTGAGCAGTTCGTCTAACTATGACAACCTCAACGCCTGGGCGAAGAAATCGAATCTGAAAAACTACGTGGTTTATCAGACGACCCGTAACGGTCAACCGTGGTATGTGCTGGTGAGTGGTATTTATGCTTCCAAAGATGAAGCAAAACGTGCCGTTTCCACGCTGCCAGCCGACGTGCAGGCGAAAAACCCGTGGGCGAAGCCGATTCATCAGGTGCAGGCCGATCTGAAGTAATGTTTAAAGCGCAGGATGCTGTCGGAGCTTTCTCCACAGCCGGAGAAGGTGTAATCAGTTAGTCAGCATGAAAAAAAATCGCGCTTTTCTGAAATGGGCAGGGGGGAAATACCCCCTGCTCGACGATATTAAAAAGCACCTGCCGAAAGGCGAGTGTCTTATCGAGCCCTTCGTGGGTGCTGGATCGGTGTTCCTGAATACCGATTTTTCTCGTTATATCCTGGCGGATATCAACAGCGACCTTATTAGCCTCTATAACATCGTCAAACTGCGTACCGATGAGTATGTGGAAGAGGCACGGAAGCTGTTTACGCCAGAGAACAACAACCCGGACGTCTACTATCAGTTCCGCGCTGAGTTTAATCAAAGCCAGGATCCGTTCCGTCGCGCGCTGTTGTTTCTTTATCTCAACCGCCATGGCTACAACGGTCTGTGCCGGTATAATCTGCGTGGCGAGTTTAACGTGCCGTTTGGCCGCTATAAGCGTCCCTATTTCCCGCAGGACGAGCTGTATCACTTTGCTGAAAAAGCGCAGAATGCCGAGTTCTACTGTCTCTCATATGAAGAGTGCATGGAGCTGGCGGGCGTAAACTCGGTGGTCTACTGCGACCCGCCTTACGCGCCGCTGTCTGCCACGGCAAATTTCACCGCCTACCACACCAATAGCTTCAGCCCGGCCGAGCAGGCTCGTCTGGCTGAGATGGCGGAAAAGCTGGTCAGCAAAAGAATTCCGGTGTTAATTTCGAATCACGACACGCCTGATACGCGCGAATGGTACAAAGCCGCGAAGCATTTTCAGGTAAAAGTGCGGCGTAGCATTAGCAGCAACGGCGGCACACGTAAAAAGGTGGACGAACTTCTGGCGCTTTATCGACCCTGAGCCTTTGCCCGCCGGTAAACACATTTCAAGGAGATGCGGATGAAACAGTTTTTGATTGCCCCCTCAATTCTGTCGGCCGATTTTGCCCGCCTGGGTGAAGACACTGCCAAAGCTCTCGCGGCTGGCGCGGATGTCGTCCATTTCGACGTTATGGATAACCACTACGTTCCCAACCTGACCATCGGTCCGATGGTGCTTAAAGCGCTGCGTAACTACGGGATCACCGCGCCCATTGACGTGCATCTGATGGTGAAACCGGTTGACCGCATCGTACCCGATTTCGCCGCGGCGGGTGCCAGCATCATCACTTTCCACCCGGAAGCCTCCGAACACGTTGACCGCACGCTACAGCTGATCAAAGAGAACGGCTGTAAGGCGGGGCTGGTCTTTAACCCGGCGACCCCGCTGAGCTATCTCGACTACGTGATGGACAAGCTGGACGTGATCCTGCTGATGTCCGTCAACCCGGGCTTTGGTGGTCAGTCATTTATCCCTCAGACCCTCGACAAACTGCGTGAAGTGCGCCGCCGTATCGATGAGTCTGGCTATGATATTCGTCTGGAAGTGGACGGCGGCGTGAAGGTCAATAACATCGGTGAGATTGCGGCGGCAGGGGCGGATATGTTCGTCGCAGGCTCCGCCATCTTCGATCAACCGGATTACAAAAAAGTCATTGATGAAATGCGCCGTGAACTGGCGAAGGTAAGTCATGGATAAATTGCAGGCTATTCGGGGTGTAGCATTTGACCTCGACGGCACGCTGGTCGACAGCGCGCCAGGATTAACCAGCGCCGTCGATCAGGCGCTGTATGCCCTTGAACTCCCCGTTGCAGGCGAAGAGCGCGTCGTGACGTGGATTGGTAACGGTGCAGACGTGCTGATGGAGCGCGCGCTGACCTGGGCTCGTCAGGAGCGTGCCTCTCAGCGTTCCGCGCAAGGTAAACCGAGTGTTGACCACGCGGATATTCCCCAGGATGAGCAGCAGCGTATTCTGCGCAAACTGTTCGACCGTTTCTACGAAGAGACTGTCGAAGAGGGCAGCTTCCTGTTCCCGGATGTCGCTGAAACGCTGAGCGCGCTATATGCTAAAGGCATCCCGCTGGGGCTGGTAACTAACAAGCCGACACCGTTCGTTGCGCCTCTGCTGGAAGCGCTGGATATCGCGAAATACTTCTCCGTGATTGTGGGCGGCGATGACGTACAGAATAAAAAGCCGCATCCGGAACCGCTATTGCTGGTGGCAGGAAAATTATCCTTAGCACCTGCGGAGCTGCTCTTTGTCGGGGATTCCCGCAATGATATTCTGGCTGCCAGAGCGGCAGGTTGCCCGTCGGTTGGGTTGACCTACGGCTACAACTACGGTGAAGCCATTACGCTGAGTGAGCCGGACGTTGTGTTCGACCACTTCAAAGATTTGTTGCCCGCACTCGGGCTCTCGCACAGTGAACATCAGGAATTGAATAATGACTAAGCCCATCGTTTTTAGTGGCGCACAGCCTTCAGGTGAACTGACCATTGGTAACTACATGGGTGCGTTACGTCAGTGGGTGAGCATGCAGGATGACTACCACTGCATTTACTGCATCGTGGATTTGCATGCTATCACCGCGCGTCAGGATCCAGAGAAGCTTCGCAAAGCAACGCTCGATACGCTGGCGCTGTACCTGGCGTGCGGTATCGATCCCGAGAAGAGCACCATTTTCGTTCAGTCTCACGTACCAGAGCACGCGCAGCTGGGCTGGGCGCTGAACTGCTACACCTATTTCGGCGAGCTGAGCCGCATGACCCAGTTCAAGGATAAGTCTGCGCGCTACTCTGAGAACATCAACGCCGGTCTGTTTGACTATCCGGTGCTGATGGCGGCCGACATTCTGCTGTACCAGACCAACCAGGTGCCGGTGGGTGAAGACCAGAAGCAGCACCTGGAGCTGAGCCGCGATATTGCCCAGCGCTTCAATGCGCTTTACGGCGACGTGTTCAAAGTGCCTGAGCCGTTTATTCCGAAATCCGGCGCGCGCGTGATGTCCCTGCTGGAGCCGACCAAAAAGATGTCCAAGTCTGACGATAACCGCAACAACGTTATCGGCCTGCTGGAAGATCCGAAATCGGTGGTGAAAAAGCTCAAGCGTGCGGTGACCGACTCCGATGAGCCGCCAGTGGTGCGCTACGACGTGCAGAACAAAGCGGGCGTATCCAACCTGCTGGACATTCTCTCCGGTGTGACCGGACAGAGCATCCCTGAGCTGGAAAAACACTTTGAAGGCAAGATGTACGGCCACCTGAAAGGCGAAGTGGCAGACGCCGTTTCCGGCATGCTGACCGAGTTGCAGGAGCGCTATCACCGTTACCGTAACGACGAAGCGTTCCTGCAAAAAGTGATGAAAGAGGGCGCAGAAAAAGCCAGCGCGCGCGCGTCGGAAACCCTGAAAGCGGTGTACGAGGCGATTGGGTTTGTGGCGAAACCTTAAGCCGCCACCCGACAAATACGGACTCAATAAAAAAACCGGGAAATTCCCGGTTTTTTTACGCCTGAAAAACGCTTACTGCTGTGCCGCCGGGCCGCAACCGCCGATGATCTTCGAAATGGAGATCGCCGGATGCAGCAGGTAATCGTAACTGCAATTATTTTTAGTATTTTGAACGTGACCGGTGCAGGCCGTCAGAGTTGATAACAGGCCGACCAGAACGGCAGCTTTTGCCAGTTTGAACATACGCATTCCTTGTCTAAAAATCTAAAATTGGATGTAACACGAGGGAATAAATGGAAAAGTTCCATTATGCGGGCGGTATGTTATCGACTGAGGTATGAAGGGAGTAGTCCGCATAAGGACTACTCCAGGAAGAGAGACTATGGTTAGTGGTTTGAGAACCAGTTCAGCTTTTCGCGCAGCTCAACCACGCGTCCAACAACGATCAGCGCCGGGCTTTGAACCTGCTGCGCCAGCTCGCCCAGCTGCGTCAGCACGCCATCAACCACGCGCTGCGTAATGGCGGTACCGTTTTCTACCAGCGCGACCGGCATATCTGCTTCCATGCCGTGCTCCAGCAGTTTCGCCTGAATAGTGGCGGCCTGATTTAGCCCCATATAGAAGACCAGCGTCTGCTTTTCAGCGGCCAGATTATGCCAGTCCAGCTCGCTGCCGGTTTTCAGGTGGCCCGTCACCAGGCGCACGCTCTGGGCATAGTCGCGATGGGTTAACGGAATGCCGGAATAGGCAGAACAGCCGGATGCCGCCGTAATACCCGGCACCACGGAGAATGGAATGCCCGCGTTGCAGAGAGTTTCCAGCTCCTCGCCGCCGCGACCAAAGATAAAGGGATCGCCCCCTTTCAGACGCACCACACGCTTACCTTTCTGCGCTTCCCGCAGCAGGATCTGGTTGATCTCCTCCTGCGGTACGCAGTGATAACCTGCCCGTTTGCCGACGAACACGCGGTCAGCATCGCGGCGCACCAGATTCATGATGTCATCAGAGACCAGACGGTCATACACCACGATGTCCGCCTGCTGGATCTGCTGGAGACCCTTCAGCGTCAGCAAGCCCGCATCGCCGGGACCTGCGCCCACCAGTACCACTTCACCGCGATGGTCCAGCGGCTCGCTCAGGAGCTGTTCGGTCGTCTCTTCAACGGCTTTGGCGTCCTGATTGGCCAGCGACTGCGCCAGCCTGTCGTTGACAAAGAACTTCTCCCAGAAGCGACGGCGTTCGCCCACGGTTGCGAAGGTTTGCTTCACGCGGGAACGCAGCTGCCCGGCGTATTGGGCAATCTGGCCAAGATGCTGCGGCAGCACGGCTTCCAGTTTTTCCCGCAGCAGACGGGCAAGAACGGGCGAGCGGCCACCGGACGATACCGCAATCATCAGCGGCGAGCGGTCGATAATGGATGGCATGATAAAGCTCGCCTCTTTCGGCGCATCCACCACGTTACAGAAGATGCGGCGCGCTTCGCAGGCGTCGCTGACGCGCTGGTTAACGTCATCGTTATCCGTTGCGGCGATGGTCAGCCAGCAGGTATCCAGCAGGGATTCATCAAATTCGCCCTGCACCTGCGTGAGCATCCCTTCCTGCGCCCAGACGTCAAACTGTGGGGCGAAGGTGAGGGCGTTAACGGTCAGTCGGGCGCCCGCCTCTAACAGCAGGCGCGCCTTACGTTCAGCCACATCGCCGCCGCCCACGAGCAGGCAGTCGCGGTTGCGTAATTGACAAAAAATCGGCAGGTGATCCACGACGTTACCTCACAGCATTCATGGCGGGGGAAGAATTGACGTCAGGATAACAGCAGGAATCGTACAGAACATACGGTTTTTCCTGCCGTTACCCATAAGGGGTCATAAGCCTTTCCTATTGAAAAGGCGAGGGGTTACCCTTTCAGCTGCACCTCGCCGTCCTTCACGCGGACGTCGTAGTGTTTGACCGAGAAGCTTTCATCTTCCATGCAGCGCCCGTCGGTTAAGCGGAAGCGCTGCTTTTTCAGCGGGCTGGCAACCCACAGTTCGCCCTGGTGCTCCGCAATCAGACCGCGGGAGAGCACGCTGGCCTCGAAGAACGGGTCGATATTGCTGATGGCATAGACCTGTTCATCGTGGCGAGGACGGAAAATCGCCACCTGCTCGTTGCCCAGCAGGGCACAGACGCCGGTTGCTGGCAGAATGTCGTTAATATTGCAGATGTTTACCCACTGGCTCATGCGTTTTCCTCCACCAGCATCACCGGAATACGTTCATACGGGGTCGCTGGACGATGCTGTTCACGCTCCGGCACCACCTGCACGTTCGGGTCGCGCTGGGTGCTGTTGATAAAGTGTTTGAAGCGCGTCTGCGCCGCTGGCGTGTTCACGGTTTCGGTCCACTCGCAAATCACCGCCTCGCGCAATCGAGTCATCTCGGATTCCAGCTGTTCATTCAGGCCCAGCTTGTCGTCGATAATGACTGACTTCAGGTAGTCGATGCCGCCTTCGAGATTATCCAGCCAGGACGCGGTACGGGTCAGCTTATCGGCGGTACGAATGTAGAACATCATGAAGCGGTCGAGGTATTTGATCAGCGTATCGCGATCGAGATCGGCGGCCAGCAGATCCGCGTGGCGAGGTTTCATCCCGCCGTTGCCGCACACGTACAGGTTCCAGCCTTTCTCGGTGGCAATAATACCCACGTCTTTACCCTGCGCTTCCGCACATTCGCGGGTACAGCCGGAGACGCCGAACTTCATTTTGTGCGGGGTACGGATGCCTTTGTAGCGGTTTTCCAGCTCAACGCCGAATCCCACGCTGTCGCCGACGCCGTAGCGACACCAGGTGCTGCCCACGCAGGTTTTCGCCATGCGCAGCGCTTTGGCGTACGCGTGGCCGGTTTCGAAGCCCGCTTCAATCAGCTGACGCCAGATTTCCGGCAGGTCGTCCTTCTGCGCGCCGAACAGGCCGATACGCTGGGAACCGGTGATTTTGGTGTACAGGTTAAACTCACGGGCGATACGACCCACGGCGACCAGCCCTTCCGGGGTGATTTCCCCTCCGGCAGAACGCGGGATCACCGAGTAAGTCCCGTCTTTCTGAATATTGGCCAGGAAGTTATCGTTGGTGTCCTGAAGCGGAGTGTGTTCTGGTTTGAGCACATATTCGTTCCAGCAGGACGCCAGCAGCGAACCAACGGTAGGCTTACATACCTCACAGCCATAGCCCTGGCCGTGTTTCTCCAGCAGTTCGTCAAAGGACTTAATGCCTTCCACGCGGATCAGGTGGTACAGCTCCTGGCGAGAGTAAGCGAAGTGCTCGCACAGGTTGTTGTTCACTTCAATGCCCTGTTTTGCCAGCTCGGCGTTCAGTACCTGGGTGACCAGAGGAATACAGCCGCCGCAGCCGGTCCCGGCTTTGGTTTCCGCCTTCAGCGCCGCAACGGTGTGGCAGCCTTTGTTAATGGCGGAGATCAGCATGCCTTTGGTGACGTCGAAGCAGGAACAGATTTGCGCGCTGTCCGGCAGTTTATCCACACCGATGGACGGCTTACCGCTGGAGGCGTGCGCCGGGAGGATCAGCGCGTCCGGGTTTTCCGGCAGCTCAATGGCGTTCAATACCAGCTGGAGCAGGTTGCCGAAGTCGCTGGTGTCGCCCACCAGCACCGCCCCGAGCAGGGTTTTGTTGTCCTGGCTGACGATAAGACGTTTGTAGACTTCTTTGCTTTCGTCCAGATAAACATAGCTGCGGGAGTTCGGGGTGCGACCATGCGCATCGCCAATACCGCCCACGTCCACGCCCAGCAGCTTCAGCTTGGCGCTCATGTCTGCGCCGGTGAAGGCGTTTTCGCTGCCCAGGATATGATCCACGGCGACCTGCGCCATTTTGTACCCAGGCGCGACCAGGCCGAATACGCGGTTGTTCCAGCTGGCGCATTCGCCGATGGCGTAAATATCCGGGTCGGAGGTCTGGCAGGTGTCGTTAATCATGATCCCACCGCGCTGCGCGACGGCCAGACCGCATTGCGTTGCCAGCTTGTCGCGCGGGCGGATACCGGTGGAGAAGACGATGAAGTCCACTTCCAGCTCGCTGCCGTCGGCAAAGCGCATGGTTTTGCGTGCTTCAGTCCCTTCCTGAACGATCTCTTTGGTGTTTTTGCTGGTGTGAACTTTCACGCCCATGCTTTCGATCTTACGGCGCAGCTGATCGCCACCCATGTGGTCGAGCTGTTCGGCCATCAGCATCGGGGCAAATTCGATAACGTGGGTTTCAACGCCGAGGTTTTTCAGCGCGCCTGCCGCTTCCAGACCCAGCAGACCACCGCCGACAACCGCGCCGCGTTTGCTTCGACGTGCGCAGGATTCAATGGCGTTGAGGTCTTCAATGGTACGGTAAACGAAGCAATCCTGGGTTTCCGACCCTTTAATAGGCGGGATCCACGGATACGAGCCCGTCGCCATGATCAGCTTATCGTAAAAAACCGTACGTCCGGCGCTGGAGTGGATTACTTTCTCCTGACGGTTGATGGTGATAGCGCGTTCGCCCACCAGCACTTTTACGCCATGCTTCTCGTAGAACCCTTCACGCACCAGAGAGAGCTCTTCGGCGGTATGGTGAGAGAAGTAGGAAGACAAGTGCACACGGTCGTACGCCTTGCGGGGTTCTTCACAGAACACGGTAATATCGAACTGCTCAGCATCGGCTTTATCGAGAAGATCCTCAATAAAGCGGTGGCCGACCATGCCGTTACCGATGATAGCGAGTCTGACTTTGCTCATTTTTGCCTCGATTTCTTTTCTATTACTGCCTACCTTAACGATTCAGCAGGGGCACTTATTGATGCAAATCAAATACGCCTTCACCTACCCCTTAGGGGGTATATCTATGATTTGTCAGGATTTTTATAAGTGACGGATATTGTTTGATTTTTGTGCTTGTTCGTTTTTCGCACAAAATTAATGGGGTTTTTACCCATCGGCGGGCAGGGCGGGTGAGCACAGGGGAAACCCCTTTGCAGCTCGCAAAGGGGTTATGGCGATTAGTGGGTAGCTGTTGACGGGTTGTGTTGACGGTGACGGGTCACAAAGCCCAGCACGAAGCACATGATAAACACCACGGCGTATAGACCGTTAGCGGTATGCAGCGCCGCCAGCGGGCCGCTGTGCGCAACAATCGGGCCCGTGACCACGAAGGTCAGCATGGTGCCGATGGTGCCGCAGGTCAGCACAAAGTTCACCAGCTTTGGCGAGGCCACTTTGGTCTGAAGAGAGCCAAGGGTGATGATCGAGGTATAAATCGCGCTGGAGAAGAAGCCCAGGGTCAGGATGAACCACGGCATATGCTCCGGGGAACCGTTGATGAACAGATACATCAGCACGGTCGCCAGACCCGCCAGAACGGTCAGGATCCGTTGCAGGTCGAAGAAGCGCAGGATAAAGCTAAATGCCCACATGCCGAACATGTAAGACATCCAGAAATCGCTCACCAGTTTACCCGCGTCGTTCAGGCTCATGCCCAGACCTTTAGCATACTCTGGAACCCAGGAGATAAAGCCCAGCTGGCCGAGGATGTAACACAGCGCGGCGATGGAGAGGAACAGTACGCCGATACCCCATTTTTCTTTCGCAACCGGCTCGGATGTTGTCTGCGCTTTTTTGCCCAGCACCGGGAACTCGCAGCCGAAGGTGAGAATAAAGATCGCGACATAGACCAGACCAATGCAGGCATATACCCAGTACCACTCAATGCTGCGCGCCAGAAGATACGCGGCGACCATCGGGAAAATCATCCCGGCCATGCTGAAGAAGGAGTCGGTGAACAGCAGACGCGCGCCGCGCTGGCGGCCTTCATACATGTGCGTAATCAGAAACGTACCGATCGACATGGTGATCCCGCTCACCAGGCCCAGTACGAACATGGCGGCAGAGAAGAGGGCGATGCTGTGGCTCAACATCAGGCCCGCCACGGCGGCAACCATCAGCACGAAGCCAAAACGCAGCTGCGTTTTCAACGGCACGATTTCCATCAGCCAGGCATTAAGGAAAATAGAGATCAGGATCCCCGCGTTCAGGAAGGTGAAGGTGTTACTCATGCTGGAAACGGGCAGCTGGAAGTAGTCTGCGATATTTCCCATCACCATCCCGGTGACGATCACCAACGCGCCGGTCAGGGCGTAAGAGAAGAAGCTAATCCATGTGAGCTTAATGCGATTGCTGTTAGTCATGTCTGGCCTGTTAAAAGTAAAGAAAAACGCAATGACTGCGTTTGAGCGGGCAGATTTTAGTCGCGAAAGTGATCTAATTAAATCTTTTCAGAAAATTTTGAGCACAATTGCAGGTTTTAACGTGATGCAGATCACATTACGTTGCAGGGTGAACAATCGTTTGCGCGGTAATAATTGTTTCAATTTGGTAAAATTAGGTAAAAGACTGGTCTGGGTTCATACTGCTCTTTAGAATCAAGCCATTCGCTTTTTATACTGCGCTTTGTTAAGGAATTCTCATGCTCAAATCAACACTGGCGGCTGTTGCAGCTGTGTTTGCTCTTTCTGCCGTTTCCCCTGCTGCGCTGGCAGCCAAAGGAGACCCTCACGTCCTGCTGACTACCTCTGCGGGGAATATTGAGCTGGAGCTGGATAGCCAGAAAGCCCCTGTTTCGGTGAAAAACTTCCTCGACTACGTGAACAGTGGTTTTTATAACAACACCACGTTCCACCGCGTGATCCCGGGCTTTATGATTCAGGGTGGCGGTTTTAACGAGCAGATGCAGCAGAAACAGCCCAACCCGCCCATCAAAAATGAAGCTGACAACGGCCTGTTGAACAAGCGCGGCACCATCTCCATGGCGCGTACGGCGGACAAAGACAGCGCCACCAGCCAGTTCTTCCTCAACGTGGCTGATAACGCCTTCCTGGACCACGGTCAGCGCGACTTTGGCTACGCGGTGTTTGGCAAAGTGGTGAAAGGCATGGACGTGGCGGATAAGATCTCTCAGGTTCAGACTCACGATGTCGGTCCATACCAGAATGTGCCGACTAAGCCTGTCGTCATTCTCTCCGCGAAAGTGCTGCCGTAATCGTTCCCTCACACGGGCACATCTTGCCCGTGTCTTTCCGCCCTCCCTGCGAAAGCGCGTTTTGCTGCTTATACTTGTGGCAAACGGACTATTCAGGGAGGCGTAGTGAAAAAACTCACCGACAAGCAAAAATCCCGTCTCTGGGAGCAACAACGTAATGTCAATTTTCAGGCCAGCTGCCTCCTTGAAAAAGGTAAGGGGCCCGCTGAACCCGATATCGAGACGCTGGAACTGGGGCCTTCCGCACCGGGTTTACCCCATCTGTGTCTTATTCACCGCCATTTATTCCGCAACGAAATGAAAGGCGCGGGCGAGCTGCGCACCGCCGATATTTCCAAGGGCGACATTCCTTTTTGCCATTTCGAGTACATCGAGAAAGTGGGTAATGAGCTGATGGCTTCGCTGGAAAGTGATAAATATCTGGTAGGCCTTCAGAAAGAAGAGTTTACAGACAGAATCAGTCATTACTACTGTGAAATCAACATGCTACATCCGTTTATGAGCGGTAATGGCGTGGCCCAGCGGATCTTCTTTGAACAACTGGCTATTCATGCGGGCTACGTGCTGAACTGGCAGGGGATCGACCCGGACGACTGGGCTGCCGCCAACCAGAGCGGGGCGATGGGGGATTTGACCGCCCTGAACGTCATCTTCGCCAAAGTTGTGAGCGAAGCGCGGGAATCTGCGTAAAATAGGGCGGCCATTTTTTCAGGAGCCGCCATGATTTTGCTGATTGATAACTATGATTCCTTTACCTGGAACCTCTACCAGTATTTTTGCGAGCTGGGGGCAGAGGTGGTTGTCCGCCGTAACGATGAGATCGCGCTGGATGACATTGACGCGCTGGCACCTCAGAAAATCGTGATTTCGCCCGGGCCGTGTACCCCGTCGGAGTCCGGCATCTCGCTGGCGGTAATCCAACACTATGCGGGCAAACTGCCGATTCTGGGCGTCTGCCTGGGTCACCAGGCCATTGCGCAGGTCTTTGGCGCCACCATTGTCCGTGCCGCGAAAGTCATGCATGGCAAAACCTCACCGATCACACACACCGGTACCGGCGCATTCCTGGGGCTAAACAATCCGTTAACCGTGACGCGCTACCATTCTCTGATTATTGATCCGCCGACCCTGCCGGCCTGCTTTGAGGTTACCGCCTGGAGCGAGACGCAGGAGATCATGGGCATTCGCCACCGCGAGTACGATCTGGAAGGTGTGCAGTTCCACCCGGAAAGCATTCTCAGCGAACAGGGGCACGCGCTGCTGGCCAATTTCCTTAATCGCTGAATATCGGTTGCCTTGCTGTGATTTTTTATGCATATTTTGTGATTATATTTTCACAATAACTGTGACATAAAAATGGATGGTCATGACATGGCAACTGAACAACCAGCAATTACCCGCGCGACATTCGATGAAGTGATCCTGCCGATTTATGCACCGGCTGAGTTTATCCCGGTGAAAGGGAGAGGCAGCCGCGTCTGGGATCAGCAGGGCAACGAGTATGTTGATTTCGCAGGCGGTATTGCGGTGACGGCACTGGGCCATTGCCATCCTGCGCTGGTGGACGCGCTGAAAACGCAGGGCGAAACGCTGTGGCACACCAGCAACGTGTTCACCAACGAACCGGCGCTGCGTCTGGGGCGTAAGATCATCGATGCCACCTTCGCCGAACGCGTGCTGTTTATGAACTCCGGCACCGAAGCCAACGAAACTGCCTTTAAGCTGGCGCGCTACTACGCAACCACGCGTCATAGTCCGTACAAAACCAAAATCATCGCCTTCCATAACGCCTTCCACGGTCGCTCGTTCTTTACCGTTTCCGTGGGCGGCCAGCCGAAGTATTCCGACGGCTTTGGTCCGAAACCTGCGGATATCATCCACGTGCCGTTTAACGATCTGCACGCCGTTAAAGCGGTGATGGACGATCACACCTGTGCCGTGGTGGTCGAGCCCATTCAGGGGGAAGGCGGCGTCACGGCGGCCACCCCGGAATTTCTGCAAGGGCTGCGCGAACTGTGTGACGAGCACCAGGCGCTGCTGGTGTTTGATGAAGTGCAGTGTGGGATGGGGCGTACCGGGGATCTGTTCGCTTATATGCACTACGGCGTAACGCCGGATATTCTGACCAGCGCGAAAGCGCTCGGCGGCGGTTTCCCGGTCAGTGCGGTACTCACTACCCAGGATATCGCTTCCGCATTTCATGTGGGCTCACACGGCTCCACCTACGGCGGTAATCCGCTGGCGTGTGCCGTGGCGGGTGCGGCGTTCGATATCATTAATACGCCGGACGTCCTGAATGGCGTGAATGCGAAACGCGATCTGTTTGTGAAACATCTTCAGCAGATTGACGAACAGTTTGATGTCTTCAGCGAAATCCGCGGAATGGGGCTGCTGATTGGCGCCGAGTTGAAGCCTCAGTATAAAGGCCGCGCGCGCGATTTCCTGCACGCCGCCGCGCACGAAGGCGTCATGGTGCTCAATGCCGGGCCGGACGTGATGCGCTTTGCGCCATCGCTTGTGGTGGAAGACAAAGACATCGAAGACGGATTAACCCGTTTTGCCGCGGCAGTCGCGAAGATCGTCAGCGGCTAATACGCGGTTCGTTTTAACCGGCGCGTTAACCAAATCCCGTGATGCGGGCGCTGACGCCATGCCACCGACGAAATGGTGTGCATGGTGTTCAGGTGGCCGAGAACGCGCTGTAAATGCTGCTCAAGGGTGCTCATCGGCCCGTGGGTCAGCGTCTCCGGCGCTTCCAGAATGTTCGAATCACCTGACTCGCCCGGTGCATCATACTCCAGGCGCTGCTGACAGCGCTGCAACGCAATTTCACACGACTGCAAATAGCGCTGCGCCAGATCCGGCGTCAGCATCGTGTGCTCCCGCGCCAGCGTCGTCATGGCATTGATGTGCTCGACGATAAACTGGCTGTGCGTGACCCACAGCTTCATGTCAGCCAGATAGTGCGCGTTAAAGCCCGGCTCCTGCATGGCCTGGTTAAGGGAGTTGAACAGGGCGTTATGCGCCTGGTTGACCTTCATGCGCTCGTAGGCCAGCGGAGAGGGCTGTGGGTCATCGCTCAGGATCAGACGAATGGCCTGCTGGTCAGCTTCCAGCGCGTCGTGGGCGTTCTGCCTCAACAGCCCGCTCTGCCACTGCGGCCACAGCCAGACCATGCCGCCAAAGGCGATCAGGCAGCCAATCAGCGTATCGACCAGACGGGCAATAATAAACTGTTCCCCGTTAAGCGTGAGCAGTTGAAGGGTATACACCGCCGTCACCGTAAAGCCCACCATCGCCCAGCCGTAGTTTTTGCGGATAATCAGATAGCTCACCAGCGTGATTGCCAGCATACCGGCCAGGGTATAGCCCTCCGGCACGTGGAAGTGCAGCGTTATGCCCGCGATAATCAGCCCCGCCATCGTGCCGCCCGCCCGATGCAGAATACGGACCCGCGTGGCGCCATAGCCGTTCTGGGTAACAAACAGTACGGTCATTAAGATCCAGTAGGGTTTCGGCAGGTGCAGGGCCATTCCCATCAGGCTGGCGATGCTCAGCATCACACTGATCCGTGCGGCATTGCGCAGGGCAGAAGATTTCAGTGAAAGATAGCTTTTGAGCGCGGGCAGCAGCGGCAGCCGTTTTTGCTTATCGGCCATCAGGTCGCGGGCATAAAGCGGGCGCTGGGTGCGTAACACCCGGGCGATGCGGCTGAAATGCCAGGCAGCAAATTGCCCGACCGGGTTATCCGCGTGCTGACGCGCAATCTTTTCCAGCGCGCCGAGCTGTTTGTCCATGTTAAAGCGCGTCGGGTAGCGGTGATAGAGGATATCGTCAGCCAGCACCCGCAGGCGGGCCGCGACGGTCTGCGCGTTCCAGCGGATCACCGCTTCTGCATGGCTGCGCTCCACCAGCTTTTGCACCTCTTCCGGATTATGAAGGCTGACGGAGATATGCTCCTGCAAATCCAGCCCGACCTGGAAGATTCGCAGCAGCCGCTTGTATTCATGATTTTTGTTGGCGGCAAGCATGTGCAACTGCTGATAGCACTGGCTGATCAGATCCACCACTTTTTGCTGGCGCGCCAGTAGCGGCGGCAGGGATTTTTCCGGGTCGGTATGTTGAGTGAGCAGGGTGTATTTTGCTTCGCAGTATTCAGCAAGCTGCACGTAGAGCAGGCTCAGGGATTCGCGCAGCGGCTGTTCCCGCCACAGCCAGAACCAGAACCAGTTAAACAGCCCGTACCACAGCGTGCCGAGGGCGTAGATCAGCAATGGCTCCCACACCGGCATATTACCTGCAAGGCTTAAGGTGAAGATGGCGGCAATCAGCGACGCGGGAAGCAGGCGGGCGTGCAGCGAGCTGATTTCGGCGGTGACGCCGAGCGTCATCGCCAGCACGGTCAGGATCAACGGCAGAGGAATGTCGCGGGCCAGTAAGAGTTGTACGGCAAGGCTACAGCCGGCAAACAGGCAGCCGCCAATAATCAGACGTTTAAAAAAGCGTTTATGCGGCGTATCCAGACCGGCAATGTTGCAGCAGGCGGGCACGAGGGAAAACAGCAGGCCTTGCTGAAGATGTCCGAGGAGCAGGCCCACGGCCACGGGAAGACACAACACCAGCGTTTGTCGTAGTGCGTAGTTAACTTCCGGGTGATAGATCAGCCTGCGCCACATGAGGAGTAGAGACAAAAACGGCGTGCCACCCTGCGGCGGCACGCCGTTTGACCGGAATTAACGGGTCCCGTAAACCACGATGGTTTTACCGTGGGCGGAGATCAGGTTCTGATCTTCCAGCATCTTCAGGATACGGCCCACTGTTTCACGGGAGCAGCCGACGATCTGACCGATTTCCTGGCGGGTAATTTTAATTTGCATACCGTCAGGGTGGGTCATGGCGTCTGGCTGTTTCGCCAGGTTCAACAGCGTCTGCGCGATACGACCGGTCACGTCCAGGAAGGCGAGGTTACCCACCTTCTCAGAGGTCACTTGCAGACGGCGTGCCATCTGGGAAGAGAGACGCATCAGGATGTCAGGGTTGACCTGAATCAGCTGACGGAATTTCTTATAAGAAATTTCAGCCACTTCACATGCTGTTTTTGCACGAACCCAGGCGCTACGTTCCTGGCCTTCTTCAAACAGGCCCAGTTCACCGATAAAATCGCCCTGGTTCAGATAAGAAAGGATCATCTCTTTCCCTTCTTCATCTTTGATCAGCACGGCCACCGAGCCTTTAACGATGTAATACAACGTTTCCGCTTTTTCACCCTGGTGAATCAGCGTGCTCTTTGATGGGTACTTATGAATGTGGCAATGAGACAAGAACCATTCGAGAGTCGGGTCTGTTTGCGGTTTGCCAAGCACCATGCGCTGTTATCCTCTGTTATAAGCTGTCACCAGAGTCATAAGATGCATCCGGACTCTGGGGTTGCAATCGAATTCTTACCCATACCTGGGAAGTCGGCTGTCGTAACGTTTCGCAGCCAGTAAAGTTTGATGTCCTCTGCATACATGTGTAACGTCAATGTATTACTGTAGCATCCAGAGTGTTTTAGCATAGCTTTCGCCGCGTGTCTCCTGGTGTCTCGCTTCAGCATGACGCAGGTCGCCTTCCGTTGCGAGAAATGTAACGTACACGTAATCTGTCATAAAAAATGCAACGTTGGAGTGAGTGAATATGCAAGCGCGTGTGAAATGGGTTGAAGGGTTAACGTTCCTGGGCGAGTCTGCTTCCGGGCACCAGGTTTTGATGGATGGCAACTCCGGCGATAAAGCGCCAAGCCCGATGGAGATGGTGCTGATGGCGGCGGGCGGATGCAGCGCGATCGACGTGGTGTCGATCCTGCAAAAAGGCCGTCATGACGTGACCGATTGTGAAGTGAAGCTGACGTCAGAACGTCGCGAAGAGGCGCCACGCCTGTTCACGCATATTAATCTGCACTTTATCGTCACTGGCAAAGAACTGAAGGATGCGGCGGTCTCGCGTGCGGTTGACCTGTCTGCGGAGAAATACTGCTCTGTGGCGTTAATGCTGGAGAAAGCGGTAAAAATCACCCATTCGTATGAAGTGATAGAGGCTTAATTATTGGGGCATCGTGCGTGTTGATGCCCTCACCCTAACCCTCTCCCACGGGGAGAGGGAACATGTTCACGCGATTTGCTTTCCTTCCATCAGCCGCTGCACCAGCGGTGTCATGATAAGTTCCATTGCCAGCCCCATTTTTCCCCCGGGCACCACTAACGTATTCATGTGCGAAATAAACGAACCCTGTAGCATCGCCAGCAGCCAGGGGTAATCAATGCCTTCCAGGTTGCGGAAGTGGATCACCACAAAGCTCTCGTCCAGCGACGGGATGCTTTTTGCAGCGAACGGGTTAGAGGTGTCCACGGTGGGGACGCGCTGGAAGTTAATGTGGGTTCGGGAGAACTGCGGCGTCAGGAAGTTGATGTAATCTTCCATGGAGCGCACCACCGAATCCATTACCGCCTCTCGCGAATGGCCGCGCTCGCTCATGTCACGCGTCAGCTTCTGGATCCACTCAAGGTTAACAATCGGCACCACCCCCACCAGCAAATCCACGTGGCGCGCCACGTCGTGCTGAGGCGTCACCACGCCGCCGTGCAATCCTTCGTAAAACAGCACGTCAGTCGGTTCCGGCAGCGGCTGCCAGGGCGTGAACGTGCCGGGGACCTGGTTCCAGGGCACGGCTTCATCGTAGGTGTGGAGATACTTGCGGGACTGCCCGGTACCGCTTTGCCCGTATTCACGGAAGGTTTGCTCCAGCAGGCCGAAGTCATTGGCCTCCGGGCCGAAGTAGCTGATGTGTTTACCCAGATCGCGCGCCTTGCGGATGGCCATATCCATCTCCGGGCGCGTGTAGCGGTGAAAGCTGTCGCCTTCTACCTCGGCCGCCCGTAAGTTAAGCTGGGCGAAGATCTTGCGGAAGGCGAGGCTGGTGGTAGTGGTTCCCGCCCCACTCGAACCCGTAACGGCAATAACCGGATGTCTGGCAGACATAGCAACTCCCTGACTGGAAAAGTGTAAAGATCAGCCATGAAACGCGTTGCGGGGCATGATATTGACCGTCTCATGCAGTTCGGACCATACCAGCACCACGTCGCCGCTTTTAAGCTGGCGCTTAACATCGTTGACCTTTTGTTCAAGCGAACGTTCATGTTCACCATAATCGGTGCCTTCGCGCAAGACAAAGCTTTCAATCAGATTATCGAGCGTTTCGGGAGAGAGATCCTGCCAGGGAATAATCATTTTTTACCGTCCAGATAGGCCGTTAACCAGTCGGGTATACGCGTCTCAAGCCACATTTTTGGCCGACGCAGCGTGCCGCCGACAAAGCCGACGTGCCCGCCGAACTCGGTGAGCTGATACTCCACGTTATCCGGCAGATAGTCAGGGGCGGGGATCGAGTGATGATCCATAAACGGATCGTCTTTGGCGTGGATAATCAGCGTGGGTTTCGTGATTTGATTCAGTAAAGGCATGGCGCTGCACTGACGGTAATAGTCAATCGCATCGGCAAAACCGTGAATTTTCGAGGTGATCAAATCATCAAACTCGCGCAGGCGCTTCACGCGTTTGAGCTGTTGCAGCGTCACAGGCAGCGTATCCGGATAGGCCTTCAGCTTGCGCGCGGCGTTGGCTTTCAGCAGGTTGAGCAGGTAGCGCTGGTACACTCGCGAAAAGCCCTTTTCCATATGATAGCTGCACTGCTCCAGCATAAACGGCGCAGAGACAATCACCGCCGCATCCAGCGGTACGGCGTCGCTCTCCTTCGCCAGCAGACAGGCCAGCATATTGCCGCCCAGCGAATACCCCACCGCTGCCGTTGGCGCCTCGCCGAAATTGTCTCTTAGCCAGCGCAGGAACCAGGTGCCGTCCTCGGTTTCACCCGAGTGATAAATGCGTTTCTGACGATTAGGCTCGCCGCTGCATCCGCGAAAATGCATCACCACCCCAAGCCAGCCGCGGGCTTTCGCCGCCTCAATGAGTCCGTGTGCGTAAGGGCTGTGCAGGCTGCCTTCCAGACCGTGAAACACCACCAGACGGGGTTTATGTCTGGCCCGATCCGGATCTTCGCTCCAGGCGAGATCCAAAAAGTCGCCATCCGGCAAATCCAGGCGTTGCCAGTGCGGGGTGAACTGTACCTTGCGGCGGATCAGGCGCGGCAGCATGGTTTGCAGGTGAGGGTTAGCCACACCGCGCATGGGCACGAACTCTGCGCTCTCTTCGGCTGCAATGTCGAAGTCTGAGGGAATGATTTGGGTCATAAGGGCGATGCTGATTCTTGTCAGAAATTAACTATACCTTCCGAATTGTACCCCGTTTAGCCCGTTTTTCCGAAACATGAACTGATCCCGATCACAAATATTTACCTCGATTATTACTCTCAGGCTAATGATTTGCCTCTACGCTTAATTGATGCCTTTCTCACCAGAGCGCACACTTTACTCAACGTTAAGCAAATCAGAATGATGTGCTGAATCAGGAGGTTAATAATGTTATCTGGGCAAACACCCACCCGGCAATGGAACACCCGACGCAGTGAGAAAGCGCGTCGTCTGGCGTCCGTACCGGTGCAGGGCAAGGTACTGCCAACCGGCGATCTTGTCGCCATGCTGGAAAAACTGATCGCACCAGGCGACAAAGTCGTTCTGGAAGGCAACAACCAGAAGCAGGCGGATTTCCTTTCCCGTTCACTGGCGGAAGTGAACCCGCAAATCGTGCACGATCTGCATATGATCATGCCGAGCGTGGGCCGCAGCGAACATCTGGACATCTTTGAGAAAGGCATCGCCCGCAAGCTCGACTTCTCCTTCTCCGGTACGCAAAGCCTGCGCATTTCGCAGCTGCTGGAGGATGGTCAGCTCGAAATCGGGGCGATTCACACCTACATCGAACTCTACTCACGTTTATACGTCGACCTTTCGCCAAACGTGGCGCTGATTGCCGGTTTTAAAGCGGACCGCAAAGGCAACCTCTATACCGGGGCGAGTACCGAAGATACCCCGGCGCTGGTGGAAGCCGCCGCGTTCCACGACGGCATCGTCATCGCGCAGGTGAACGAGCTGGTGGATGACGAGTGCGACCTTCCGCGTGTGGATATTCCGGGCTCGTGGATTGATTTTGTGGTGGTTGCCGATAAGCCGTTCTTTATCGAACCGCTTTTCACCCGCGACCCACGCCTGATCAAACAGGAACACATCCTGATGGCGATGATGGCGATTAAAGGCATCTACGCCGAACACCAGGTGCAGTCCCTGAACCACGGGATTGGCTTTAACACCGCAGCGATCGAGCTGCTGCTGCCAACCTACGGCGAACAGCTCGGACTCAAAGGCAAAATCTGTAAACACTGGACTTTGAACCCGCATCCAACGCTGATCCCGGCCATCGAAAGCGGCTGGGTGGAGAGCGTCCACTGCTTCGGCGGCGAGCTGGGGATGGAAGAGTACATCCGCGCTCGTCCGGACGTGTTCTTTACCGGTGCTGACGGCTCCATGCGCTCTAACCGCGCCTTCTGTCAGCTGGCTGGTCAGTACGCGGTCGATATGTTTATCGGCTCCACGCTACAGGTTGATGGTTACGCTAACTCCTCAACCGTGACTCGCGGCCGTCTTTCCGGCTTCGGCGGCGCGCCAAACATGGGCCACGATCCGCACGGTCGTCGCCACGCCACACCGGCCTGGCTGAACATGATCACCGAGCCTGACCCGATGCAGCGCGGTAAAAAGCTGGTTGTGCAGATGGTGGAAACCTTCCAGGCGGGCGTGAAGCCAACCTTCGTGGAAAAACTCGACGCTGTTGACGTCGCGAAAGCCTCCGGTATGCCGCTGGCGCCGGTCATGATTTACGGCGATGACGTCACCCACGTGCTGACGGAAGAGGGGATTGCTTACCTCTACCGGGCGAAAGATCTGGAAGAGCGTCGCGCCATGGTCGCCGCCGTGGCGGGTATCACCGATATCGGTCTGGGCGTTGACGCCAAACGCGTGGCGGAACTGCGCCAGAGCGGCAAGGTTGTGTATCCGGAAGATATGGGCATTCGTCGTACCGATGCCACTCGCTCTCTGCTGGCTGCGGGCAGCGTGGCTGATCTCGTTGAGTGGTCCGGTGGTCTGTATAACCCACCTGCGAAATTCCGGAGCTGGTAATGAAACTTCTGCCCCAGATCCAGGTTGAAGGCGGTGCCGAATGGCTGGCGCGAACCGCCACGCAGTGTCTGATTGACGAAGCACGTTTAAGCCCGAAGCCCGGTCTGGTGGACAGCCGGGGGAACGGCGCGCACCACGATTTATCGCTTGCGCTGATGGAGCGCTCCGCTCGCAGCCTGACCCCCACGTTTCAGGCGCTGGCGCAGCAGAGCTGGCAGCGTCCGGCAGATATTGCCCTCCGGCAAACCGTTGGCCGCCTGGGTCGCGAAGGTGAACGGCAGATGATGGCCGCTACCGACGGCGTGAACACGCACCGTGGCGCGATCTGGGCGCTGGGATTGCTGGTGAGCGCGGTGGCGATGCTGGGCGGCGATGCCCGGGCGCAAACCGTCGCGAACATCGCCGCTCAGCTGGCGAAGCTGCCGGATGACGCGGCGCCGAAAGTGTTCAGCAAGGGGTTACGCGTCACGCACCGCTACCGTGTACCGGGTGCGCGTGAAGAGGCTCAGCAGGCGTTTCCGCACATCATGCAGCGCGCGCTGCCGCAGCTTCGCCTCAGCCGTCTCAACGGCAGCAGCGAAACGCAGGCCAGACTCGACGCGCTGATGGCGATCATGACCTCGCTCACCGACACCTGCGTGCTGTCGCGCGCCGGCATGGAGGGGCTGGACGCCATGCAGAACGGCGCCCGTGCAGTGCTGAACGCCGGAGGATGCGCAACGCTCGCCGGGCAGCAGGCGCTGGCGCGGTTAGACCGTCAGATGCTGGCGCTTAACGCCTCGCCGGGCGGAGCCGCAGACCTGCTTGCCGCCACGCTGTTTCTTGACCGCGTCGAAACGCCCTATTCAAAGCATTAAGAGGATGTTATGGAAAAAATCACATTGACCGTGCCCGCCAGCCGCGAAGTAAGCGGCAGGGCGCTGGCAGGGGTAGTCGGTTCCGGGGATATGGAGGTGCTTTTCACCGCCGAACCGGGCCAGACCTTAACCATTGATATCACCACCTCCGTCGACAACAGCCGCGGGCGCTGGAAGGCGTTGTTCAACCGCCTGCAAACCGTCAGCAGCCTGCCCGCAGGTAAGCTGACCATCCACGACTTCGGCGCGACGCCGGGCGTGGCACGCATTCGTATCGAACAGGTCTTTGAAGGGGTGAATCATGCGTGATGACAGCAGCTTTATCGAACTAAAAGCGCGCCAGCGTGCACAGGCGCTGCTCGACGACGGCAGCTACCGCGAACTGCTGGATCCGTTCGAAGGCATTATTTCTCCATGGCTTGGGCCACAGGGGATTGTTCCTCAGGCTGATGACGGCATGGTGGTCGCGAAAGGGACCATCAACGGCCAGCCTGCGGTGGTGGTGGCGATTGAAGGCACCTTCCAGGGCGGCAGCATGGGCGAAGTGTCCGGCGCCAAAATGGCGGCGGCGCTGGAGCTGGCGGCGGAAGATAACCGCAACGGCATTCCGACTCAGGCGGTACTGTGCCTCGAAACCGGTGGCGTGCGTTTGCAGGAAGCCAACCTCGGCCTGGCGGCGATTGCCGATATCCACGCCGCGATCGTTGACCTGCGTCGCTATACCCCGGTCGTCGGGATTGTCGCCGGGACCGTAGGCTGCTTCGGCGGGATGTCTATCGCCGCGGCGCTGTGCAGCTATCTGATTGTGACCCGCGAAGCGCGTCTTGGCCTCAACGGCCCGCAGGTTATTGAGCAGGAAGCGGGCATTGAAGAGTACGACTCCCGCGACCGTCCGTTTATCTGGAGCATGACCGGCGGCGAAGTGCGCTATGAAAGCGGGCTGGTGGACGCGCTCGTCGGCGACGGCGTGAACGCGGTGAAAGCCGCGATGAACGAGGCCATCGCCAAAGGCGTACCGGCGAAACATCGCACCGATAACTACGACGATTATCTGAACCGTCTGACGAATTTCGACACCCGCAAACAGGCCGATGCCGAACAGATTAAAGCGCTTTTTGCCCGGGAGGTGAAATGATGACTAACTCAATTAGCCGTGGCGAACTCTGGCTGGAAACTCTGGCCCCGAACGCGAAACGTCTGGAGGGGTTATGCCCGTCCGTGCAGGCCGCAGACGGCGAGCTGAACGGTGAAACGGTGCGTTTTGTCGCCGTGGTGCCGGACGCCAACAACCACTTCCCGCGCGCGGCGCAAGGGGAAGTCGGCCTGCTGGAAGGCTGGACGCTGGCAAAAGTGGTCAGCGAAACCGTTGCCGCTGATGCAGATAAAGCCGTGAAGCGCCCGATTGTGGCGGTGATCGATGTCCCAAGCCAGGCCTATGGCCGTCGCGAAGAGGCGTTTGGCATCCACCAGGCGCTGGCCGGCGCCGCTGCCGCCTACGCTAATGCGCGGCTGGCAGGTCATCCGGTGATTGGTCTTATCGTCGGTAAGGCCATGTCCGGCGCGTTTCTGGCGCACGGCTACCAGGCTAACCGTCTGATTGCCTTCAACGATAAAGGCGTGCTGATCCACGCCATGGGCAAAGAGTCTGCGGCGCGCATTACGCTGCGTACCGTTGAGGCGCTGGAAAAACTGGCGGCAACCATCCCGCCAATGGCGTACGACATCAGCAACTACGCCACGCTGGGGCTGCTTTCCGACCTGCTGGATATCAGCAATCCGGATGCCCCTTCCGAAAGCGATCTGACGCGGGTGAAAACCACCCTGCAACAGGCCATCAGTGACGCTCGTCAGGACACCACGTTGAAAAACCGTCTGGGTGCTGACAACCGCCGCAGCTCAGCGCTCGTACGTGAACGTATGCGAGCCAGCTGGTAAGTAAAAAGAGACCTGCCAGATGCATCACCCCGTGGGCGCGCCCGTTGCGTCCACGCGGGAACCTGCATCCTGAAAATAATAAACATCGCGCCAGTGCTTAAACTTTTTTACTACAGGTGATTTATGACTTACGTAATTGTTCATGCTCTTGCACCGATTTTCGTCATCATGCTGCTGGGATTCTGGGCCGGTAAGGCAAAGATGGTCGATAACAAAAATGTTTCCCTGCTGAATATCTTCGTGATGGATTTTGCACTCCCGGCCGCGCTATTCAGCGCCACCGTGCAAACCCCGTGGACCGGCATCGTGGCGCAGTCGCCGCTGATCCTGGTGCTCACCCTGGCGATGTGGATCACCTATGCGGTCATCTACTTCCTCGCGACAAACGTATTTAAAAAATCCCCGCAAGATGCGGCCGTGCTGACGCTTACCGTCGCCTTGCCAAACTACGCGGCGCTTGGCCTGCCGATTCTGGGCAGCGTGCTGGGCGAAGGCTCTTCAACGTCGCTGTCCGTGGCGGTCTCCATCGCCTGTGGTTCAGTGCTGATGACCCCGTTCTGCCTGCTGATTCTGGAGCGTGAGAAAGCGCGCGCCGAAGGCAATAACTCCGGTTCAACGCTTTCCATGCTGCCGGTGCTGATGTGGCGCTCCATTAAAAAACCGATCGTGATGGGCCCGCTGTTGGGTGTGATCCTGTCCGCTATCGGCATCACAATGCCGGAGCTGGTGCTGGCGGCGATTAAACCGCTGGGACTGTCCGCGACCGCTGCGGCGCTGTTCCTGACCGGCGTGATCCTCTCCGCGCGTAAGCTTCAGATCAACACCATGGTGATCACTTCTACTATCGCCAAGCTGCTGATCCAGCCAGCGATTGCCTGGGGTATCGTTTTAATCTTCGGTCTGCACGGCTCCGTGGCTATCACCGCCATCCTGATGATTGCGCTGTCTGCGGGCTTCTTTGGCGTGGTGTTCGGTAACCGCTTTGGCGTGCAGTCGCCGGATGCTGAAGCCGTGCTGCTGTTGAGCTCCATACTGTGTATCCTGTCGCTGCCGCTGTTTATCTCGCTGACTTCAGGAATGTAATCATGACCACAACATTACGCCCACACGACCTCATCTGGCTTACCGCGCGCGACGCCCTGGAAGGGATTACTGAATCCTGGGTGGACGCGGCCTGGCATACCGGGCTGCCGGTAGTGGTGCGGCGTGATGTTGATAATGAAGGCCGTATTCCCGTTGGCGTGCGGGGATTGCGCCGCGACCAGCGGGCGGCCGGATGGGTGAAGCCTGAGAACGTGTTGCGCGTGGTGTCGCCCGAAGATTTGAGCGTTGCCGCCGACCTGCTGCGTTCGCCGTTTATCACCCAGCCGCCGGTTCAGGTGGCGCTTCAGCTTGCGCAGCAGTCATGGCCGTGGACGTGGGGGATAACCGGCAGTACGGGTTACGCGCTGGCGACCGGCATTCCGGTGATCCACGCCGACAGCGATCTCGATCTGCTGATCCGCGCCCCGTGTACCGTTTCCCCTGAGGCGTTTACTGACTGGCAGGCTCAGCTCAGTCGTGCGTTGTGCCGGGCGGATACACAGGTGGATACGCCCGAGGGCGGATTCGCGCTGGCGGAATGGTTACGCGACGGCAAAACGCTGTTAAAAACGCAATATGGGCCGCGCCTGGTGGCGGATCCATGGCACAGGGAGGAGTAATGAAAATACTGTTTACCTTTCCAGGGCAGGGCACACAGCATGAAGGTATGCTGCAAAACCTGCCGGGAACAGAGCTGGAGCAGGCCCGTGCTGTGCTGGGGGCGGAAGTTGATACCCTGGACAGCGCATCCTCGTTAACCCACACCCGCGCGGTTCAGCTTTCGCTGTTGATTGCAGGCGTGGCTTGGGCGCGCGAGCTGGAACGTCGCGGCGTGTCGCCGGATATCGTCAGCGGGCTGTCCATTGGCGCTTATCCTGCGGCGGTTATCGCCGGTGCGCTGGACTTTACGGACGCGCTGAAGCTGGTGGCGCTGCGCGGCGATCTGATGGAGCAGGCGTATCCCCACGGCTACGGCCTGACGGCGATAATGGGGTTGACCCTGCCCCAGGTGGAAAACCTGATTCAGGGGACAGGAACCTATATCGCTAACCTGAACGCCGAAACGCAGATCGTGATTGCCGGAGCCGATGACGGCATGGCGCAGGTAGCCGAACGCGCGCTGGCGAAGGGCGCGAACAAGGCCAAACGGCTGGCGGTAAGCGTGCCGTCGCACTGTGAATTGCTGGCGGAACCGGCGCAGAAGCTGGCCGCGGCGTTTGAATCAGTCACGCTTTCACGCCCCCGCTGCGCGTACCTGAGCGGCAGTACCGGGCGCGTGCTTTGGCAGCCAGAGAAAATTGCCGACGACCTGGCGATGAATATGGCGCGAACCGTGCGCTGGCAGGAGGCGGTGATTTCCGCTAACGAGCGCGAAGCGCGTCTGGCGATTGAGATGCCGCCTGGGGGTATTCTGACCTGTCTGACGCGGCAGGCGGCGTGGGAAGGCGAATCCATTTCGCTGGAGCGCAGCGGAGTGGACGTGGCGGTGCATCTGGCGGGTCGGCTTCAGCGGTGACTTTTTGCCCGGTAAGCGTAGCGCCACCGGGTAATAACATCAGGCACTATCCTGCAAACTTCTGGCATACATCCGCCCTTCCGCGGCCAGCGCCCGCAGGCTCGGATCCTGCTCGCGGTTGCGGGCAAAGACGATCGCAATCAGCTGCTGCATCTGGTACGGCTGCGCCAGCTTCAGTAGCTGCACCGAATTTTCGTACACTTTCTTCATCCTGCCCGGCATCAGCGTAAACCCGACTCCCGCCTGCACCAGGCTCAGCATCGAGAAGATATCGTTCACGCGCGTCACAATCTCCGGCTCGAAACCGGCGATATGAAACGCTTCCTGAAACCCGGCGTAAGTGGCGAACCCTTCCGCGAGGGCGACGAACTTCCGATCTTTATAGTCGCGCAGATCGGCGGGGCCGCTGGTATTGAGCGTGGCAGAAGCCGGTGCGGCAAGGAAAATATCGTCATGGAACAGAGGAAGCACTTCGAGGCTGTTACGGTCGATATCGCTTTCGGAGATAGAGATTAAAATCGCATCCAGCGATCCCTCATCCAGCATATGGAGCAGGGTTTCGTTCGAGCCCATCGTCAGATCCATCTCCAGATCCGGACGGCGCAGCTTCATGCCCATTATCAGGCGCGGCACGGTTTCCAGAGTCAGCGAGTAGAGCGTGCCGACGCGCAACCGTCCCTGGCCGATACCGGCGATCTTGCGCGACTCTTCCAGCCCGCGCTCCATCACCTGCATCACCTCCTGACAATACTCCAGCAGCGTCCATGCGGAGGGGAGGGCAATCAGGTTACGCCCTTTGTGAGCAAAGAGCGGGCAGCGGACGTTCTCTTCGAGGGTATGCAGCGCGCGGTGCACGCTGACACCGCTCAGGCCGAGCGTTTCGGCGGTACGTGCGATATTGCCCTTCTCCATAAACGTCATGAAGATGCTGAGCTTACGGAATGTAATCTCGCTCGTGGTATCGAAGCTCATAGCCCTCCCGGCGTGTTAGTCGGCTTGCAGCATCGCTTCCAGCTGTTCCTGCGCATCCAGCCATGCCATTTCGCACTCTTCGAGGCTGGATTTGGTTTTCGCCTGAGTTTGCAGACAGTCCGTCAGCTCCGCTTTGCGGCTCTGATCGTACAGTTCGCTGTCGCCCAGCTTCTCTTCGACGGCAGCAAGCGTGGCGTTGAGCTTTTCCATCTCTTTTTCGAGGCGGGCAATCTCTTTACGCAGCGGTTGCGTCTGGGTGCGCAGCTCCGCTTCACGGCGCTTCTGGTCTTTACGCGCCTGGGCGCTGTTGGCGTTGTCTTTCGCTGACTCTTCCGGCTGGTTTTCCTGCTTCTGCACGTCCGTCAGCCACTGCTGGTAGTCTTCCAGGTCGCCGTCAAACGGTTCGACTTTGCCGCCGTGTACCAGATAGAGATCGTCGGTGGTGGAGCGGATCAGGTGGCGATCGTGCGACACGACAACCAGCGCCCCTTCGAACTCAATCAGCGCTTCGGTCAGCGCCTGACGCATGTCGAGATCGAGGTGGTTGGTTGGTTCATCAAGCAGCAGCAGGTTTGGACGCTGCCAGACGATCAGCGCCAGTACCAGACGCGCTTTTTCACCACCGGAGAAACGCGCTGTATTTTCAGTCACCTTATCGCCCTGGAAGCCAAAGCCGCCGAGGTAGTCGCGCAGCTTCTGCTCCATTTCCTGCGGCGCCAGGCGCGCCAGGTGCTGGATCGGCGATTCATCCGCGCGTAAAAATTCCAGCTGATGCTGGGCGAAGTAGCCAAGCTTGATGCCTTTCGCCAGGCCGATTTCGCCGCTGACCGGGTTAAGCTCGCCCGCCAGCAGCTTGATCAGCGTCGATTTACCGGCGCCGTTACGCCCCAGCAGGCCAATGCGTGAACCTGGCACCAGGTTGAGCTTGATAGAGTCGAGGATAATGCGATCGCCATAGCCCGCGCTCACTTTTTCCATTTTCAGCAGCGGGTTCGGCAGGCTCTCCGGCTCGCGGAAACTGAAGTGGAATGGGTTATCCACATGCGCGGGAGCGATCATCTCCATGCGTTCCAGCATCTTGATGCGGCTCTGCGCCTGCTTGGCTTTTGACGCCTTGGCCTTGAAGCGATCCACAAAGCTTTGCAGGTGCGCCACGCGCTGCTGCTGGCTTTCATACATCGCCTGTTGCTGGGCAAGGCGCGTCGCGCGCTGGCGCTCGAAAGAGCTGTAGTTGCCGGTGTATTCGAACATGCTTTGCTGTTCGATATGAATGATTTTATCCACCACCGGATCGAGGAAGTCGCGGTCGTGGGAGATCAGAATCAGAGTGCCCTGATAGCTCTTGAGCCACTTCTCCAGCCAAATAACCGCATCGAGATCGAGGTGGTTGGTGGGTTCATCGAGCAGCAGGAGGTCGGAGCGGCAGATCAGCGCCTGCGCCAGGTTGAGGCGCATACGCCAGCCGCCGGAGAAATCGCTCACCGGGCGTTCAAGCTGTTCGTTGCTGAAACCCAGGCCGTGCAGCAGGCTGGAGGCGCGGGAGCGAATGGTCCAGGCATCGATGGCGTCCAGCTTGCCGTGGACGGTGGCGATGGCGTGGCCGTCGTTGCGTTCGTTGGCGGCGTTGAGTTCTGCTTCGAGCTTGCGGTATTCACGGTCGCCGTCGATAACATAGTCGAGCGCGGGTTCGCTCAGTGCGGGCGTCTCCTGGTTCACCCAGGCGAGCTGCCAGTTGCCCGGGAAGGTAAAGTTACCGCCATCCGCGCTTATCTCGTTTTTCAGCAGTGCCAGCAGGGTAGATTTACCGCAGCCGTTTTTGCCGACCAGCCCCACTTTCTGGCCCGGGTTGATGGTAGCAGTCGCGTTATCCAGCAGGACGCGCACGCCGCGACGAATTTGTAACGAGGAGAAAACAATCATAGAAGCGCCGTATGTTCCGACTATGTTAATTTGTCATTATGATAATGTAAGGTGTGGGCCATTTTCCCCACCGGGCCGCCATGGTAGCCCAAAACGACAACAATACACAAAAACAGAACCGGGAGGGGAATGATGTCTCAGACAGCGAAAGTGCTGCTGCTATATGCCCATCCGGAATCACAGGACTCGGTGGCGAACCGGGTGCTGCTTAAGCCGGCCACACAGCTCAGTAACGTAACGGTGCACGATCTCTACGCGCACTATCCCGATTTTTTTATCGATATTCCTTACGAGCAGGAACTGCTGCGTCAGCACGACGTGATTGTGTTCCAGCATCCGCTTTATACCTACAGCTGTCCGGCACTGCTGAAAGAGTGGCTGGACCGCGTGCTGAGCCGGGGCTTCTCCAGCGGGGTGGGGGGCAACCAGCTGGCGGGAAAGTACTGGCGGAGTGTCATTACCACCGGTGAGCCGGAAAGCGCTTACCGTCACGACGGGCTGAACCGTTACCCCATGAGCGACATTCTGCGGCCGTTTGAGCTGACGGCGGCGATGTGCCGTATGCACTGGATGAGCCCAATTATTATCTACTGGGCACGGCGGCAGGATCCGAAAGCGCTGGCGAGCCATGCCAGGGCCTATGGCGAATGGCTGGCGTCACCGATTCCGGCGGGAGGACGCTAATGGACGGTTCGAATTTACTCCTTGCCGGGGTGCTGTTTTTGTTCGCCGCCGTCGTCGCGGTCCCGCTTGCCGCGCGTCTCGGCATTGGCGCGGTGCTGGGTTATTTGCTGGCGGGGATAGCCATTGGCCCCTGGGGGCTTGGGTTTATCAGCGATGTGGATGAAATTCTCCACTTCTCTGAACTGGGCGTGGTCTTCCTGATGTTCATCATTGGCCTTGAGCTGAACCCCTCCAAGCTGTGGCAGCTGCGGCAATCTATTTTTGGCGTCGGGGCGGCGCAGGTGTTACTCAGCGCGGCCATTCTCGCGGGACTGCTGATGTTGACGCAGTTTTCCTGGCAGGCCGCGGTGATTGGCGGGATCGGTCTTGCGATGTCGTCGACGGCGATGGCGCTTCAGCTGATGCGCGACAAAGGGATGAACCGCAACGAGGCGGGGCAACTGGGCTTTTCGGTGCTGCTGTTCCAGGATTTAGCGGTGATCCCGGCGCTGGCGCTGGTGCCGCTGCTGGCGGGATCCGGAGACGATCATTTCGACTGGATGAAGATCTCCATGAAGGTGCTGGCCTTCGCGGGGATGCTGATCGGCGGACGGTTTTTACTGCGTCCGGTATTCCGGTTTATTGCAGCATCCGGCGTGCGCGAGGTATTCACCGCCGCAACGCTGCTGCTGGTGCTTGGCTCAGCGCTGTTTATGGATGCGCTGGGGCTGTCGATGGCGCTTGGGACGTTTATCGCCGGGGTGCTGCTTGCGGAAAGCGAGTACCGCCACGAGCTGGAGACCGCCATCGATCCGTTTAAGGGGCTGCTGCTAGGGCTGTTCTTTATCTCGGTGGGTATGGCGCTTAATCTTGGCGTGCTCTATACCCATCTGCTGTGGGTTATTGCGAGTGTCGCCGTGCTGGTGGCGGTCAAAACGCTGGTGCTGTATCTCCTCGCGAGGATTTACGGGCTGCGCAGCTCGGAAAGAATGCAGTTTTCCAGCGTGTTAAGCCAGGGGGGAGAATTTGCGTTTGTGCTGTTTTCCACGGCGTCGTCTCAGAAGCTGTTCAAAGATGACCAGATGGCGCTGCTGCTGGTGACGGTCACGCTGTCGATGATGACCACCCCGCTGCTGATGAAGCTGGTGGACAAACTGCTGTCGCGCCGCCTGAATCCCGCAGACGATGAAGACGAAGCGCCGTGGGTGGAAGATGATAAACCGCAGGTGATCGTCGTGGGCTTTGGTCGCTTCGGACAGGTGATTGGTCGCCTGTTGATGGCGAACAAAATGCGCATCACGGTGCTGGAGCGCGATATCAGCGCCGTCAACCTGATGCGCAAATATGGTTATAAGGTGTACTACGGCGATGCGACGCAGCTTGAGCTGTTGCGCTCGGCGGGCGCAGAGGCTGCGGAGTCCATCGTCATCACCTGTAACGATCCGGAAGACACGATGAAGCTGGTGGAGCTGTGCCAGCAGCATTTCCCGCATCTGCATATTCTGGCGCGTGCGCGTGGACGTGTGGAGGCTCACGAACTTTTGCAGGCGGGTGTGAAACACTTCTCCCGCGAAACCTTCTCCAGCGCGCTGGAGCTGGGACGCAAGGCGCTGGTTTCGCTGGGTATGCATCCTCATCAGGCGCAACGCGCCCAGATGCATTTCCGCAGGCTGGATATGCGAATGCTGCGTGAACTGATGCCCGTGCACAGCGACACGGCGCAGATCTCCCGCGTGCGGGAAGCGCGTCGCGAACTGGAGGAGATCTTCCAGCGTGAGATGCAACAGGAACGACGCCAGCTCGACGGCTGGGATGAATTTGAATAAAGGGTAACGAAAGATGGCTGTACGTAAACGCTTTATCGCGGGCGCAAAATGCCCATCCTGCCAGGCGCAAGATACGCTGGCCATGTGGCGTGAAAATAATATCGATATCGTTGAATGTGTTAAGTGCGGTCACCAGATGCGTGAGGCCGACAAAGAAGCCCGCGATCATGTTCGCAAAGAAGAGCAAGTGATCGGCATTTTTCATCCAGACTAGCGATATGCTCTGAGTTTTTTTAAGCTTAAGGGTACACGGGTGCAGATTTCCGCTACAATCTGCGCCAGCAATTTTCCCACGCTCAGGAGATATCATGAAAGTAGCAAAAGACCTGGTGGTCAGCCTAGCCTATCAGGTACGTACAGAAGACGGTGTGTTGGTTGATGAGTCTCCGGTGAGTGCGCCGCTGGACTACCTGCATGGTCACGGTTCCCTGATTTCCGGCCTGGAAACGGCGCTGGAAGGCCATGAAGTTGGCGACAAATTCGACGTTGCTGTAGGCGCGAACGACGCTTACGGTCAGTATGACGACAACCTGGTTCAGCGCGTTCCTAAAGACGTATTCATGGGCGTTGACGAGTTGCAGGTTGGCATGCGCTTCCTGGCGGAAACTGACCAGGGTCCGGTTCCGGTTGAAATCACTGAAGTTGAAGACGACCACGTTGTAGTTGACGGCAACCACATGCTGGCGGGTCAGAACCTGAAGTTCAACGTAGAAGTTGTTGCGATCCGTGAAGCGACTGAAGAAGAGCTGGCTCATGGCCACGTTCACGGTGCGCACGGTCACGACCATGACCACGATCACGGCCATGACGGCTGCTGCGGTGGTCACGGCCACGACCATGGTCATGACCACGGCCACGGTAAAGGTGGTTGCGGTAACGGCGGCTGCGGTTGCCACTGATTCCGTACTCCGGAAAATAAAAAAGCGGGATAATCCCGCTTTTTTTACGCCTCAATAATGAGGTGGTGGCGTCTCTTCTGACTGAGAGGCAATGTTTGACGGCTGCGTGGCCTTCAGCTTTTCCGTCAGCAGGCGCATGTGATCGCGCAGTTTTGCCATTTCAAGCTCATGGGCCGTCACGGTCTGGTTCAGTTCTTCGATGGTGATGTCCTGAAAAGCCAGGCGGCTTTCCAGCTCAGCCAGTCTCGCTTCGATCGTTGTATCCTTCATCATTCACCTCGTTTATCTGTCGTTCGCCATAATGGACCAGCGGCGGCGAAGTTTAGCTGACTTTTTCCTTAAGTACAGTATCCATCTCCCTGACAAGAAACTTATTTAAACAAAAATAGTCTGAAAAGAAGCGACATTCGGGGGAGTCTGTCTGTAGATTTCTTCCACAACGTTTTATAGTACGTCACTCATTTACGTTTAACACTGGGGTGAGAGACCTCAGGTCCTGGAGATATGGATGAAATCACTGTTTAAAGTTACGCTGCTGGCGACCACTATGGCTGTAGCGCTCAATGCGCCGCTGTCTTTCGCTGCTGATACTGCTGCGAAGCCTGCTGCGACTACAGACAGCAAAGCGGCATTCAAAAATGACGACCAGAAATCCGCCTACGCACTTGGCGCGTCTCTGGGTCGTTACATGGAAAACTCTCTGAAAGAACAAGAGAAACTGGGCATCAAACTGGACAAAAACCAGCTGATCGCAGGGGTCCAGGATGCGTTCGCAGACAAGAGCAAACTGTCTGACCAGGAAATCGAGCAGACTCTGCAAGCGTTTGAAGCGCGCGTGAAAGGCGCCGCTCAGACCAAGATGGAAGCAGATGCTAAAGATAACGAAGCGAAAGGCAAAGCCTACCGCGACAAGTTCGCTAAAGAGAAAGGCGTTAAAACGTCTTCTACTGGCCTGATCTATAAGGTTGAGAAAGAAGGTACTGGCGACGCGCCTAAAGACAGCGACACCGTTGTGGTGAACTACAAAGGTACGCTGATCGACGGTAAAGAGTTCGATAACTCTTATACCCGTGGTGAGCCTCTCTCCTTCCGTCTGGATGGTGTGATCCCGGGCTGGACCGAAGGCCTGAAGAACATCAAGAAAGGCGGTAAAATCAAGCTGGTCATCCCACCGGATCTGGCTTACGGCAAAACCGGCGTTCCGGGTATCCCGGCTAACTCCACGCTGGTATTTGATGTAGAACTGCTGGACATCAAACCGGCGCCGAAAGCGGATGCGAAAACAGACGCACCGGCTGACGACAAAGCCGCAGCAGCTAAGAAGTAATGCTGAAAAAAACCGCCGCCTTTACAGGCGGCGGTTTTTTTATTGTGGGGCAGATATAATTAACACTGGAAAGCGTTATACACGCTGTATTAATTTAGTTGTCCGTGTAGATAATGAGCCTGCCCTGAAAACCTAACGACAGGCTCCTGAAAAGGAGTGTTTTTTTCATGTCCAGGTCGCTTTTAACCAACGAAACCAGTGAACTTGATTTGCTGGATCAACGTCCATTTGATCAGACCGACTTCGATATTCTGAAATCCTACGAAGCGGTAGTGGACGGGTTAGCGATGCTCATTGGTTCCCACTGCGAAATCGTATTGCATTCCCTGCAAGATCTTAAGTGTTCCGCTATCCGCATTGCGAATGGTGAGCACACTGGCCGTAAAATTGGTTCGCCAATCACCGACCTTGCATTGCGTATGTTGCATGACATGACCGGCGCGGACAGCAGCGTCTCAAAATGCTATTTCACCCGCGCCAAAAGCGGCGTGCTGATGAAATCAGAAACGATCGCGATTAGAAACCGCGAACACCGGGTAATCGGTTTGCTGTGCATCAACATGAACCTTGATGTGCCATTCTCGCAAATCATGAGCACCTTCATCCCGCCAGAAACGCCGGACGTGGGCTCATCGGTGAACTTTGCTTCTTCGGTTGAGGATCTCGTGACCCAGACGCTGGAGTTCACCATTGAAGAGGTGAATGCCGATCGCAACGTATCCAACAACGCCAAGAATCGTCAGATCGTCCTGAACCTCTATGAGAAAGGGATTTTTGATATCAAAGATGCCATCAACCAGGTGGCCGATCGCCTGAATATCTCCAAACACACGGTTTACCTCTATATTCGCCAGTTCAAAAGCGGCGACTTTCTGGGACAAGACAAGTAATGCGTTTTGCGTTAATGGTGACGGGCCCGGCGTACGGTACCCAGCAGGCCAGCAGCGCGCTACAGTTTGCCCATGCGCTGCTTGATGCCGGTCATGAACTGGCAAGCGTCTTCTTCTATCGTGAAGGGGTCTATAACGCGAACCAGTTTACGTCCCCGGCGAGCGATGAGTTTGACCTTGTGCGCGCCTGGCAAAAATTAAACGAAACGCAGGGCGTTGACCTGCATATCTGCGTCGCGGCGGCACTGCGTCGCGGCGTGACGGATGCGACCGAAGCCGAACGCCTTGGTCTGGCGGGGGCTAACCTGCAACCAGGCTTTTCCCTCAGTGGTCTAGGTGCCCTGGCACAGGCGGCGTTGACCTGCGACAGAGTGGTGCAATTTTGATGAAGCGTGTAGCGTTTGTTTTTACTTCTGCGCCGCATGGCAGCGCTTCAGGCCGGGAAGGGCTGGATGCATTGCTCGCGACATCGGCATTAACCGAAGATATCGGCGTCTTCTTTTTAGGCGATGGCGTATTCCAGCTTCTGGCAGGCCAACAACCGCAGGCCATTCTTGCGCGCGACTACATTGCGACCTTTAAAGTTCTGCCGCTCTATGACATTGAAACCTTCTATGTGTGCGCCGACTCGCTGGCCGCGCGTGGGTTAAACGAGATAACACCGTTCGTGCTGGACGTGACGATCCTGACATCTGCTGCGCTGCGCGAACAACTCTCTCACTACGATACCGTTCTGACTTTCTGAGGCTGTCATGCTCCATACCCTGAGCCGTTCACCGTGGCAATGTGATATCGACACGTTACTGAGCATGCTGCGCGAAGGTGATGATCTGCTGCTGATTCAGGATGGCGTGCTCGCGGCGCTTGAAGGCAGCCGTTTTGTTGAAATCCTCGCGAATGCCCCCATTACAGTCTCTGCGCTGAAAGAGGATCTGGATGCGCGGGGTCTTTCTGGTCAAATTTCAGCCAAAATTGACGTGGTTGGCTATACTGAATTCGTCAATCTTACTGTGACGCACGCCAGTCAAATGAACTGGTGATTTGAGATCGCTGTATATTTCTTGACACCTTTTCGACGTAGCCCTAAAATTTCGCGTCCTCATATTGTATGAGGTCGTTTTATTACGTGTTTACGAAGCAAAAGCTAAAACCAGGAGCTATTTAATGGCAACAGTTAACCAGCTGGTACGCAAACCACGTGCACGCAAAGTTGCAAAAAGCAACGTGCCTGCGCTGGAAGCCTGCCCGCAGAAACGTGGCGTATGTACTCGTGTATATACCACCACTCCTAAAAAACCAAACTCCGCACTGCGTAAAGTATGCCGTGTGCGTTTGACTAACGGTTTTGAAGTGACTTCCTACATCGGTGGTGAAGGTCACAACCTTCAGGAGCACTCCGTGATCCTGATCCGTGGCGGTCGTGTTAAAGACCTTCCGGGTGTTCGTTACCACACCGTTCGTGGTGCGCTGGACTGCTCAGGTGTTAAAGACCGTAAGCAGGCTCGCTCCAAGTACGGCGTGAAGCGTCCTAAGGCTTAATGGTTCTCCGTTAAGTAAGGCCAAACTGATTTATCTTAATGTCAAACTAAACTCGTAGAGTTTTGGACAATCCTGAATTAACAACGGAGTAATCCCATGCCACGTCGTCGCGTCATTGGTCAGCGTAAAATTCTTCCAGATCCGAAATTCGGATCAGAACTGCTGGCAAAATTTGTAAATATCCTGATGGTAGATGGTAAAAAATCTACCGCAGAAGCAATCGTATACAGCGCGCTGGAGACCCTGGCTCAGCGTTCTGGTAAAAATGAACTGGAAGCCTTCGAAGTCGCTCTCGACAACGTGCGCCCGACTGTAGAAGTTAAGTCTCGCCGCGTTGGTGGTTCTACTTATCAGGTTCCAGTTGAAGTTCGTCCGGTTCGTCGTAATGCTCTGGCAATGCGTTGGATCGTTGAAGCTGCTCGTAAACGCGGTGATAAATCCATGGCTCTGCGTCTGGCGAACGAACTTTCTGATGCTGCGGAAAACAAAGGTACCGCAGTTAAGAAACGTGAAGACGTTCACCGTATGGCAGAAGCCAACAAGGCGTTCGCACACTACCGTTGGTAATCCCTTCGGAGTCGTAGTCACCAGGCGGGCGCTTCAGAGAAGCCGCCCGCTCTGGGTAACTTAACTGAACGCCTAAAGATATAAACGAGGAATCAAATGGCTCGTACAACACCCATCGCACGCTACCGTAACATCGGTATCAGTGCGCACATCGACGCCGGTAAAACCACTACTACCGAACGTATTCTGTTCTACACCGGTGTAAACCATAAAATCGGTGAAGTTCATGACGGCGCAGCCACCATGGACTGGATGGAACAGGAGCAGGAGCGTGGTATTACTATCACCTCCGCAGCGACTACTGCATTCTGGTCAGGTATGGCTAAGCAGTACGAACCGCATCGCGTAAACATCATCGACACCCCAGGGCACGTTGACTTCACCATCGAAGTAGAACGTTCCATGCGTGTTCTTGACGGCGCGGTAATGGTTTATTGCGCAGTTGGTGGTGTTCAGCCACAGTCTGAAACCGTATGGCGTCAGGCAAACAAATATAAAGTTCCACGCATCGCGTTCGTTAACAAAATGGACCGTATGGGTGCTAACTTCCTGAAAGTTGTTGGCCAGATCAAAACCCGTCTGGGCGCGAACCCTGTTCCGCTTCAGCTGGCAATTGGTGCTGAAGAAGGCTTCACCGGCGTTATCGACCTGGTGAAAATGAAAGCCATCAACTGGAACGAAGCAGATGCGGGCGTTACCTTCGAATACGAAGATATCCCGGCAGAGATGCAGGACCTGGCTGACGAATGGCACCAGAACCTGATCGAATCCGCAGCAGAAGCTTCTGAAGAGCTGATGGAAAAATACCTGGGTGGTGAAGAACTGTCTGAGCAAGAGATCAAATCTGCTCTGCGTCAGCGCGTTCTGAACAACGAAATCATCCTGGTAACCTGTGGTTCTGCGTTCAAGAACAAAGGTGTTCAGGCGATGCTGGATGCGGTAGTTGACTACCTGCCATCCCCGATTGACGTTCCTGCGATCAACGGCATCCTGGACGACGGTAAAGATACTCCGGCTGAGCGTCACGCAAGTGATGAAGAGCCATTCTCTGCACTGGCGTTCAAAATTGCTACCGACCCATTCGTGGGTAACCTGACCTTCTTCCGCGTTTACTCTGGTGTGGTTAACTCCGGTGACACCATCCTGAACTCCGTGAAAGCGGCGCGTGAACGTTTTGGCCGTATCGTACAGATGCACGCTAACAAACGTGAAGAGATCAAAGAAGTTCGTGCGGGCGACATCGCTGCTGCTATCGGTCTGAAAGACGTGACCACTGGTGACACTCTGTGTGACCCGGATCACCCGATCATTCTGGAGCGTATGGAATTCCCTGAGCCGGTAATCTCCATCGCAGTTGAACCAAAAACCAAAGCTGACCAGGAAAAAATGGGTCTGGCTCTGGGCCGTCTGGCGAAAGAAGACCCATCATTCCGTGTATGGACTGATGAAGAATCTAACCAGACCATCATCGCTGGTATGGGTGAACTGCACCTGGACATCATCGTTGACCGTATGAAGCGTGAATTCAACGTTGAAGCGAACGTGGGTAAACCTCAGGTTGCTTACCGCGAAGCGATTCGCGCGAAAGTTACCGACGTTGAAGGTAAACACGCTAAGCAGTCTGGTGGTCGCGGTCAGTACGGTCACGTTGTGATCGACATGTACCCACTGGAGCCGGGCTCTAACCCGAAAGGTTACGAGTTCATCAACGACATCAAAGGTGGTGTAATTCCTGGCGAATACATCCCTGCCGTTGATAAAGGCATCCAGGAGCAGCTGAAAGCTGGTCCTCTGGCTGGTTACCCGGTTGTAGACATGGGTGTTCGTCTGCACTTCGGTTCTTACCACGACGTTGACTCCTCTGAACTGGCGTTTAAACTGGCTGCGTCTATTGCCTTTAAAGAAGGCTTTAAGAAAGCAAAACCAGTTCTGCTTGAGCCGATCATGAAGGTTGAAGTAGAAACTCCTGAAGAGAACACCGGTGACGTTATCGGTGACTTGAGCCGTCGTCGCGGTATGCTGCGTGGTCAGGAATCCGAAGTAACTGGCGTTAAGATCCACGCTGAAGTTCCGCTGTCTGAAATGTTCGGATATGCAACTCAGCTGCGTTCTCTGACCAAAGGTCGTGCATCATACACTATGGAATTCCTGAAGTATGATGATGCGCCGAACAACGTTGCTCAGGCCGTTATCGAAGCCCGTGGTAAGTAATCCACAGGATTAAAACCTAAGTCCCGTGCTCTCTCCGAAGGGGAGAGCACTATAGTAAGGAATATAGCCGTGTCTAAAGAAAAATTTGAACGTACAAAACCGCACGTCAACGTTGGTACTATCGGCCACGTTGACCATGGTAAAACTACCCTGACTGCTGCAATCACTACCGTACTGGCTAAAACCTACGGCGGTGCTGCTCGTGCTTTCGACCAGATCGATAACGCACCAGAAGAAAAAGCTCGTGGTAG